>JAHFPN010000095.1 GCA_023269635.1 Hyphomicrobiales bacterium | reverse complement strand
CGCCAAGCTCGGACTGAAGCACGTCGTCGTCACTTCCGTGGATCGGGACGATCTCGCCGACGGCGGCGCCGGGCACTTCGCCAACACCATCCGCGCGATTCGTGCCGCGAGCCCCGGCACCACGATCGAGGTGCTGACGCCGGACTTCCTGCGCAAGGACGCTGCGCTCGAGCTCGTGATCGAAGCTAAGCCCGACGTGTTCAACCACAATCTCGAGACCGTGCCGTCGCTGTATCTGGAGGTGCGTCCGGGCGCGCGTTATTTCCATTCGCTCCGGCTCCTGGCGCGGGCGAAGGAGCGCGATCCCACGATCTTCACCAAGTCCGGAATCATGCTCGGCCTCGGCGAGGAGCGGAACGAGGTGTTGCAGGTGATGGACGACCTGCGCTCAGCCGAGGTCGATTTCATCACCATCGGGCAGTATCTGCGCCCGAGCCCGCAGCATCATCCGGTCGCACGCTACGCGCCGCCCGCGGAATTCGAAGCCTATGCGACCATCGCGCGCGCCAAGGGCTTCCTGATGGTCGCCGCCTCGCCGCTCACGCGCTCCTCGCACCACGCCGGCGAGGACTTCGCCAAGCTCAAGGCCGCGCGCAACACCAAGCTCGGCCGCTGAAGCGCGGGCCGCACCCGATGCCGAGTTTTCGAACGACGCGGCGGGTCAAACACTCGGCCGCCGATATGTTCGAGCTCGTGGCCGACATGGAGCGCTACCCAGAATTCGTGCCGCTCTGCCAACGGCTCAGCGTGCTGCGCCGCGCCGAGGGCGGGCAGGATACCAAGATCCTGGAATCGGCCATGACGGTCGCCTATGGCCCCTTGCACGAGACCTTCACCACCAAGGTGACGCTCGACCGGCCGCGGCTCGCGATCCTGGTCGAATACCTCGACGGCCCGTTCGAGTACCTGGAGAACCGCTGGCGGTTTCGGCCCGCGGGCGAGAACGCCTCCGAGGTCGACTTCTACATCGCCTATGAGTTCCGCTCGCGCGTGCTCGGCCTGGTCATGGGGTCGGTGTTCGACGCGGCGTTTCGGCGCTTTGCCGAGGCGTTCGAGCGCCGGGCCGATGAAATCTACCGGGTAAGCGACGCTTAAGGTCCGGCCGCTAAGGTCGTCCGGATCGAGACCGGCCGGCCATGACCTCCCTCGACCCTGCGGCTTCTGCTGAGACGCGCGGCGCTTTCGCCGCCGGCGCTCGCTTGGCGCCGGCACTCTATGCCCTGACATTGTTCGTCTCGGCGCTGCTGCTGTTCGCCTTGCAGCCGATGTTCACCAAGATGGTGCTGCCGATTCTCGGCGGCGCACCGGCGGTGTGGTCGGTGGCGATGGTGTTCTTCCAGGGCGCGCTGCTCGCCGGCTATGCCTACGCGCATCTATTGGCGCGCACGCTCGCACCCGGCCGCGCCGCGCTCGTGCATCTCTTATTTCTAGGCGTCGCGGCCGCAACGCTGCCGATCGGGGTCGCGCTGAACTTCGGCGCGCCGCCCTCGTCGGGGATCGAGCTCTGGCTGGTCGTGCTGTTTTCGGTCTCGATCGGGCTGCCGTTCATGGCACTGGCGGCGAGCGCGCCGCTCTTGCAGAGCTGGTTCGCGGTCTCCGGGCATGCCCAAGCGAAGAACCCGTACGTGCTCTATGGCGCCTCGAACCTCGGCTCGTTCGCGGCCCTGCTGTTCTATCCGTTCCTGCTCGAGCCGCTGTTAAGTCTCGGAACCCAGGCGCGGCTCTGGTCCTTGGGCTTCGCCGGGCTCGCGGTCTTGATCGCTGCGGCCGGGCTCTATGTCTCGCGCGTGCGGACGATCCCGGCGGCACCGGCGAAAAGCGTGCCGAAGCCGGGCTTTTCCGAGCGGCTGTCGTGGATGGCGCTGGCGGCGATTCCGTCCGGCCTGGTGGTGGCGGTCACCGCCCACATCACCACCGATATCGCGGCCGCGCCGTTTCTGTGGGTGATCCCGCTCGCGCTCTATCTCCTGACATTCGTCGCGCTGTTCCGCGAGCAGCCCTGGGTCGGGCACGACACCGTCGTGAAGCTCGTGCCGTTCGTGGTGGCGGCGCTCTCGATCAGCGTGATCGGCGGCGACAAGGTGTTCTGGCTCGCCACCATCGCGCTCAATCTCGTGAGCTTCGTGGTGCTCGCCTTGCTCTGCCACGGCGAGCTCTATTGGCGGCGGCCAGCGCCGGCGCGGCTCACCGAGTTCTATCTCTGGGTCTCGATCGGCGGGGTGGTGGGTGGGATATTCGCCGGCCTGCTCGCGCCGCATCTCTTCAGCAACACCTACGAGTATCCGATCCTGATCGCGGCGGCCTTGCTGGCGCTTCCCGGCGCGTTCGCGGGCGGGCCACGCAACTTCCTGCGCGAGGCCGGGCCGGTGCTGTTGCTGGCGGCTTTGGTCGCCGCGCCCCGTTACCTGTACGGCGCGTACCTGCCGGATTCGGCGAGCCTCGCGTTCCAGATCGGGCTGGTGGCGCTCGCCGGGATCATGCTGTTCTACCGCGAGCGGCCGGCGCGGCTATTCGCGCTGGTGGCGCTCGCGTTCGTGATCACCGCGCTCTGGCAGCCGGGCCTCGCCCGGGTCGAGACCGCCCGCAGCTTCTTCGGCGTGCACAAGGTGCTCGAGACCGCGGACGGCCGCCATCGGCTGTTGTTCCACGGCACCACCATCCACGGCGCCGAGCAGGTGCGCGAGGCCAAAGGGACGCCGGTGACGAGCCGGCCCGAGCCGCTGACCTATTATTATTTCGGCGGGCCGATCTCGGAAGCCGTCGAGGCTGCGCGCGCCGCGCGCGGCCGGCTCGGCGAAGTCGCCGCGGTGGGGCTCGGCACCGGAAGCCTTGCCTGCCACATCCATAGCAACGAGCGCTGGACGTTCTTCGAGATCGATCCCGAGGTGGTGCGGATCGCGCGCGACCCGCAGCGCTTCCGGTTTATCACCGCGTGCGCACCCAACCTGCCGGTGGTGCTCGGCGACGCGCGGCTCACGCTCGCCGCCGCGCGCGAGCGCTTCGACCTGATCGTGCTCGACGCGTTCTCTTCGGATGCGATTCCGGTGCATCTGCTCACGCGCGAGGCGTTCGCCGGCTATCTCTCGCGGCTCGCGCCGCGCGGCGTGATCGTGGTGCACATCTCGAACCGGCACATGGAGCTCGCGCGCGTCGTCGGCGCCGTGGCTGCGGCCACGGGTCTCCGCGCGCTGGTGAAACAGGACGACCGGGCGAACCAAGTGCAGGCCGACTACAGGGCGAACGCGCTCGTGGCGGTGCTCGCGCGCGACGCGGCCGATCTGCGCGCGCTCGCGGCGAAGCCCGGTTGGCGAAAGATCGATCCCGGCAAGGTGCTGGCCTGGGCTGACGATTACTCGGATATTCTGGGCGCGATCCTGCGCAAGAAGCTCGGGCGGTGACTACCGGATCAGCTCGCCAGCCAATTTAAGCGCTTCGAGCACCGAGCGGCGCCGAACCTCCGTTCGTCCCAAATCGCCGAAGCGGATTTCGCGCGCGAGCACGCGCCCGCCGCGGCGGGCGGCGGCAAAATGCACGAGCCCCACGGGCTTTTCCGCGCTGCCGCCGCCGGGGCCGGCGATGCCGGTGATCGCCACCGCAAGATCAGCGCCGGATTTCGCGAGCGTTCCTTCGACCATTGCGCGCACGACCTCGGCACTCACCGCGCCGAAACGCTTCAACGTTTCCGCCGGAACGCCGAGCGCGGACTCCTTGGCCTGGTTCGAATAGGTGACATAGCCGCGGTCGACCACCTGCGAGGAGCCGGGGATTTCGGTGAGCGTGGCGGCGACCAGGCCGCCGGTGCAGGATTCGGCAAGCGCGAGCTTTAGGTGCTCGCGCCGGCAGGCCTCGAGCAGGCGCGTGGCCGCCGCGCGCATTTCCGCGTCGATCATGGCTCGCTCCGCGAATCGCCCCACGGCAGCCGCACGGTCGCGCTCGCGATCGCGGCAATGCCGTCGCCGCGGCCGAGAAAGCCGAGGCCGTTGGTGGTGGTGGCTTTGACGCTGACGCGATCGACGGCGATGCCGGCGATCTCGGCGATCCGCTTGCGCATGGCCTCGCGATGGGGCGCGACCTTCGGCGCCTCGCAGATCGCGGTGACATCGAGGTGCATGATGCGGCCGCCGCGCGCTTGTATCAGCGACACCGCATGCGCAAGGAAGCGGTCGGAGGAGGCGCCGCGCCAGCGCGGATCGGAAGGCGGGAAATGCTCGCCGATGTCGGATGCCGCAATGGCGCCGAGCAACGCGTCGGTCAGCACATGCAACACCACATCGGCGTCGGAATGGCCCACCAGGCCCTTGTCATGCGCGATGCGGATCCCGCCCAGCATCACATGATCGCCCGGGCCGAACGCGTGCGCGTCGAAGGCGGTGCCGGTACGGATATCGGATAGCGCGAGCGCGTCGAGCGTTTGCGCGCGCGCGAAATCCTCGGGCGCCGTGAGCTTGATGTTGCCGGGATCGCCGGCGAAGGTCGAAACCGGAATGCCGGCCCATTCCAGCAGCGCGGCATCGTCGGAAAAATCGTCGCGGCCCGCGGCGAGCGCGCGCTGGTGCGCATCGAGAAGCGGCCGATAGGCGAATGCTTGCGGCGTCTGCACCGCGCGCAGCTCCTCGCGGGCGAGCGTCGCGATCACGCGGCCGGAGCGATCCACGCGCTTGACGGTGTCGCTTACCGGCAGCGCCGGGATCGCGGCGCCCGATGCGGCCGCCGCCGCGAGCGCGCGGTCCACGAGCGCGGGCGAGGCGAGCGGCCGCGCCGCGTCATGCACGAGCACGAGTTCGGGCTTCAGCGCCGCCACCGCCTCGAGCCCGGCCAGCACCGAGCGCTGGCGCGTCGGGCCGCCGATCGCGGGCGCAAGACACTTGCCGATGCCGGCCGCGGCGGCCCGGAAATCCTCGGCGTGATCCCTGTGGATAACCGGCTGGATCGCCTCCACCCCGGGGTGGGCGGCGAAAAGCCGCAACGAATGGCGCAGCACCGGTTCGCCGGCGAACGCCCGATACTGTTTCGGGCGGCTGCCCATGCGCTCGCCGCTGCCGGCGGCAACCACAATCGCGATGATGCGGGGTTCGGCGCCCATTTAGCCCTCGTGCGGCCGGCGACCGCCGGGTCCGATCTAGACCAACGCATGCCCGGCGTCGCGCGTACTATTCCAATGGCCTCTTGCGGTGCAAAAATGATTTGACTAAGATATATGCAAGAATGGTATCGCCTAAATTTTATGCAACTGCCTGAGGGTACCTTTGTGAGCCACGGCTCTGCGCAACGCGACGGGTTTTGCCTCGGGTCCCACCGGTTGCCCAATCCGGTCCTGCTCGCGCCGATGGCGAGCATCACCGACCTCCCGTTCCGCAGAATGGCGCTGCGCTTCGGCGCCGGGCTGGTGGTCTCGGAAATGATCGCGAGCCAGTGGCTCGCCGACGGCGATCCTGCGGCCACGCTGCGCGCGGAAGGCGCGGAGGACGCCGGGCTGCACGTGGTGCAGCTCGCGGGTTGCGAGCCGCGTTGGCTCGCCGCGGGCGCGCGCATCGCGGAAAGCGCCGGCGCCGACGTCATCGACGTCAACATGGGCTGCCCGGCAAAGCAGGTGAACGCGGGCCAGGCCGGCGCCGCGCTCCTGCGCGATCTCGACCAGGCGACGCGCCTCGTGGACGCGGTGATCAGCGCGACCCGCTTGCCCGTCACGCTCAAGATGCGTCTCGGCTGGGACGAGCGCGCGATCGTGGCGCCGGAGCTCGCCCGCCGTGCGGAAGCCGCCGGCGTCGCCATGGTCACCGTGCACGGCCGCACGCGCTCCCAGTTCTATCAGGGCCGCGCGGATTGGAATGCGATCGCGGCGGTGAAGGCGGCGGTGAAAATCCCGGTGGTCGCCAACGGCGACTTGACGACGTACGACGACGCGGCGGCGATGCTCGCGGCCTCGCACGCCGACGGCGTGATGATCGGGCGCGGCGCGCGCGGCCGGCCATGGTTTCCGGGGCAGGTGGCCCGTTTTCTCGCGAGCGGCGAGCGTCCGGCCGATCCCCCGCTCGCGCTCCAGCGCGATCTGCTGCTCGAGCTCTACGATGAATGGCTTTCCCGCTACGGTCGGCCACGCGGCATGCGCGAGGCGCGCAAGCACATCGGCTGGGCGCTCGAGGCGGCCGCGATTTCGGCACGCCGCGCGACCGAATGGATCAAGACCTGGCGCGGCCGCCTGTTGGCCGAGACCGAACCGGCGCGCGTCGTGCGCGGGATCAACCACGCCTTTGATGACGTCGGCTGCAGGATGGCCGCATGAGAAGCGCGGTCGCCGAGCGCGCGCCGCCGGGCGGCATCGGCACCGCCGACGCGGTGCTCGACGCGCTGCCGCATCCGGTGGTGACGGTCGCGCCCGACGGCCGGGTCGTCGAGGCGAACGCCGCCGCTGAAGCCTTTTTCGAAGTCGGCGCCACGGTGCTGCGCCGCCATCGCATCCATGAATTCGTGCCGTTCGGCAGCCCCTTGCTCACGCTGCTCGACCAGGTGCGCAATCGCGGCGCCGTCGTCAACGAATACCGGGTCGACCTCGGCACGCCGCGAAACGGCGGCGAGCGCATCGTGGACATCTATGTGGCACCGCTGCCGGAGCGGCCCGATCACGTGGTCGTGGTGCTGCAAGAGCGCTCGATCGCCGACAAGATCGACCGCCAGCTCACCCATCGCGGCGCCGCGCGCTCGGTGACCGCGCTCGCCGCCATGTTGGCGCACGAGATCAAGAATCCGCTCTCCGGCATCCGCGGTGCGGCGCAGCTCTTGGAGCAGGCGGCCGGCGACGAAGACCGCGTGCTCACGCGCCTGATCTGCGAGGAGACCGACCGGATCGTGAAGATCGTCGACCGCATGGAGATATTCTCTGACGAGCGGCCGGTCGAGCGCGAGGCGGTGAACATTCACGCCGTGCTCGAACACGTGAAGCGGCTCGCCACCGCCGGCTTCGCGCGCCACATCCGCTTCGTCGAGGAATACGACCCGTCGCTGCCGCCGGTGTTCGCAAACCGCGATCAGCTCGTGCAAGTGTTTCTAAACCTTGTGAAAAACGCGGCCGAGTCGATCGGCGGCGCGGCCGACGGCGAGATTGCGCTGACCACCGCGTTCCGCCCCGGCGTCCGCCTGGCCATGCCGGGCTCTTCCGCGCGGGTCGGCCTGCCGCTCGAATTCTGCGTGCGCGACAACGGTCCGGGAGTCCCTGAGGACCTGATGCCGCATCTGTTCGATCCTTTCGTCACCACCAAGCCCACCGGCACCGGGCTGGGCTTGGCACTCGTCGCCAAGATCATCGGCGACCATGGCGGCATCGTCGAATGCGACAGCCAGCCGCGGCGCACGATCT
The DNA here is from genome assembly GCA_023269635.1 of Hyphomicrobiales bacterium. Lineage (GTDB taxonomy): Bacteria > Pseudomonadota > Alphaproteobacteria > Rhizobiales > Xanthobacteraceae > JAHFPN01. The sequence continues at coordinate 2,025 of JAHFPN010000095.1, read as the reverse complement.
TCCGCGTGTTGATGCCGATCTTCGATCAGGCCGGCGGTCTCGTGCCGCCGTCGCCCGAGGAGTAGCGCCATGCCCTCGGGAAGCATCCTCATCGCCGATGATGATGCCGCGATCCGCACCGTGCTCAATCAGGCGCTGTCGCGGGCCGGCTACGAAGTTCGCTCCTGCGGCAATGCGGCGACGCTCTGGCGCTGGATCAGCCAGGGCGACGGCGATCTGGTGATTACCGACGTGGTGATGCCGGACGAGAATGCTTTCGACCTCCTGCCGCGGATCAAGAAGCTCCGGCCGGAGCTGCCGATCATCGTCATGAGCGCGCAGAATACGTTCATGACCGCGATCCGCGCTTCCGAGCGCGGCGCCTACGAGTATTTGCCGAAACCGTTCGACCTCAAGGAACTGATCGCGATCGTCGGCCGCGCGCTCTCGGAGCCGAAGCGCGCCGAGCCGCCAGCGCCGCGGGGCGAGGAGACCGAGAGCTCGATCCCGCTGGTCGGCCGCTCGCCGGCCATGCAGGAGATCTACCGCGTGCTGGCGCGGCTGATGCAGACCGATCTAACGGTAATGATCTCCGGCGAATCCGGCACCGGCAAGGAGCTGGTGGCGCGCGCGCTGCACGATTACGGCAAGCGCCATGCCGGGCCGTTCGTGCCGGTGAACATGGCGGCGATTCCGCGCGACCTGATCGAATCGGAACTGTTCGGGCACGAGAAGGGCGCCTTCACCGGCGCCAACACGCGCTCGTCCGGCCGCTTCGAGCAGGCCGAAGGCGGCACGCTGTTCCTCGACGAGATCGGCGACATGCCGATGGAGGCGCAGACCCGGCTGCTGCGGGTGCTGCAACAGGGCGAGTACACCACCGTCGGCGGCCGCACGCCGATCAAGTCCGACGTGCGCATCATCGCGGCGACCAACAAGGATTTGCGGATTCTGATTCAGCAGGGGTTGTTCCGCGAAGACCTGTTCTTCCGCCTGAACGTGGTGCCGCTTCGGCTGCCGCCGTTGCGCGAGCGCGCCGAGGACATCCCGGATCTGGTGCGCCACTTCTTCGCCCAGGTCGAGCGCGAGGGACTGCCGCTGAAGCAGCTCGACGCCGCCGCGCTCGAGAAGCTTAGGCGCTACCGGTGGCCGGGGAACGTGCGCGAGTTGGAGAACCTCGTGCGCCGATTGGCCGCGCTCTATCCGCAGGAAGTGATCGGCGCGCCGATCATCGACGCGGAGCTGTTCCAGCCCGCGGCCGAGGCGGCGCTGGAAGACCGGGGCAGCGACGCGCTCGGCGCCTCAATGGAGCGCCATCTGGCCCGCTATTTCGGGAGCTTCGGGGACGGCCTGCCGCCGCCCGGGCTCTATCACCGGATCTTGCGCGAAGTGGAAACGCCGCTGGTTTCGGCGGCGCTGGCGGCCACCCGCGGCAATCAGATCAAGGCGGCCGAGCTTCTTGGCGTCAACCGCAATACGCTGCGCAAGAAGATCCGCGACCTCGAGATCCAGGTGATCCGCACCGGCCGTTGAGGCTAATGGCATCGCCGACGCGTAGTTTCGGCCTTGTTGCCGCTGTCACATTTTTGCACCAGTGTTGTCGCACTGCATCACATCCCGGCGATAGGCGCCCGGCGACCTGGCGGCATGCATGGACGACACTAGGAGCGCGGACGACCTCGGCGGTGCGTTCCCGCGCGGCCGGCGCGGCATCGCCGGCTGGCTTGCGCCAATCGTAGTGGTGCTGGCGCTGGTCTCGGCGCTGGTCACCTTTCTGGTCCTCACCGGCCTGACCTCGATCTCGCCGACCCACGACGTGGTGGTGAGCGTGCTTCTGGCCAACGCCACCATGGTGCTGGCGCTGGTCGGACTGGTGGCCTGGGAGATCTGGGGTCTGATTCGTGCGCGTCGGCGCGGCCGGGCGGCGTCGCGATTGCACGTGCGGATCGGGCTCCTGTTCGGGATCGTGGCGGTGGTGCCGGCGATTCTGGTCGCGGTGATCGCGAGCATCACGCTCGAGCGCGGGCTCGATCGCTGGTTCTCGGA
>JAHFPN010000094.1 GCA_023269635.1 Hyphomicrobiales bacterium | reverse complement strand
CTCGGCCTCGTGCTCGCCGGCGGCCGCGCGCGCCGCATGGGCGGCGGCGACAAGGCGCTGCTCAGGATCGGCGGCACCACCATCCTCGAGCGCGCGCTTCAGCGCCTCAAGCCGCAATGCCGCGGCCTCGTCCTGAACGCGAACGGCGATCCCGCCCGCTTCGCGGCTTTCGGCCTGCCGGTGATCGCCGACGAAGTGCCGGATTTCGCCGGGCCTTTGGCCGGCATCCTGGCCGGGCTCGAGTGGGCCGCCCGCGCCGCGCCGGCTTGCGATTGGGTCGCAAGCGCGCCCGGCGACTGCCCGTTCCTGCCGCGCGACCTCATCGCCCGGCTGCACGCGGCACGCGTCGCGGCCGGAGTACCGCTCGCCTGTGCGCGCTCCGGCGATTGGCGCCATCCGGTGGTGGCGCTCTGGCCGGTGGCGCTGCGCGCCGACTTGCGCCGGGCGCTGTTCGAAGACGACTTGCACAAGATCGAGATCTTCACCGCGCGCTACGGCGTCGCCATCGCCGGATGGCCGGCGCAGCCGGTCGATCCCTTTTTCAACGTCAATACGCCGGAAGACCTGGTCGCGGCCGAGGCTTTCGCAGCGCAATATGCCGAAACCTGATCCTTTGATCTGGCGGCCTTCGACCCCATAATTGCGGCGTGGGGCCGGTCGTCGCCCCGGGAGGATCAGGGCATGCGCGTTTTTCTGACCGCTTGCGTCATCGCCATCGTCATCGGGCTGGCGGGCGCTTACGTCCTCAATCTCTATCAGCAGCCGGTATCGGTCGCCTTCTCGACCTCCGGCGTCCGCATCTGACCCGGACGCGTCGGCTCAGCCGACCAGCGTCGCATACGAAAGAAAGCCGATGGTCGAGCCCGGCTCGACCTGGGTGACGTCCTCGCGCAATTCCGCGAGTCCGTCGGTCTCGGTGAGCGAGGTGAGCACGCCCGCCCCTTCCTGCGGGTGCTTCACCGCCTCGTAGCCGCCGTCGGCGGCCGGCCGCAACGCCACCCGCACATATTCCCGCCGCCCCTTCTTCTTGCCGTAGTGGAACGCCGCCTTGACCGGCAACGGCACGAACGGCCCGGCCGTGGCGCCGGCGAGCCGCAACAGCAGCGGCCGCACCACGTGCACGAAGGTCACGAACACGGCGACCGGATTGCCCGGCAGCCCCGCGAACGCCGTGCCGCGGATCACGCCCATGGCCACCGGCCTTCCGGGCTTGATCGCGAGCCGCCAGAACACCAGCCGCCCGAGCCGCTCGACCGCAGTCTTCACGTGATCGGCTTCGCCGGTCGAGACGCCGCCCGAGGTGAGCACGAGATCGTGGTCGGCGGCGGCGTTCCCGATCGCGCCGGTCAGCACCTCCACGTCGTCGGCGAGGATGCCGAGATCGTGGGTCTCGGCGCCGAGCGCGCGCAGGAGCCCGATCAGGAGATAGCGATTGGCGTCGAACAGGCCGGCCGGCCCGAGCTTTTTCCCCGGCTCCACGATCTCGTCGCCGGTAGAGAAGATCGCGACCCGCGGCCGCCGGCGCACCTTCAACCCGCGCAGGCCGATTGCCGCGGCAAGCGCCACGTCGGCGGGCGCGAGCCGCCGGCCGGCGGGCAGCGCGACCGCGCCCTGGCGCACGTCCTCGCCGGTGAGCCGGCGGTTGGCGCCGCGCTTGAGGCCGGCGGGCACGATCACTGTCTCGCCCTCACGCTTGCAGTCTTCCTGCATGTAGACGGTGTCGGCGCCCTCCGGCATCGGCGCCCCGGTGAAGATGCGCGCCGCCTCGCCGCGCGCGAGCGCGCGCGCAGGCCGCGCGCCCGCGCTCACGCGCGCGACCACCGGAAAGCGCGTCTCGCCCTCCGGGCCGACGTCGGCGTGGCGCACGGCGTATCCGTCCACGGCGGAATTGTCGAATGACGGCAGCGGGATAGGCGCGATCACGTCGGCCGCGAGAATCCGCCCGAGTGCCTCGGCGAGCGCCACGGTCTCGATCTCGGCGATCGCCGGCACCTGCGCGGCCATGCGCCGCGCCGCCTCCTCGACCGACAACAGCGGACCTTGATGCGCGAAGCAGTCGTCGGAGAGCTGCGCCATCACGCCGTCTCCGCGCGCGCGCCCGGGTGCGCCACCGGCACCGATTCGACCAGAAGCACGTCGACGATCTTCTCCACGTCGTCGAGCGGCAGCACCGGCACGCGTGCCTCCGGCACCGGCGCATCGGCGGCCACCGCCACGATCCAGTCGTCGTCGGGATGCAGCAGCGGCTTGCCGAGGCTGGCGCGGTAGATTTCGAGCTTCGGATGCTTGTGCCGTTTGAAGCCCTCGACGATCACGAGATCGACCGGCGCGAGGCGCTTCAGGATTTCGTCGAGATCGGGCTCGTGCTCGCCGCGCAGCTCGTGCACCAGCGCCCAGCGCGCGCTCGAGGACACGAATACCTCGCTCGCGCCCACCATGCGGTGGGTGTGCGAGTCCTTGCCCGGGATGTCCACGTCGAAGCCGTGGTGCGCGTGCTTGACGGTCGAGACCTTGAGCCCGCGCGCCAAGAGCACGGGGATTGCGCGGGCAAGCACGGTGGTCTTGCCGGCGCCGCTCCAGCCCGAAAGGCCGATGATCCGCATGCCCCCTTATAGCAAAGCGCCCGGCGCCAGATGCGCCGGGCGCGTGATTCAAGAGCCCTCGAAGGATCAGCCGCGGGCCGTGGCCGGGCGGCCGCCTGCCGGCATCCCCTTCCGCTCCTCATCGACCCAGAGCTTGTGATGCTCCTCGGCCCAGTTGAGATCGACGTCGCCGGTGGACATGGCCTCGAAGGCGCCCTCCATGCCGATGGTGCCGATATAGATGTGGGCGAGCATGGCCGCGATCAGCAGCACGCCGAAGATGCCGTGCACCACCTGAGCGGTCTGCATCCCGGAAATCGTGGTCCCGTAGAACGGGAACATCAAGAGATAGCCCGAGATCGCAAGCGCAACGCCGCCGATGACCACGACCCAGTAGACGATCTTCTGGCCGGCATTGAAGCGCCGCGCTGGCGGGTGCCTGTTGCCGACGATGCCGCCGCCCTCCCGGAGCCATTGCATGTCCGCGGCGCTCGGGATGTTGTCCTTGATCCACATGAAGAAGATGAAGACCAGCCCGATCGTGAAGGCGAAGCTCAGGTAGTTATGCGCGTACTTGCCCCATTGCGAGAACGCCGTGAACGCCTCGGGCCCGATCAGCGGCAGCAGCAGGTTCTTGCCGAAGGTGATGTTGAGGCCCGAGATCGCCAGCACGACGAAGGTGCCCGCCGTCATCCAGTGCATGAAGCGCTCGAGCCCGCTGAAGCGGGTGATCGTCCGCCCCGAGCGGCCGCGCGAGATCTTGATCATGCCGCGCACCGCGTAGAACACGACGAGCAGGAGCAGCATGCCGAGGATCGCGACGCCGCCGATCCAGTGCAGCGTCACCTGGTGGAACTGGCGCCAATCCTGCCCGGCGGGCTGGATCAGCACGCTCGCCCTTTGGTCGGGAATGGTGATGCGGCCCTGCAGGCGCCTGAGCTCCTGCAGCAGCTTGTCCTCCTGCACCGAGCTCGCGGTCGGGTTGACCGAGGTCGGCTGCTGGGCGCTCGCCGGCGTGGCGAACGTGAGGAACACCGCGAACAGGATCGCTCCAACCGCAGCGCCGATGCGCGCAGATAGCGTCGCCATAACGCTCCTCCCTTTATTTCCCCTTGCGAACTCTAGGCATTGGCGGCTTGGACGGCGCGGTTTTCAGGCCGCGCCGCCATTCCGCGTCGTTCAAGTGGCGATCGTCTCGCGATAGGCGGTCTTCCAGCCCCAGGCACCGGAGCCATAGCCGCGCTTGGTCACGCGCTCCTTGTAGATCGCCGCGATGATGTCGCCGTCGCCCGCGAGCAACGACTTGGTCGAGCACATCTCGGCGCAGAGCGGCAGCTTGCCTTCGGCCAGGCGGTTGGTGCCGTACTGGGCATATTCCGCCACCGTGTTGTCCGCTTCCGGGCCGCCGGCGCAGAACGTGCACTTGTCCATCTTGCCGCGCGAGCCGAAGTTGCCCACCCGCGGATACTGCGGCGCGCCGAACGGGCACGCATAGAAGCAGTAGCCGCAGCCGATGCAGATGTCCTTGGAGTGCAGGACCACGCCATCGGCCGTGGTGTAGAACGCGTTGGTCGGGCAGACCGCCTGACAGGGCGCGTCGGTGCAGTGCATGCAGGCCATGGAGATCGACCGCTCGCCCGGCTTGCCGTCATTGAGCGTGACGACGCGCCGGCGGTTGATGCCCCAGGGCACCTCATGCTCGTTCTTGCAGGCGGTGACGCAAGCGTTGCACTCGATGCAACGATCGGCGTCGCAGAGGAATTTCATCCGAGCCATGGTCCCGCCTCCTTACGCCGCTCTGATTTGACAGAGGGTGGCTTTGGGTTCTTGCATGCCGGTCGCCGGATCGAACCCGTAGGTCGTGATCGTGTTCACGCTCTCTCCGAGCACGATCGGATCGGTGCCGGGCGGATACTTGCCGCGCTGGTCCACGTTCTGGAACCAGCCGGCGAAGTGGAACGGCATCCAGCTCACGCCCTTGCCGACCCGTTCGGTGACCAGCGCCTTGACACGGCAGACCTTGCCGTTCGCCATTTCCGGTCCCGAAACCAGGACCCAGGCGCCGTCCTGGATGTTGCGTGCGGCCGCGTCCGCAGGATTGATTTCGATGAACGCATCCTGCTGCAACTCGGCCAGCCACTTGTTGGAGCGGGTTTCCTCGCCGCCGCCCTCGTATTCCACGAGACGGCCAGAGGTGAGGATCAGCGGGAACTCCTTGGCGACTCCCTTGTCCACCGCCGCCTTTTGCACCGAGAAGCCGATGTTCGGCACGCGGAACTGCGCCTTCACGTCCGGATAGGTCGGATACTTGGCGACCAGGTCGGGACGCGGCGTGTAGATCGGCTCGCGATGCGTCGGGATCGGATCCGGCAGGTTCCACGCATTGGCGCGGGCCTTGCCGTTGCCGTAGTGGATCACGCCGTGCTCCAGACACACGCGCTGGATGCCGCCGGAGAGATCGATCGCCCAGCCGACGGCGTCGGGATTGGGGCCGCCGATCCGCTCGATGGTCGCCCGCTCGGCGTCGGCCAGATCCTTGTCCCAGCCGAGCTTCTTCAGCACCCCGTAGGTGAATTCGGGGTAGCCGTCCTTGAGCTCCGAGTCCTTGGAGTAGGAACCCTCGGCGAGCAAGGTCTTGCCCTGGTACTCCAAGCCGAAGCGCGCGCGGAACGTGCCGCCGCCATCCTTGACGTGCAGGTTGGTGTTGTAGAGCTGGTGCGTGCCCGGATGCCGGATCGCCGGCGTTCCCCAGCACGGCCACGGCAGCCCGTAATAGTCGCCGCCGACCTCCGGGGCGTCCTTCGGCGCGCGCAAGCTCACCAGGTCGAACTTGTCCTGGTTCCGCATGTGCGCCTTCAAGCGCTCCGGCGACTGGCCGCAATAGCCGGTCGAGAACCCGCCGCGATTGATCTCGCGCAGCAGGTCTTCGGCCACCGGCACGTTGTTCTCGACCTTGATGTTCTTGAACATCTGTTCGGCGAGGCCGAGCTTCTTGGCGAGCAGGTAGAACACCTCATAGTCGGTCTTCGACTCGAAGATCGGCGCCACCACCCGCTCGTACCATTGCAGCGAGCGGTTCGACGCCGTGCGCGAGCCGGAGCACTCGAACTGAGTGCAGATCGGAAGCAAGTAGGTATCGTTCTTGCGTTCCGAGAGCGCCGCCCAAGTGGTTGGATGCGGGTCGGCGACGACCAGGAGCTCGAGCTTCTCGATCCCTTCCGCCGCCTTCGGCATCCGCGTGATGGTGTTGCCGCCGTGGCCGAACACGACCATCGCTTTCAGATTGTCTTGCTGGGCAACCTGATCCTTGGGCAGGGTGGCCGCGTCGAACCAGCGGGTCGACGGGATGCCGGGCGCTTCCATCATCGGCTTGGAGACGAAGCGGGCCTGCATCCAGTTGTAGTCGACTTCCCAGACCCGGCACCAATGCCGCCACGCGCCTTCGACCAGGCCGTAATAGAGCGGCAGCGTGACGATATCGAGACCGAGGTCGGTCGCGCCCTGCACGTTGCAGTGACCGCGGAAGATGTTGGCGCCCAATCCGACGCCGCCGACATTGCCGGTGGCAAGGATCAGGTTGCAGAAGGCGCGCACGTTCGCCGTGCTCACCGTGTGCTGGGTCGCCCCCATGCACCAGATGAAGGTCGAGGGCTTCTGCTTGGCGAACATCTCGGCGACGCGTTTCAATTGCTCGCCGGGCACGCCGGAAACCCGCTCGACCTCGTCCGGCGTCCACTTGGCGACTTCCTTGCGGACGTCGTCCATGCCGAACACGCGCTGCTTGATGAACTGCTCGTCTTCCCACTTGTTCTGGAAGATGTGCCAGAGCATGCCCCAGACCACGGGGATGTCCGTGCCCGAGCGGAACCGCACGTACTCGGTCGCGTGCGCCGCGGTCCGCGTCATGCGCGGATCGAACACGATCATATTGGCGCGGTTGAGCTCCTTGCCGGACAACACGTGTTGCAGCGACACCGGATGCGCTTCTGCGGCGTTGCTGCCCATGAAGATGATCGTCTTGGCGTTGCGGATGTCGTTGTAGGAATTGGTCTGGGCGCCGTAGCCCCAGGTATTGGCGACGCCCGTCACCGTGGTCGAGTGGCAGATGCGCGCCTGGTGGTCGACGTTGTTGGTGCCCCAGAAGGCGGCGAACTTGCGATTGAGGTAGGCGCCCTCGTTGGAGAACTTCGCCGAACCGAGCCAATGCACCGCATCCGGCCCGGATTTCTGGCGGATCGCCACCAGCTTGTCGCCGATCTCGTTGATGGCCTGGTCCCAGGACACGCGGGTCCACTGGCCGTTCACCATCTTGATCGGATAGCGCAGACGCCGATCGCCGTGCACGAGCTCGCGCACCGCCGCGCCCTTGGCGCAATGCGAGCCGCGATTGAGCGGGCTGTCCCAGCCCGGCTCCTGGCCGATCCACACCCCGTTCGCGACTTCCGCGACCACCGTGCAGCCGACCGAGCAGTGCGTGCAGACCGCCTTGGTGGTGGTGACCCGTGCACCGGGAGGCGCCGGGGGTCCGGCTTCGGCCTTGCGCACGCCGCCGAGCGGCAGGGTACCGATGGCCGCGAGCGCGCCGGCCGCCAGACCGGAGCGGCGCAGGAACGTGCGGCGATCGAAGCCGCCGCCCGATTGACTGGCGAGCGACGCGGCCAGCATGCCGCGGCGAGCTTCGCGTTCCGTCCTTTTGATCAGCACGGGCGCCTCCCTTTAGCTCGGATACCGATTGACGCGGTAATAGGTCTTCACGTGTTCGGTCTCTTGATAACGGGATTTCTTCTTTTCCTGCTCGGACTCGGCGGCGACGGCTTGGCTCGCCAGCGGAGCCGCCGATGCTGCCGCAGCGCCCGCTCCGGCACCGAGTACGCGCAGGAATTCGCGACGGCCAACCGTCGTCTTTCCCTCGTGCTTCATTGCCGTCTCCTCCTTCAATCCAATCCAAATGGTCCCGCGCGGCCGTCAGGACGGCAGCGCGAAGGCTTCCTTCTCGATCTCCACGAACGCGCGCCCGAGCGAGCCGACCCGGCGGTAAAAATCCGCCCCCTCGGCTTGCTCGAGATCCGCAAAGAAGCGGCCGCCCCAGGGCGCAACATGCTTCTCGAACAGCTTCCGGTCGCTTCCCGGCGGTGCGGTGAACTTTCCGTCGATCAGCCCGGCCATGATCTCGCACAGGATCGCGACGTGGTCCTCGGGCTCCGGATTGCCCTCCGCGCGCTCGATCCCGAGCTGGATGAGATCCTCGCGCAGCCGCGCCAGCGGCCGCTCGTGCAGGAAACCGGTGAGATAGTAGGAACCATATGGCAGGAGCTCGCCGCGGCCGACCCCGATGAAGAGATCGAAGAATTCGCGCTCGACCTTCTCGACGCTCGTCGCTTCCGCGGCTTCCGCGAGCGCTGCGTGCGCGAGGCCGAGCGGCGTCGCGTCGGCGCGCAGCTTGCGGAGCCGGGCCAGAAAATCCTGATTCGGCGCGCGCACGAGCAGGGCCGCGAGCAGCCGGTACTCCTGAGCGCGCGCCGCCTCAGTTTCGTCCAGCGGAACGACGCCGGATGCGCCTTGCTCGAACAGGTCCGGCCGCAGCACGGTGCGCGTGATTCCGGTCGCGGATTCGACCGCGGCGACTCGCTCCGCGGGGATCCGGTCCCAATTCGATACGGAAGGCTGCGAAATTCCGATACGGCGCGCGAGCTCGCTGACGCCGCCGACGGCACGAATAGCCTCGCTCAAACCAGGGTCGCGCACGCGACCTCCCGAGTCGGCATTCCACCCAGTTTTTCTTCAGAACGGTTTGAATCAGCCGCTCTTTTGAAGAATTTTGAGAAGCGTAGAGCCCTCAACGCACGAGGGTCAATAGTGCCGGGCTATATCGACATTATGCGTGTCGGCTATTCAGCTTGGCAGCGCCCGACCGTGGCGACGGCGTCCCGTGCCGTCTCCTTGCTGCGGCGCAATATTTTCTTTCCGCGGCGCATCAAGTGTCTGTTCCGACACGCGGTCGGTTTGCTCGACGCGAGAGATTCCCTGCTCGGTCACGCCCGTTACGAGCTCGGTTGCCGATACCGGCGCCGACTTCACCAACTCGTGATCGGGCTGGACTGCTGCGCCCGCCGGCTCGTGTCCCGCCACCCGCCCCTCCGGCTGCGCGGCCTTGGTCGTCTCTGGCGCCGATTTCTCTTCGGGCGGCTTCGATGCTCCGCCGAACAGCTCGCGCACTGCCTTCTGCACGTCGAATTCGGGATTGGAGGGATCAAATCCGTACATGCTGCCGGGCGCGTTGAAGTCCCAGCTATTTTCCGAGGGCCCGATGTAATCGCGGATCGCCGGATCCGCCGCCCAGGCCCGGCGCAGCGCAGCCCGCCTGAGCTCCTCCGGCACGCCAGTGCGCAGGAATGGACGGATGTCGGTATCCGCGCCGATCGATTCGATCGACGGCAGGCTCGATAGATCGAATTCCGGCTCGGGCTTGGCCGCAGCCGTAGTGCCGGTCTTGGCCGCGGACTTCTCGCTATCGTCGGGTGCGATCTCTTTTGCAGCGGCCGGCTCCGCCAATGGCTTTTCGCCCGCGGGCCGCTCGCGCGCTTCTTCTTCTGCACGCTTGCGACGCGACCAGCGAGAAAGGAAGTCCTCCGGCCCGGTCATCCGCCTTTTTCCTTCTTGATCACGCCACGCTGCGCCAGCGCTTCCGGACTTACCCGGTCGCGCTTGCGCTTGAAGAACACGCGCTCGACGTGGTGCTCGGCGACAAAAGCGGCAATGGTATCCATGATCCGATCGGGCATCCGCACCACGTCCACGATATCGTAGCCCGATTGGGTCAATCCTT
>JAHFPN010000093.1 GCA_023269635.1 Hyphomicrobiales bacterium | reverse complement strand
AATGATGCGCGGCGCGCGCCGCCACCTGCGGCGCGTGCGTCACCGCCAGCACCTGCACGCGCTGGCCGAGGCGCGCCAGCCGGGCGCCGATCGCGTCCGACACCGCGCCGCCGACCGAGGTATCGACCTCGTCGAACACCAGCGTCGGCGCCGAGCCCTGGTCCGCGAGCGTCACTTTCAGCGCCAGGAGAAAGCGCGCGAGCTCGCCGCCGGAGGCGACCTTCATCAGGGGGCCGGGCTCCGCACCGGGATTGGTGCGCACCCAGAACTCGACCCGGTCCGCGCCCTCGGGGCCCGGCGGCGCGCTTTCGATCTCGGTGACGAACTCGGCGCGCTCGAGCTTCAAGGGCTTGAGCTCCTTGCCGACCGCGGCGTCGAGGCTTTTCGCGCCCTGCTTGCGCGCCGCCGAGAGCTTGCCGGCCGCGAAGCGATAGGCGGCGTCGGCCTGTCCGGTGGCCGTGGCGAGCTCTTTCAGCCGCTCCTCGCCGCGATCGATGGCCTCGAGATCCGCGGCGAAACGCGCGGCCACGGCCGGAAGGTCGTCCACGGTCGAGGAAAATTTCCGCGCCGCCGCGCGTAAGCTGAACAGCCGCTCCTCGATCTGCTCGAGCTCCTGGGGATCGAAATCGGCGAGCGCGAGCGCGGCTTCCAGGCCCGCCCGCGCCTCCTCCAGCGCATGCAGGGCGTCGTCCAGCGCCTTGACCGGCCCGCCCACGAGGTCGCCGGCTTCGGCGTTGCGGCGCTCGAGCCGGCGCAATGCCGCCGACAGCGTCGGCACCGGCGAGGCTGTACCGGCCACCGCTTCGTGCGCCTCCTTGAGGTCGCCCGCGATCTTCTCGGCCCGCATCAGCATGGCGCGCCGCTCCGCCAGCGCGGGCTCCTCGCCGGGCTGCGGCGCCAGCGTGGAAAGCTCCTGCACGGCGTGGCGCACGTAGTCGGCGTCGCTGAGCGCGCGCTGCAGCCGCTCGCGCTCGGTGGCTTCCGCGGCTTCCGCCTCGCGCCACGCGGCCCACAGCCGTTTCACCTCGGCTACCCGCTCAGCAAGGCCCGCGAAGGCATCGAGCAGCGCGCGGTGGGTCGCCGGATCCACCAGCGCCCGCTCGTCGTGCTGGCCGTGGATCTCGACCAGGCTCGCGCCCACCGCGCGCAGTACCTGCACGCTCACCGGCTGGTCGTTGATGAAGGCGCGGGTGCGGCCGTCGGCGAGCTGAACGCGGCGCAGGATCAAGTCGCCGTTGTTGTCGAGGCCGTCGGCCGCCAGCACGGCGCGGGCCGGATGCCCCTTCTTCACCTCGAAGGCCGCGACCACCACCCCCTGCTCGGCGCCGGCGCGCACCAGTGCGGCGTCGCCGCGCGCGCCCAAAGCAAGGGCAAACGCGTCGAGCACGATCGACTTGCCGGCGCCGGTCTCCCCGGAAAGCACCGTGAGCCGGCCGGAAAGATCGATGTCGAGCCGATCGATGAGGACGATGTCGCGGATCGAAAGCTGGATCAGCATGGTCGGCCGGAGTCTAGCCGATCCGGCGCAGCCGCCAATGCCGCGGATTCAGTTCGCGGTGACGGCGCTGGTGACCGACCTGGGGAGGATGCCGCCGAAGGCCTTGCTGATCCAAGAACTCTTGTCCTCGCGCGGCTCGAGCCCGCCCGACTGCACGAGCTTGAAGGCGTCCTTGTACCAGGGGCTGTCCGGGAAGTTGTGGCCGAGCACGGCGGCCGCGGTCTGCGCCTCGCCCGCGATTCCGAGCGCCATATAGCCCTCGGCGAGCCGCATCAAGGCCTCTTCCACGTGCCGGGTGGTCTGGTACTGGGTGACCACGGTCTTGAAGCGGTTGATTGCGCCGGTGAAGTTGCGCCGCTCGAGGTAATAGCGGCCGATCATCATCTCGCGGCCCGCGAGCTGATCGCGCGCAACCTCGATCTTCTTCTTGGCGCTCTCGGCATATTCCGTTTGCGGATATTTGCGCGTGATCTCGTCGAGCGCGGAGATCGCCCGGTCGGTCCGGGCCTGGTCGCGGGTGACGTCCGGGATCTGCTCGAAAAAGGACGAGGCCATGAGATAGTGCGCATAGGCCGCGTCCGGGCTGCCGGGATGCAGTGTGACGTAGCGCCGTGCCGCCTGGATCGCCTCGTCGTACTTGGTGCCCTCGTAATAGGAGAAGGCCGACATCAGGAGCGACTTGCGCGCCCATTCCGAATAGGGGTGCTGCCGGTCGACTTCCTCGAATTTCTTGGCGGCGAGCGTGTAATCGCGCCGGTTCAAGAACGTGAGCCCCTCGTTGTAGAGCTTGTCCGCCGGCTGGTCCGGGAGGCTGAGCTCGTCTTCCTTGTTGCCGAACAGGTTGAACACGTCGAAGGACGGGAACGACGCACAGCCGCCGAGCTGCAGCGCGAGCGCCGCCGCCAGAACCAGGGCCATGCCAGGGCCCGAGCCGCGCTGCTTGCTGAATTGACGCATCAACCCTCGCCCGCTCGAGAAGCCCGGAACCGGCGCCCGCTTGCCGGCTCGCGCGCGCGCCCCTAGTGCTTGTAGCGAAATCGGCCCGGTCCGGCCAAGGCGCTAGCGGCGGAATCGGTCGCGATTGTGGCGGATGGTTAGGAAAGGTCCGGCCCATAGGCCGGAACGGCCGCCGGCACGCCAAGATCGGCGTGGCCGCGCTCGCGGCGGCGGGCCGCCTCGACCACGGTCCAGGCCGCCCGGTTGGCGGAAAGCGCCGCGACGACCATGGCATTCAGCCTGTGGCCGCCGCACGCCGAGCGGTAGCGGCCGAGAATCGGCAGCCCGGCCAGCGCAAGATCGCCGATCGCGTCGAGCGCCTTGTGGCGGACGAATTCGTCGCGGAAGCGTAAGCCGTCGGAGTTCAGGATCCGGTCTTCGGTGAGGCAAATCGTGTTGTCGAGGGAGGCGCCGCGCGCGTAGCCGGCCGACCAGAGCTTGCCGACATCGGACATGAACCCGAACGTGCGCGCGCCGGCCAGCTCGGAGCGGAAGCTGTCGGGCGTAAGCGTCCCGCTATAGTGCTGTTTGCCGACCAGCCGGTGGTCGAATTCGATATCGACCTCGAGCCGGAAGCCGCGCTCGTAGGGCAGAAGCTCGCCCGTGGCCCGGCCGTCCTCGACCCGGATCGGCTTGAGGACCTTGAGAAAGCGGCGTGGCGCCGACTGCACCTTGAGCCCGACCGCGTCGATCGCCTCGACGAACGGGGCTGCGCTGCCATCGAGAATGGGCAATTCGCCGCCTTCCACCTCGACGATCGCGTTATCGACCCCGAGCCCTGCGAAGGCCGCCAACAGGTGCTCGACCGTCGAGCACAGCGGGCCATGGCGATCGCCGAGCACGGTGGCGAATTCGGTATTGCGGACGGCGCCGGGAGTAACCGCGATCATGCGATCGGCCGCGCCTTCGCCGCCGCGGCGGATGAAGATCACGCCGGTATTGGGTTGGCCCGGAAGCAGCCGCGCCGTCACCGGGGCGCCGCTATGGATGCCGCAGCCCGAAAGCTCGATGCGATCAGCGACCGTGTGCTGGAACTGTGTCCGCATTCCCGCCCAAACCCGGAACCCCTCGCTTGAAAGGCCCCGGGACCCCTTCCCCACGCTCCCCGCCGGACCGTTCGCGCCACCCTCGCGCTTTCGTACCGGCCGGCTTCGCGGCCATTGAACTCGCTCGGCCGCTTTGGTTTGTGGACGATACTGGCGGCCCCCGGGGCGGCAAAGTCACGGATTCTTTCCAAGTGTTACCGGGATTTCGCCACAAACAAGCCACTTCCCGGCCCCCGCCGACCCCTTGGAATCAAAGGCGCCCGGACCGTCGGCCCGGGCGCCCCTGACAGCGAATCGATCCTCCGGCCTGGGGATTAGTTGGCTTGCCGGCGGAGGAAGGCCGGGATTTCGAGCTCGTCGTCTTCGGCCGGCCGGCCGGGCGCCCGGCCATGCAAGTCGAGCGGCAGGCTGCGCGCCGCCGGCCGCCGCGCATATTCCGATACCTGCTCGGGCGGCCGCCGCTCGGCCGCGGGCCGCGGCTCGGATTCGGTCGTCCGCGGAGCCGGGCGCGGCATCGGCGCTTCCTCCTCGCGCCTGCCGATTCCGACATTGGCGAGGCGCTGCAGGATCGTCATGCGCTTGCGCTCGACCGGATGCGTGCCTGAGGGCTCGCGGGTCGCCCGGATCGCCTTCTGCGCCGGCACCGGCAGCTCGTCGATCCTGGGCATGCGGGGGCTGCGCAGCGGCATTTCCGGCCGCGGCGGGATGAACGGCCGCGACTGATCCTCGGCGGTCTCCTCATGCCGCGGCTCGTCGAGGATCGGCTCGAAGAAGGTGGGCTTCTGCACCACCGGGCGGAGCGTGACGTCGTCGATGGCGGTCTCGGGCGCAAGCGGCGCGTGATCCATGCTCGGCTCCTCCGCCTGGATCGGCGCCACGGCTGAGCGATACGGCTGCTCGCGCGGGGCCTCCATCGCCGGCCGCGCCAGCTCGCGCCGGGTCTCGACCACGCGCTGGATGCGCTGGCGCGCGATCGGGTCGGTGATGCGCTCGACCGCGCTCGGGCTCGCCGCCGCGATCAGGGCCGGGTCGATGCCGGTCGCGACCACCGATACGCGCACCAGGCCCTCCAGACTCTGGTCGAACGTGGCGCCGAGGATGATGTTGGCGTCGGGGTCCACCTCCTCGCGGATGCGGGAAGCCGCCTCGTCCACCTCGTATAGGGTGAGGTCCTTGCCGCCGGTGATGGAGATCAGCAGCCCGCGGGCGCCGCGCATCGACACTTCATCGAGCAGCGGATTGGAGATCGCCGCCTCGGCCGCGCTCACCGCGCGCTTCTCGCCCGAGGCCTCGCCGGTGCCCATCATGGCCTTGCCCATTTCGCGCATCACGGCGCGTACGTCGGCGAAGTCGAGGTTGATCAAACCCTCCTTGACCATCAGGTCGGTGATGCAGGCCACGCCCGAATAGAGCACCTGGTCGGCCATGGCGAAGGCGTCGGCGAAGGTGGTCTTTTCGTTGGCGACCCGGAACAGGTTCTGGTTCGGGATCACGATCAGGGTGTCGACGTGCTGGGCGAGCTCCTGGATGCCGGTCTCGGCGATCCGCATGCGGCGCTGGCCCTCGAAGTGAAACGGCTTGGTGATTACGCCCACCGTGAGCAGCCCGATCTCCTTCGCCGCCCGCGCGATCACCGGCGCCGCGCCGGTGCCGGTGCCGCCGCCCATGCCGGCGGTGACGAACACCATGTGCGCGCCGGTGAGATGATCGCGGATCTCGTCGATCGCCTCTTCCGCGGCCGCGCGCCCGACTTCCGGGTGCGAGCCGGCGCCGAGCCCCTGGGTCGCCTCCACCCCCATCTGGATCCGGCGCTCGGCCTTGGAAGAGCTCAGCGCCTGCGCGTCGGTATTGGCCACGATGAAATCGACCCCGGCCAACCCCGCCGTGATCATGTTGTTCACCGCGTTGCTGCCGGCGCCGCCGACGCCGAACACGATCAAGTGCGGCTTGAGCTCCCGAATGTCGGGTACTTTGAGATTGATGGTCATGGTCCTTTTCCTTTCGGGCAGTCAGCCGCCCCTGCTTCTTCGTCCCCTCATCCCGGCTCGCGCCGGCCGTTCGCACTCGCGCCTCAAAAACTCTCCTTGAACCAACGCCCCACGCGCACCAGGTAGTTGCCTTCGTTCTCGGCGGCGCGGCGGCGCGGCTCGAAATGCTCGCGCGCCGCGACCTGCGGAAACACCAGGAGTCCCGCTGCGGCGGCGAAGCCCGGCAGGCGCGCGGCGTCGGGCATGCGCGCGATGCCGATCGGACGGCCGATGCGCGCGGCGCCGCCGAACGCGCGGCCGACGAATTCGGCAAGCCCGGGCAGCTGCGCCGCACCGCCGGTGAGCACCAGGCGGCGGCGCGCTTCGGTGACCATGCCGGCGGCCGCGATCCGATCGCGGACGAACTCGACGATCTCCTCGATGCGCGGCCGGATCGTGCGCACGATCTGCGAACGCGGCACCGCATTCGGCAGTTCGCGCTCGTCCTCGATCGCCGGCACGGTGATCATGTCGACGTCGTCGGACGCGGTGGCGATCACGTTGCCGAACAGCGACTTCAGCCGTTCGGCCTCGGACACGCGGGTGGAGAGCGCGCGCGCGAGATCCGTGGTGAGATTCTGGCCGCCGATCGCTACCCCGTCCGCGTGCACGCAGTGGCCGCCCGCGAACACCGCGACGGTGGTGGTGCCGGCGCCGAAATCGATGCAGACCGCCCCGAGCTCGGCCTCGTCGGCGGTGAGCGAGGAGAGCGCGGCCGCGTAGGGCGCCGCCACCAGGCCCTCGACCGAGAGGTGGCAGCGCTCCACCAAGAGCACGAGGTTCTTGAGCGCCGGCCAGTCGGCGGTAACCACATGAAGGTCCACGGCCAGCACCTGGCCGATCATGCCGCGCGGGTCGCGGATGCCCGGGCTGCCGTCGAGCGCGTAGCCAATGGGAAGCGAATGAAGCACCGCACGGGCGCGCGCCGACGAGCCCGCCCCCGGGCGAGTGTCCGGCGCGCGCATGTTTGCGCGGTCGCGCTGGCCGCTCGCTTCGCTCGCCAGCGCGACGTCCCGCACCGAATGCAGGCTCGCGGCATCGAGCACGCGGCCGATGTCGCTTTGCTCGACCGCGGCGCCCTGCAGGCGCACCGAGGCCGCGAAGGATTCGCTGCCGAGCCGGCCGCCGGAAACGCTGACCAGCGCCGAGGCGATCTCGACCTTGGCCATGCGCTCGGCCGCGTCCACGGCGCGGCGGACCGCCTCTTCGGCGCGCGCCATGTCGGCGACGGTGCCGCCCTTGATGCCGCGCGCGCTGGTGTGGCCGAAGCCGAGCAGCTCGACCGCGTGGGTGCGGCCGCGCATCCCGTCGCTGCCGTCGCGCGGGGTGAGCCGCGCGATCATGCAGGCGATCTTGCTCGAGCCGATGTCGAGGGCGGCGACCGTCACCGGCCGCCTCGGCAGCGGACCCATGCGGGGCGCCAGACCGCGCGCGAGCAGCGAGCTCATAGGGCGGGCTCCCGGCGCTTGGGCGCGCGCGCCTTCGCCGCCTCGTCGGAGAGCTGGACCGTCACCCGCTCGGGCACCCGCAGATCGATCGTGGTCACGTCGCGCGTGAGAATCTTGGCTGTGCGGTCGAGCGCCACCAGCTTCGCGAGCGCGGCCTCGGCACCGTCCTCGGGCAATTTCACGTCGATGCCGTTCTTGAGGCGGATGTTCCAGCGCCGTTCGGCGACCAGCACGGCGGCGGCGAACTCGGCGCGAACTTCGGGGAATCGCCCGACCAGTGCGAGGAAATCGGCGCCGCGCTTGTCGGCGCCCACACCGACCACGAGCGGGAAGTCGCGGAGATGCGCTTGCGCGTCGGCGCCGATCACGATGCCGTCGCGCGCGATGACCGAGAGCCGGCCGTTCCGCTGCCAGACCGCGAAGCCGGCGCGCTCCTCGATCGCGATCTCGAGCCGGCCGGGATAGAGCTTCTTCACGGCCGCTTCCGCGACCCAGGGATTTTGTTTGAGCCGCACGCGCGCCGCCTCGGGGTCGAGCAGGAGCAGCGACGTGGTGGCCTTGATGTTCGCGCTCGCCAGCACCTCGGCGCGGCCGATCTGGCGCGCCCCGGTGATTTCCACTTCGTCGATGCGGAAGCCCGCGGCGTTCGCCACCGCATCGCCGGCATCGCGCGCCGCGTCGAACAGCGCCGCGCTCTCGCCGCCGCGCCAGACGCCGTAGATTCCCGTGGTCGCGAACAGAAGAAGAAGCAGCGCGAGCTCCGCGCTCTTCGGCAGGCGCCGTTCGAATTCGCGTAAAGTTTGAGAGAAATTGCCGGTGGCGACGCGCAGCCCCGATCCGCCCGGCCTTGGTCGGGAGGTCAACGATCCAGGGAAGCGTCCTCCACGATCCATTTCACCAGCTCGCCAAACGAGCGGCCCTCGTGGGCCGCGAGTTCCGGCACCAGCGACATCTCGGTCATTCCGGGTTGGGTATTGACCTCAAGACACACGAGGTCCCCCGAGCCTGACGGGCGGTGGTCGTAACGGAAGTCCGCCCGGCTGACCCCACGGCAGCCGAGGGCGCGGTGCGCCGCCAATGC
Organism: Hyphomicrobiales bacterium; assembly: GCA_023269635.1. Classification (GTDB taxonomy): domain Bacteria; phylum Pseudomonadota; class Alphaproteobacteria; order Rhizobiales; family Xanthobacteraceae; genus JAHFPN01. The sequence continues at coordinate 1,322 of JAHFPN010000093.1, read as the reverse complement.
GAGCTTCCGCACCAATTGGTAAACACTTGGTAAAATTCTGGCCGGCAGAATGTGGCGGGAGGCGCCGGGGGTGTATTTGGCCTCGTAGTCGTAGAACCGTTGCAGGGGCTCGATTTCGATGACCCCCAGCGCCTCCTCCCCCAATACCGCGCAGGTAAGCTCCAGTCCGGGCACATAACGCTCGGCCAGAAGCACGTCCCCATAGGGCCAATCCGGCCGGGTCAGCTCCTGCGGCGGGTGGGAGTGATTCTCGGTGACGATGAAGACCCCCACCGAGGAGCCCTCGGCCACGGGTTTCAGGACATAAGGCCGCGGCAGCACGTGGGCTTTCGCGGCCTCGGCGCGCGCGACCACCTTGCCCTCCGGCACCGGCACGCCGGCGGCCGCCATCACTTTCTTGGCCTGGACCTTGTTCATGGCGAGCGCCGAGGCGAGCACGCCGGAATGCGTGTAGGGGATGCGCAGGATTTCAAGGATGCCCTGCATGGTGCCGTCCTCGCCCGGCCGGCCGTGCAGCACGTTGAAGGCAACGTCGGGCTTGAGGCGGGCCAGCACCTCGGCCACGTCGCGGCCGACATCGACGCAGGCGACGCGATAGCCCTGCGCTTCCAGCGCGTCGGCGCAATGCTTGCCGGACCGCAGCGAGACTTCCCGCTCCGCCGACCAACCGCCCATCAACACGGCGACGTGTTTCGCCATCGTCTCACCTTCCGTCGTCCCGGCCGAGGCCCGGAGGGCCGAGAGCCGGGACCGTCATCCGTTGCACGCGGTCCCGGATCGAGCCGCTACGCGGCTCGTCCGGGACGACGAGTTACTCCCTGCCGATCCGCACGATTTCCCATTCCAGCGTGATACCCGATTTCTCTCTTACCCGCAGCCGCACTTCCTCGCCGAGATTTTCGATATCGGCGGCACTCGCGTTGCCGCGGTTGATCAGAAAATTGCAGTGCATCTCGGAGACCTGGGCGTCGCCGATCGTAAGCCCGCGGCAGCCGGCGGCGTCGATCAATGCCCAAGCCTTTTTTCCCGGGGGGTTCTTGAAGGTCGAGCCACCGGTGCGGCTCTTGATCGGCTGGGTGGATTCGCGCGCCTCGGTGATCTTGTCCATCTCGGCCGCGATCTTGGCGGGATCGCCGGGGGTGCCGCGGAAGGTCGCCTGCGTGAACACGAAATCCGCCGGCGCTTCGGAATGGCGGTAGGAGAATCCGAAATCGGCGTTCTTCAGCACGTGCACCTTGCCCTTACGGTCGATTGCGCGCGCTTCCACGAGCACGTCCTTGGTCTCAGCACCATAGGCACCCGCGTTCATGCGCAGCGCGCCG
>JAHFPN010000092.1 GCA_023269635.1 Hyphomicrobiales bacterium | reverse complement strand
TCGACGACATCGACCTCTTTGGCGCCGGCGAACAGGCGGGTCTCGGAGCTGAGCTTGCCGCCGGGCGCTACCGTCGCCGCGTCGGCGAGAAAGTCGCTCTGATAGGTCTTGAGATTGCCGAGCACGTTGGCGGCAAAGCGCGCCTGCATGTTGGCGGTCTGGCTGGGGATCATGGTCGCGGCCCAGTACTTGTCGGTGATCCCGAGCCAGCCGCCCTGCGACTTCACGACCTGCGAGGTCTTCTTCTCGATGTCGGCATAGGTGAACTCGTAGAGTTTGCCGTCGCCGAGCACGCCGACCAGACCTTCGTGCAGGATGTAATAGCCGAACGTCTTTGGCGTATCGTGGCGGATAACCAGGCCATAGTTGTAGAGCGTCACCGGGTTCGGGCCCTTGTTTTCGACCTCGTCGGTGACGGTGAACATGTAATTGCCGTCGACGGCGATCGTTCGCTTGAACGAGAGCCCCTCGCCGTTGTCCCAGGAGAGCATGATCGGCCGGTCCGGCGCGAGCGGGCCGGGGCCGGACGCGGTCCACAGCGTTTCGGGGCCCGGCAATTTCACGTTCGCCCCGGGACTCGTCACCCAGCCGAACTCGGCATAGAACGGATGCGGGCCGCCCAACGGCGACAGCAGCACGATGTGCGGGCTCTTGGGGTCAACCGTCTCGCGGTAACTGGTCAGCGCCACGTCGTCGATGTGTGCGCCGCGGAGCGAGATCGAGCCCGTGATGCGCGGAGTCTCGATCGCGACGCGGGGCGTGGCGGCGAGCGCGGCTTCGCGGGTGACGCTGGCGGGCCTGACGTCGGCCGGAGCCGCGGGCGTCGGCCGCGGTTGGGTGCCCGGAGCGGGCGGCTGACCCGGCTGGGGCGCGGGCTGGGCCGGCGGCGTAGTTTGCTGGGTGCGCTGCGCGGCCTCGCGCTGGGCCTGCTCGCGCTGCTTCTCCATCTGCGGGATGCCGACGAAGTACTGCCAGGCCACGAGCACGACCACCGACAGCAGGATCGCCAGGATCGTATTCCGACTGTCATCCATCGGCGCCTCCGTCGCGGGCGCGCGGCGCGCGGGCTCCGCGCGACGAGCGATGGACGCGCCCGACTGCCTGTTCGAGCTCGCTCACGAGCGCCGGGAAGGGCGCGTCGAGGGCGGGCCGGCGGGCGACCAGCACATAATCGAATCCGGCGCGGCCGGCTGAGCCAACGACCGTGCGTGCCGCCTCGCGCAGTCGCCGTCGGATGCGATTGCGCTCCACGGCGTTGCCGGTCTTCCGGGTCACCGTGAGGCCGATCCGCGGCGCGGCATGGTCGCGACGGTCGCGCGCCTGCATCATGAAGGCGGGCAAGGACACGCGCGCGCCCGCGGCTGCAGCGAGAAAATCAGCGCGTCGTTTCAGCCGTTGCATGGCGGATCGGCGCGCCGGCTTGCGCCTCAAGCCGAAAGGCGCTTGCGGCCGTGCGCACGGCGCGCGGCGATCACCTTGCGGCCGCCCACGGTGGCCATGCGGGCGCGAAAGCCGTGCCTGCGCTTGCGCACGAGCTTGCTCGGTTGATAGGTGCGTTTCACCGTGTGAATCTCCGTTCGGGGTGGCGACCGCATCGCGCCGGAACGTGCCGCCGGGCACCGCAGCGATCCGCTTGCGCGGAAAAGAAAAAACGCCGCCGTGGCGGGTCGAGTTGGCGCGGCTTATAGGGGCCGCCCCCCGTGAAGTCAATCGAATGGCCGGCCACAAGGCCGCCGCGTCGATGGCTATAAGATGGCGGAAGAGGAATTGCAGTCGGGGAGGCAATGGCACTCGTGAAGTTCGACACGGACCTGTGTGTGATCGGGGGCGGCGCTGCCGCGCTCGTCATCGCCACCGCGGGCGCGGTGCTGGGTGTGCCGGTCACGATCGTGGAGCAGCGCCCGCTCGTGGAGCCGAACGGCGGCGCGATCGCGCGCGCGGCACTCGGCGCGGCAGCGCGCAGGGCCGAAGCCGTGCGGCGCGCGGCCGCGTTCGGGATCGCTGCGGCGGAGCCGCGGGTCGATTTCGAGGCGGTGCGGGAGCGCGTGGGCGCGGTGGTGGCGAAGATCGCACTCGATGTTTCGGCCGCGCGCCTCGGCGCGCTCGGGGCCGAGGTGATCGCCGGCGAGGCGCACTTCGTCGACGCCAATTCGCTTGGCGTCGGCGAACGTACGATCCGCGCGCGGCGCTTCGTGATCGCGACCGAAGCGAAGCCGATTGTGCCGTCGATTCCCGGGCTTGCGGAAGTTCGCTACCTTTCTTGCGAGACCGTGCTCGGTCTTAAGGCGCCGCCCGAGCATCTTCTGGTGCTGGGCGCGGGGCGGGCGGGGCTCGAGTTCGCGCAAGCATTCCGGCGGCTCGGGTCGGCGGTCACGGTGATCGAGGCCGCGCGGCCGCTGGGTGCGGAAGATCCCGAAGCGGCGGCGTTCGTGCTGGATGCGCTCGCGCGCGAGGGCGTCGAAATCCGCGCGGTGACGGAAGTGCACCGCATCGAGAAGACCCCGGCCGGCGTGCGGGCGGTGCTCGCGCAAGGCGAGCAGGAGCCGGCGATCGAAGGATCGCATGTCCTCGTCGCCGTCGGGCGGGAAGCGGACATCGACGGGCTCGGTCTCGAGGCTGCCGGCATCGCGCGCGATCCGGCCGGAATTCGGGTGGACCGCAATCTCCGCACCACAAACAAGCGCGTCTATGCGGTCGGCGCCGCGGCCGGCGCCGACGACGGCGAGTCGGTCGCCGCCTGGCAGGCCGGGCGCGTGGTCCGACATGCGCTGTTCCGTATACCGGCGCGCACGCAGGCCGTAGCGGTGCCGCGCGTGGTGTTCACCGATCCCGAGCTCGCGCAAATCGGTCTCCGGGAGGAGGAAGCGCGGCGCGAACACCGTTCCCTCCGCATTCTGCGCTGGCCCTATTCGGAGACCGACCGCGCGCGGATCGAGCGCATGTCGCCGGGATTGGTGAAGATTGTGACAACGCGCGCAGGTCGGATCCTGGGCGTCACCATCGCGGGCGCGGGGGCGAGCGAGCTGATCGCGCTGTTCGCGCTTCCGGTCAGCAAGCGGATGCCGGTGGATGCGCTCGCCGCGGTCGTGCTCCCGCATCCTTCGCTCGCGGAAGGCGCGCGGCGCGCGGCGCAGAGCGATTTCTCCCGCAGTTTGACGAGCCCGTGGCTGCGGCGCATGGTCCGGCTCTTGCGAAAACTGGGTTGAGCCGCGAACGCCATGATCGCAGAATCGAATTCGAAAGAGCGCGCGCCGGAGCCGCGCGGCGCGCGCTTGCGCTTGGGCCTTTCCGGCAAGCTCCTTCTCCTGACCATCCTGTTCGTGATGGTCGCGGAGGTGCTGATCTATGTGCCGTCGATATCGAACTTTCGGCTGATGTGGCTTTCGGACCGGCTGGCCTCGGCCCGCACCGCCGCGCTCGTGCTCGACGCCGCCCCGGACGGGTCGATCCCGCAAGCGCTGACCCAGGAACTCCTGGGGAGCGTCGGCGCGCTCGCGGTCGCCATGAAGATGGGGACCACGCGCCGCCTGCTCGCCGCCTCCGATGTGCCGGTCGAGGTGGATCGGCACGTGGACATGCGCGAGGTCGGGGTATTGGACTCCATCGACGACGCGTTCGACACGCTGTTTGCCGGCGACGGCCGCATCATCCGCGTGGTCGGCGACGCGCCGCACGGCGGCGACTTTCTCGAGCTCATCATGCGCGAGCAGCCGCTGCGGCAGGCGATGCTGAAATATTCGCGCAACATTCTCCTGGTTTCGCTGTTGGTGTCGGCGATCGCGGGGGCGCTCGTCTATACCAGCCTGCTTCTGCTATTCGTGCGGCCGATGCGGCGGCTCACCGCGCGTATGGTCGCGTTCGCCGAGAATCCGGAAGATCCATCGCGGATCGTGGCGCCCTCCGGGCGCAACGACGAGATCGGGGTCGCGGAGCGCGAGCTCGGCACCATGCAGCGCGAGCTTTCGCAGACGCTGCACGGAAAGAGCCGGCTCGCGGCGCTCGGGCTCGCGGTCTCCAAGATCAATCACGATCTGCGCAATCTGTTGGCCTCGGCGCAGCTGCTTTCCGACCGCATTGCCGGGATTGCCGATCCGACCGCGCGCCGGCTGGCGCCGAGGCTGATGGCTGCGCTCGACCGGGCGATCGCCTATTGCGAGCATACGCTCGCCTATGGCCGCGCGCAGGAGCTGCCGCCGCAGCGGCGGCGGGTGGACGTGCTGCAGCTCGTGCAGGAGGTGCACCAGACGCTGGTGCTCGATCGCGGCGTGCCGATCGGCTGGGTGCCGGCGATCGAGCGCGGGCTCACGGTCGATGCCGATCCCGACCAGTTGTTCCGCGTGCTGCTGAATCTTGCCAAGAACGGCATCGAGGCGCTGGAAGCACGCGCGCCCAATCTGCCCGAGCGCGACCAGATCAGGATCGTCGGGCGGCGCGAGGGCGCGGTGGTCGTGTTGCAGGTCGCCGATACCGGGCCCGGCTTGCCAGAACGGGCGCGCCAGCATCTGTTCGAGCCGTTCCAGGGCGCGGGCCGGCGCGGCGGCACCGGGCTCGGGCTCGCGATCGCGGCCGAGCTCGTGCGCGCCCACGGTGGCGAGATCCGGCTGGTCGAGGGCACGATCGGCGCCACCTTCCGCATCGTGATCCCGGATCGGCCGGTCGCGCTCGACGAGCGGCGGGCGGAGCGCGCGAGCGCATAATGCGGCGCCGGCCGGCGACCTTGTAAATGCGGGGCGAAGGCTATAGCTAGTGCGCGCGCGCCGACCCGGTGCGCGCAATGCATTTCGAATTGCGCCGGTAGCTCAGCTGGATAGAGCACCAGACTACGAATCTGGGGGTCAGGGGTTCGAATCCTCTCCGGCGCGCCATTATTTATTATTTATGCAGGTTTGCGCGTGGCGTGCGGCACCCCGTTAGGAATGCGTTAGAAACGCCGTTAGGAACCCGAATTCGCGAATGGTTCGCGCGAGCGCACGTTCGACGCGGGTATCAGCAGACCATCCCCACGTCAAACACCTGATTTCGCGTCTGGGTGGTCAAACTTGGCGCGTCGGCGGCGATGGCAAGTGTCTTACCTGCCGATAATTTTACTGGGCTGGTATTCAGAATTCAGCCGGCGCGATCCCTGCGATGAAGGAGGTGTGAACTACCAAGATGCGGTCAGCGATCGGTTCGAAAGGACCGACGCTCATGGCGGGAAGGGCCAATGGAAGAGGAACCAGCAATTGAGGCTCCGCCGATACTAAATGCTCGGATAATCTCAACCCACCGGCGAACACTCGCGTACATCGAGTTTCGAACGAGAGAGGATCCCAACCTTTTTCTAGCCGAGGGCTGAGCAATGCTAGAAATTGCATGCGCCTTGATCCAGATTAGCCAAGCAATACGAGAGCGCGCCAAAATTTCATAGTGTGAATCCAAACCCTAGACTCGGAGCGCTGCAACGCACCGCTCAAGAACCGACTTTGTTCCCCACTTTGAAGTCTATGCGCACGCCGCCAGCCGAGAAGCTTCCTATTCGAAAATAACGCCGACTCTCTTGGGTGAAAACGAAACCACGCGGCAACTACGCCTAATGCCATCCCACGGGATCGAAAGTTCGAACTTATTCGGGAGCCCCACGGAGCTTGTGATTTCCAAGCTGGCGCCTTTGTCAGAGAGGTTGCGAACAACGCAATCGATTATCGAGTTTCCGCGATTGAAAATGATCTTGCCCGCTTTCAGCGCGCGGCGACGAGGTTCTTTTCGGCGCTCGTCCATCCTATCACCAATCCTTCAATGGCTAGTAGATTCCGAACCATCTCGCGATTTGGTCACCGAGCCTAGCGATTGCGTTCATGTATTTCGAATCAAGAAAATACACGTCCGCCGCGATTAAGAATATCACCGTAAACGCGATCACTCGCCACATGGTGCAAGCCCGCAGCGCTGATTATCAACAAGTAGTTATTCTTGCTCACTTAGCGGCATTTTTGCGACGCCTGGGATTCTTGTGTTTCTGGCCAAAATTCTGTCTTCGCCTTTTCGGCGGGTCATTTAATTGGAATTTTCTCCGTGGCATAGAACGTTTACGAAGAAGATTGAATAGAATCAAAGCGCAGAAGCAGACTTCGGATCTGGGGGGACAGGGGTTCGAATCCTCTCCAGCGCGCCACTTTTCGCTTTGCAACCCACGTAACGGATTAGCTTCCAAACGCGCGGGAGCCAACATTGTCGTTTTTCGGCGCAATGACCTGGGTCTGGTCTGCGGTCTTACCTTGTGGCTTCGCAATGAGTCGCTCTAGCGACTCAATCGCGACGTCGGAGGGATTTTTCGCTCTTGCCTGCCAGAGGGACGCTCGTGACCCGCATCGCACTTGTGCTCGCGGATGCAATCAACAAGCCGCTCAATTCTTGCGAGCGATCGGCTCACCGACAACGTGGTACGGAGGAACTAGAAGGGATGCGATCTTGGTGATTAGCCCAAGCGCCGAGTATCGGGGAGCGCCGAGGGCATGAAATCGACGGGAACAAGCTACCGTAGCCCTAGTGTTTGGAGATTTTCTTGGCAGATTTACTTTCCGGCCTGGATTCGACCGGAGGCTCGTGACGATCCCCGACCGCACTTCTCACGTGGCTCTTGATTTCCACGGAACAGGTTACTTCGCCAGAAACTCGATTCCGATTCGCGTATTTTCCCGCCAAATCACGCGACATGGGCGAACGGCACCGCCCTGCTCAAAGACGAGATTAAATTTCTCGGGAATGTTAGCGGGGGCCAAGATCGCGAGGCACGCGCCTCGCTCCGATAGGTCGCGCACCACGCAATTGATCGCCGTATTATTTTCCTCGAAGGCGATGTGTGCTGCCTTGAACGGCTGATATCGAGGTGATTTTCGGTCCTCTTTCATGCGTTACCTCTCATATGGCAACTCTAGGTTCGTAATGATTAGCGATCTCTTAATTCATGGAACCCTGTCGAAGCCGGCGGCATGAGTTAAGGACGATCTTGACGCGCCACTTCATGTGCTGCGCGATTCGGACTGAGGCGGCCGCAGGCGCCGCGATCTTGTGCATATCTTTCCAACAGGAACTGGAGCGACCAACTGCGGGCGCCTCGCCGTACCCCGCTCACGAATCCATACATACGGGGGTGCGCCACCGAATAGCGTCACACCTCAAGTTTCCAGATGGCGAGGACGCGGTCGAGCGACTAGGCGCGGCCAAGAATGGTAGGCAATTCAGCAGTTTATTTGAGCGATCGCTGCACCTGGAACCGCTGTTTGTGCACGGTATGCGTCTGTTCGCCACGGTCTATGTCTCGCTCACGGTATTCACAGCTATCTTGGCTATTGAATTCACAGGCTAAGGGGTTCGGAGCATCATCTTCATTAGATGCTGCACGCGTGGGCCACGGGGGCTGAACTGTGACGTCGAGAGCGACGGTTCTGGTCGTTGACGACGATCCGGTGCTTCTCGCCGTGGTCGAGCATAAGCTGAAGGGATGCGGCTACCGCGTGGTCACCGCAGCGGACGGCGCACTAGGCTTGTCGCAAGCGCGAGCCGAAAAGCCGGACATCATCGTGCTCGACATGATGATGCCGACGCTCGACGGCCGGCAGGTGTTAAACGAGCTGCAGGCGGATTCTGCACTGGCGTCGGTACCGGTTATTGTCCTGACGGCTCGGCGCGGAGAACAGGACGTCATCGAGGCGCTTCAACGCGGCGACTATCTTGCCAAGCCATTCAGCCCGGACGAGCTTGTCGCACGGATCGCTCGGCTCATCTCCAAGCCGCAGAGGGTGTGATCATGAGGGCGCGATCGTAATGCGGCTCTGGATCGCGATTGTCCTTGTTGTTCTATCATTCGGGCTCTCCGATTCCATCGCCCAGGATGCCGCGGAACTCTTGAAGCTTGGCACCGAGGCGCGCCGGGCCGGGGATTTTGAAGTGGCCGCCGACCGCTTGCACGAGGCCGCACGGTTGCGCCCTGATGATGCGGACATTCAGGTGGGGCTCGGGCTCGCGCTGACGCCGCTTAAGCAGTTCGACGAAGCTGAACAGGCATTTCGCCGTGCGCTTGAACTGGCCCCCGACTACCTGGATGCCAAGTTGGGACTGGCCCGGATCGCGCTTTTTCGTGGTCGTTTCGCCGAAGCGCGAAGCGACGTGCAGAAGGTGTTGGAGTTGCGGGCGGACTACCAGGAGGCCCGCGAGCTGGCGAGCCAGATTGATCGTGCGATCACCGGCGCGGCGGAAGCGCTCCGGCTAAAAGAGCGGCGCGCCAAGCTCCAACGAGAAACGGCTGTTCGCCGCCCCCCAACCGCGCCGGCGGTTGCGGTTCAGGCGGCTGTTGACGGCTATCGGTGGCGCGTGGATGCGGATGGAGGCTGGAGCCGTCTTACGGGCGGACGCCAGGACTGGCTCGAAGCCAGCGGTCGCATCAGTTACTTGGCGTTTCCAGGAACCACCGTGTCAGCTGCGGTGGAATCCGCCCGTCGCAACGGGCTGTTCGATACTTACTTCGAGGGGCGTGTAGATTACCGTTTCGCACCCGGCCTTTCTGGCTACGTCCTACTAGGCGGGACTCCTAATGCTAACTTCCTGCCACAAGGCCGCGTCGGCGGTGGCGTTGCCATCCGCATTTTTCAGCAGAAAGGGGTGATTGCGGCGACGGTGCTCACTCTCGACGCCAAGTATTCGCAGTATGTGGTCGGTCCCGTGCGCAACGTCACTCCCGGCATTGAACAGTATTTCTTCGATGGCCGCTTCTGGCTGACCGCGAAATGGATCAATACCATTGCCGAGACCGGAGTGTACCTGCAAGGGTATCTCGTCCGCGGTGATCTGCTATTGCGCGACGACCTTCGCATTTTCTTCGGCTACGCCGACGCGCCCGAGACCTCCGAGGGCCGCACGGTCGAGACACGGACCATTTTCGGTGGTGTGGTCTATGATGTCGACCCCGCGACCACGCTTCGGCTTTCAGCTGCCTTTGAGCGCCGGCCCAACGTGTTTGATCGCACGTTCGTGTCGATTGGTGCGAGCCGAAAATTCTGAGCAATGAACCTATTAATGGCTATCTGGTATTTTGCTGTGTCGCTGGCCGCGACGGCGATTGGCGGGGCGTTCGTAGTAATCGTTGCGCGGCTCATACGTACGGCGATCGAGACGCGCCGTAACCAATGGCTCGCTGCGCTACTGCCGGAGTTACTGGCGGCCATCGATATCGACCGCACTCCGCTCGAATTGATCAACAAGTTGCGGCGGCATCCGCGGCAAGCCAGCGACCTGCTTGCTGAGCTGACTGCAATCATTCGCGGCGCGAGCAGAGAACGGCTTTTCGCCGTTGCCAGGGAGGCCGAGGTGAAACTTTGGCTGGTCTCGCAACTCAGGGCGTGGTCGCGCCACAAACGTCGAGCTGCCGCCGAACTACTAGGCCTTTTTGACGATCCTGGCGCCATCGCGGCATTGCAAGGAGCCT
>JAHFPN010000224.1 GCA_023269635.1 Hyphomicrobiales bacterium | reverse complement strand
GATGGCGGCCCGGTTGCGCGCCGCCCATTCCGAAGTCCGCGGCTCGAAGCTGAGGTCGAGACCCTGGATCGGGACGACCCGGATCGCCTCCATCCGCCTCAGCCTTCGACCGGCTCGGCGCGAAACGTGCGCGAGGGCGACACGAACTCGTCCTGCGCTTCCACGAGCAGCATCTCCTTGGCCTTGGCCGCGCGCGTGCGCTCCAAGACGCCGAACATCGACGATGCCGCGACCTCGAGCGCGGTCGCGAGCGAGCCGGTGCGCAGAAGATGGAAGAAGAACAGCGCCGCCACCGTGTCGCCGGTGCCCTGCACCGCGACCTCGAGCTTCGGCAGGCGCACGCGCATGCGCTCGCCGGCGCCGGAGGCGTGCATGTCGAGCGCGTCGCGCGGCGTTCCGGCGACGCGCAGGCTGGTGACCAGGATGGTCGCGGGCCCCTTCGCATGCAGCGCGTCGCAGGCGCGCGCCGCGTCGGCGGCGGAGCGCACCTTGATGCCGGAGAGGAATTCGAGCTCGAACTGGTTCGGCGTCAGCACGTCGGCCGCAGCCAATGCACGCTCGCGGAAGAATTCGGGGATGCCCGGCTGCACATAGGGCTTGCCGCCGTCGCCGATCACCGGGTCGCAGCAATAGCGCGCGCGCGGATTCGCGGCCTTCACCTTGGCAACCGCCTCCAGCACCGCCTCGCCGATCTCCGCCGCGCCGAGATAGCCCGAAATCACGCCGTCGCAGGTCTTGAGCACGCCGAGGTCGGCGATCCCCTGCACCACCTCGCGCACGTGCTCGGCCGCGAACGCCTGGCCGCGGAACTTCTTGTGGCCGGGATGGTTCGAGAACTGCACCGTCTGCACCGGCCAGACCTCGACCCCGAGCCGCTGCAGCGGAAACACCGCGGCCGAGTTGCCGACGTGGCCGTAGGCGACGTGGGATTGGATGGAGAGGAGATTCATCGGAAGCTGCCGTCCCGGACGCCGCCGAAGGCGGCGATCCGGGATCCGGCGCGACGATTTGCGGCGCGAGCCTACATGCCCGCCGCCGTGGCTTTCTTCACGAAGCGGTCGTCGAAGGTCTTGGTCAGATCGACCTTGGCGTCGCGCAACTCCTTGTCGAACGGCACCAGCATGTCATGCGCATTGCGCATGCCCTGTTCCGGGATGATGCCGGTCTTCGAATACATCGGCAACGAGGCCTTGAGCGCGGCAAGATAGAGCGCGCGGTCGCCGAGGAAATACTCCTCCGGCAACACCTTGGCCACGTCCTCGGGCGTCGCCTTCTCCAGCCACTTCAGCGTCTTGTAGAAGGCGTTGACCAGCCGTTGCACGGTCACCGGGTTCTTCTCGATGAAGTCGGCGCGGATATAGACCACCGCCGCCGGGTTGTTGCCGCCGAAGAGCTTCATGTTGCCTTCGTCGGTGCGGGTGTCGGCGAGGATGAAGACGTCGCCGTCCTGCACCAGCTTGGAGATCACCGGGTCGAGATTGACCATGGCGTCGATCTCGCCCTTCTTCATGGCGGCCACCGCGCTCGGGCCGGCGCCGATGCCGATCACCGACACGTCGGTGGGCTGCAAACCGTCCTTGCCGATCAGGGCATTGAGCAGGAAGTTGGTGGAGGAGCCGGGCGCGGTCACGCCGATCTTCATGCCCTTGAGATCGCCGAAGGTCTTGACCTTGCCTTCGAGGCTCTTCCGCACCGCGAGCACCATGCCGGGAAAGCGGCCGAGCTCGATCACCGCCTTGATGTCCTGACCCTTGGCCTGCATGCGGATGGTGTGCTCGTAGGCGCCGGTGACCACGTCGACCGAGCCGCCGACCAGCGCCTTCAAGGATTCCGACCCGCCGCGGAAGTCGTTGATGGTGACCTCGAGGCCCTGCTCCTTGAAGAAGCCGAGACGCTCGGTGAGCGTGAGCGGGAGATAATAGAGCAGCCCCTTGCCGCCGACGCCGAGCGTGATCGAGGTCTTCTCCGGCGCCTGGGCCCCGGCCGGCGCCATCAGCGCGCCGAGCGCGATGAGCGCGGCGCTCCATCCGACCATCCAGAACCGTTTCATCGCATTCCTCCTCTTTCAACCTTGCGCCGTGGCGGTCACCGTAGCCGGGCGCCAGACCAGGAGCCGCCGTTCCACCACGCTCACCACGGCGTCGATCACGATGACGAAGATCGCGAGCACGAGCATGCCGGAGAACACGCCGGTCACGTCGAACACGCCCTCCGCCTGCTGGATACGATAGCCCAAACCCGCGGCCGAGCCGAGATATTCCCCCACCACTGCGCCGACCACGGCGAAACCAACCGAAGTATGCAGCGAGGAGAACATCCAGGAGAGCGCGGACGGCCAATAGACGTGGCGCAGCAGCTGGCGTTCGCTCATGCCCAGCATGCGGGCATTGCCGAGCACGGTCGGGCTCACTTCCTTGATCCCCTGGTAGACGTTGAAGAACACCACGAAGAACACCAGCGTGAAGCCGAGCACCACCTTGGACCAGATGCCGAGCCCGAACCACAGCGCGAAGATCGGCGCCAGCACCACGCGCGGCAGCGCATTGGCGCCCTTCAGATAGGGGTCGAACACCGCGGCCACGAGCTCCTGCCGCGCAAACCAGAAGCCGATCAGCACCCCGCCGCCGGCGCCGAGCACGAAGGCGAGGATCGTCTCGATCAGGGTGATCCCGAGGTGATACCAGATCGCGCCGGCGGCGAAATCGTCGATCGTGCGCTCGATCACCTTGAGCGGCGTCGAGAAGAAAAAAGGATCGAGGACGTAATGGCCTCCGACCTTGTACGTGGTGAGCACGTGCCAGATCGCGAGGCCGATGACCGCGACCAGCACCTGGAGCGCCAACAGCCGCGTGCGTCTCATGCGCCGGCCCCCTCGCTCTGCGCGTAGCCCTTGACCACCTCGGCCTTGAGCGTCGCCCAGATTTCGCGGTGCAGCTCCTGGAACGCGCGTTCGAGCTTCACCTCGGCGATGTCGCGCGGCCGCGGCAGATCGATCTTGAAATTGCCGATGATGCGCGCGGCCGGCCCCGCCGCCATGATCACCACCCGGTCGGACAGCGCGATCGCCTCTTCGAGGTCGTGGGTGACGAACAGCACCGCTTTCTTGTCCGCGCTCCACA
>JAHFPN010000091.1 GCA_023269635.1 Hyphomicrobiales bacterium | reverse complement strand
TGAAGATCTGCACCGCGGTGGACGAGAGCTTGTCGGCGATCAGCACGCGGGGAGCCATGGCCAATATCCTTTTCCATCGTCATCCCGGCCGGAGCACCCGCAGGGCGCGGAGGGCCGGGATCGTTCGAGGCTTCGCTCCTGTCGATCGCGATCCCGGATCGCGGCGGCGCCGCGTCCGGGATGACGAATCAGGCGGCCTTGGGCATCGCCGCCTTGGCGGCGGCGAATGCCCAATCGAGCCAGGGGAAGAGCGCGTCGAGGTCGGAGCCCTCGATCGTGGCGCCGGCCCAGACGCGGAGGTGCGGCGGCGCGTCGCGATGGCCGGCGACGTCATAGGCCGCGTTCTCAAGCTCGAGCGCGGCGGCGATCGCCTTGATGAAGGCGGCCTGGGCGTCGGGCGCGAGCGCCTTGACGTGAGGATCGACGATCTCCAGGCACACCGAGGTGTTGGAGCGCGTGGCCGGGTCCTTGGCAAGGAATTCGACCCAGGGCGTGCGGCCGACCCAGGCCGCGATGCGGGCGAGGTTCGCGTCGGCCCGCCGGATCAGGCCATTAAGCCCGCCTTGCGCCTTGGCCCAGGCGAGTGCGTCGAGATAGTCCTCGACGCAGAGCATGGACGGCGTGTTGATGGTCTCGCCCTCGAAGATCGCCTCGTTCAGCTTGCCGCCCTTGGTGAGGCGGAAAATTTTCGGGACCGGCCAGGACGGAGTAAAGCTCTCGAGCCGCGCCACCGCGCGCGGGGAAAGAACCAGCATGCCATGCGCGGCCTCCCCGCCCAGCGCCTTTTGCCAGGAGAAGGTCACCACATCGAGCTTGTCGAACGGGAGCGCCTGCGCGAAGGCCGCGGAGGTGGCGTCGCAGATGGTGAGGCCCTCGCGGTCGGCCTTGATCCAGTCGCCGTTCGGCACGCGCACGCCCGAGGTGGTGCCGTTCCAGGTGAAGATCACGTCGCGGGTGAAATCGACCTTGGCGAGATCGGGCAGCGCGCCATAGGGCGCCTTCAATACCCGCGCGTCCTTGAGCTTCAATTGCTTGACGACGTCGGTGACCCAGCCTTCGCCGAAGCTCTCCCACGCGAGCACGTCGACGCCGCGCGCGCCGAGGAGAGTCCACAGCGCCATCTCGACCGCGCCGGTGTCGGAAGCGGGCACAATGCCGATGCGAAAATTCGCCGGCACCTCGAGCACCTCGCGCGTGAGCTCGATCGCGCGCTTGAGCCGGGCCTTGCCGGGCTTGGAGCGGTGCGAGCGGCCGACGAGGGCTTTTTCTAGGGCTTGGAGGCTCCAGCCGGGCCGCTTGGCGCAGGGGCCGGAAGAAAAATGCGGCACCAGCGGCCGCAGCGAAGGCTTCGTGGTCATGGCGCTCTACCCTTCCAGATAGATGCCCCTCGGTGGGGAGGGGTGTCCCACGGAGGGGATTGGCAGAAGCGCGCGAACGCGTCAAGCACGGTGCAGCGAGCGCCGACTCCGCCTGACAACATTGCGGCCGCGCGATATAGCTCGCGTGCCGCAAAAATCCCGCGCGCGCCGCCCCAAACCAAGATCGGAATGACACGCCATGTCGATTTCCATGTACCAGGCTTCGGTTCCCCAGTTCCTGCAGATGTTGGCAAGCCTATCGGCCATCCTGGACAAGGCGGCGGCGCACGCCGCCGCGCGCAAGATCGACGCGAGCGTGTTCCTGTCGGCGCGGCTCTATCCGGACATGTTTCCGTTCGTCCGCCAGGTGCAGGTCGCCGCGGATTTCGCCAAGAACACCTCGGGCCGGCTCGCCGGCGTGGAGCTCCCGAAATTTCCCGATACCGAGACGAGCTTCGACGAGCTCAAAGCACGGATTGCAAAGACCGTGGCGTTCCTGAGGAGCCTGAAGCCGCAAGCAATCGACGGCTCGGAGGGAAAAGAGATCACGTTCCCGGTCGCGGGCCAGCCCATGACGTTGAAGGGGCAGCCCTATCTGGTCGATTTCGCGCTGCCCAATTTCTATTTTCACCTGACCGCGGCCTACGCGATCCTGCGCCACAACGGCGTCGAGCTGGGAAAAAAGGATTTCGTCAGCGCGCTCCAGCGCTGATCGCACAAACGAAAACGGCGCGGGGGGCTCCCGCGCCGTTTCCGGGTAAGCGCAGAAAGAACTTACCCCTTGCGAACGATCGGCGGCGGGGCGAAACCCTCGTCGAAGAACCAGCGCACGCCGAGCCGGACGTCGTGCGAGGTGAGCCCGCGGAAGTGCATCGGGTTCACGGTGCCGTTGGTGCCGTCCCAGGCGATGAGATCGCCGGTGAGCGCGCTGCCGAGCGACACGTAGCGATAGGACAGGTCGATCATGAAGGTCGGGGTGACCTTGTAGCCGATGCCCGCGTGCAGCGCCCAGGCGAGATTCCACTTGCTCGCCGGCGCGGCGAAGGCGACGCCGAGATTCGGCGTGTTCACGTCGAGGAAGTTCGAGATCGTGTTGCGGCTGAAGCCGACGCCGGCGCCGACATAAGGAGTGACGCCCTTCCAGGTGCCGAGGTCGACATAGGCGTTGGCCAGGAACAGCAACTCGCTCTTGATCGCGGTGTATTCGTCGGTGCCGGAGAACCCGATGCCGACGTAGCGATCGAGGCCGTGGAACGTGGAGCCGCTGCGATATTCGCCGGTCACGTCGATGCGGAACCAATTGTTGAACTGGTAGCCGACGCCGAGGCCGAAGATGCCGCCGACCTCGAAACCCTTGCTGAGGTTGGTCACGGTGCTCGTGTTGTAGAGCACGTTCCACAGGCTCTTGACCTCTTGGTTGCTCCAGCCGAGATCGCCGCGGAGATACCAGCCGCCGAATTCCTCGACCATCGGCGGGGCCTTGAAATAAGGCGCCGGCAGATCGGCCGCGCGCGCGACCTGAAGCGTGAGCGCGGAGGAAACGACCGCGGCCAACGCAATGATTTTCGAGTTACTCATCTTGCGATCCTTCCATTCGGGCGAGGCCGCCGCGGCGGGCGCCGCCGGTGACCCGGATCGGGAAGATCGCAGCCAATGTTTAATGAGCGCTTAACCTTAACCCTTAACCACGTCCGTTCATCGGACGCGCGCGAATGGGCGCCGAGCCTTGCAAGGGCTTGGGTTGCGCGAAATTCAGAAGTTAACGAAAGGTTAATTTCAGGCGGCGACCCGGGTCAGCGCCGCGACCACGTCGTCCACGACCGCCTCGATCAGCTCGCGGTCGTCGCCCTCGCCCATCACCCGAATCACCGGCTCGGTGCCGGACGGCCGCACCACCAGCCGGCCCCTGCCGGTCAAGCGCCGCTCGGCGGCGTTGATGGCGGCCGCCACCGCGCCGTCCTCGAGCGGCCGGCCGGACTTGTAGCGGACGTTCTTCAGCACTTGCGGCAGCGGCGCGAAGACGTGGCAGACCTCGGACACCGGGCGGCCGAGCTTCTTCACCACGGCGAGCACCTGCAGCGCCGCCACGAAGCCGTCGCCGGTGGTGGTGTAATCGGACAGGATGATGTGGCCGGACGGCTCGCCGCCCACGTTGTAGCCGCCCTTGCGCATCGCTTCGAGCACGTAGCGGTCGCCGACCGGCGCGCGCACGAGCGTGAGCCCGAGCGAGCCGAGATAGCGCTCCAGGCCCAAGTTCGACATCACCGTCGCGACGATGCCGGGCCGCGCCAGCCGGCCGTCCTCCTGAAAGCTCTTGGCCACCACGGCCAGAATCTGGTCGCCGTCCACGAGGTGGCCCTTCTCGTCCACCACCACCACGCGGTCGGCGTCGCCGTCGAGCGCGATGCCGATATCGGCGCGCATCTCGCGCACCTTGGCCATCAGCGCCTCGGGTGCGGTCGAGCCGCACTCGTGGTTGATGTTGAAGCCGTCCGGCTCGACGCCGATGGAGAACACTTCGGCGCCCAGTTCCCACAGCGCCTCCGGCGCCACCTTGTAGGCGGCGCCGTTGGCGCAATCGATCACCACGCGCAGGCCCTCGAGCGACAGGTTGCGCGGCAGCGTGCGCTTGGCGAACTCGACGTAGCGGTCCTGCACGCCGTCGATACGCTTGGCGCGGCCGAGCGCGGCGGGCTTGGCCAGGCGCTTGGTCAGGTCGCTGTCGATCAATTTCTCGATCTTGAGCTCGACCTCGTCGGAGAGCTTGTAGCCGTCGGGGCCGAACAGCTTGATGCCGTTGTCGTCGAACGCGTTGTGCGAGGCCGAGATCATCACGCCGAGATCCGCGCGCATCGAGCGCGCCAGCATGGCGACGCCCGGCGTCGGCATCGGGCCGGTCAGCAGCACGTCCATGCCGACCGAGGTGAAACCGCCGACCAGCGCGTATTCGATCATGTAGCCGGATAGGCGGGTGTCCTTGCCGATCAGCACGCGGTGGCGGTGATCGCCGTTCTGAAACACCAGGCCCGCGGCCATGCCGACTTTGAGGGCGAGCTCCGGCGTGATCACGCCATTGGCGCGGCCGCGGATGCCGTCGGTGCCGAAGTATTTGCGCGCCATCGCCCCCAACCTGCCGGTGCGCCGGCTGGTTTCCCGGCCGGCTCGCCGCTTGATACTATGACGAGGCTAGGGGTCAAAGGTTCAAAAACTGTGTGCAAACGTTACCCGGCCGGCCCCGCATGCGCCCGGTCGGTGGCCGCGTTAACCGCAATCCCGTCGGTCCCGGCTGGATTGGCGAGGTTGCCTTGGCATTGAGCCCCCGCCTGATCGCGTTCCTGATCCTCGTCGCCGCCGGCGGATCGGCAGCGGTGAGGGCTTGAACATGCGCAAGGACCGGCGCGAGACCAACCCGGCGCTCAGCACGCGCAAGCTGAAGCTCGGCACGTTCCAGACCAATCTCGATTCCGGCTGCGTGATGTCGGAGCTCGACGGCAAGCTCGAGATCAGTTGGCCCAATACGCTCACGCTCGCCAAGCTCGCGGACGAGATGGAGTTCGAGGCGCTGGTGCCGGTCGCGCGCTGGCGCGGGTTCGGCGGCGCCACCAATCCGCAAGGGCCCGGCTTCGAGGCCTTCGCCTGGGCGGCGGGCATCAGCGCCTCGACGGAAAAATGCGGCGTGCTCTCCACCGCCCACGCCTCGCTCAACCATCCGATCATGGCGGCGAAGCAATCGGCCGTGATCGACCACATCTCGAACGGCCGCCACACCCTCAATGTCGTCACCGGCTGGAACCAGCCGGAGATCGACATGTTCGGCGCGCCCATGCGCCCCCACGCCGAGCGCTACGAGGCGACCGAGGAATGGATGCAGATCGTGAAGCGGCTGTGGACCGAGGACGAGGATTTCGATTTCGACGGCAAGTACTACCGGATCAAGAAGGGCTATCTGCAACCGAAGCCGATCCAGAAGCCGCATCCGCCGATCATGAACGCGGCCAGCTCGGAGCGCGGCCGGCACTTCGCGGCGAAATACTGCGATCTGGTCTACACCGTGGTGCGCGGCGGCCTCGATCGGGCGTTCGAGGACTGGAAGGCGCACATCGCCGCCTATCACAAGCTCGCGCGCGAGGAATATGGCCGCGAGGTGCGGGTGTGGACGCTCGCCAACATCATCCAGGCCGAGACCGAGAAAGAGGCGCGCGACTTCTACGACTATTACGTCAAGGAGAAGGGCGACTGGCAGGCGGCGCTCAACGCGGTCGAAACCTTCATGCTCGACGTCAATGCCCGCAACATTCCTGCCGACCGCGTGAAGTTCATGCAGGAAGGACTGATCTCCGGCTGGAACGGCTACAACTTGATCGGCACCAAGGAGCAAATCGTCGACGGCCTCGCTGCGTTGTCGCGCACCGGCCTCGACGGCGTGATCCTGTGCTGGCCGCGCTTCGAGGCCGGTATGCGCGAGTTCCGCGACGTGACCTATCCGCTGCTGGTGCAGACGGGACTGAGGGATTTTTCCTAGCCGTCATCCTGAGGCGCGAGCGCGAAGCGCGAGCCTCGAAGGATGACGGCCGCCGTCCTTCGAGGCGCGCTGCGCGCGCACCTCAGGACGACGGCCGAAATGCTTAGGTCTGCGGCTGCGGGGCGACGTCGCTGCCCGGCTCGGGCCGCGGGCGCGGCTTGCCGGCGGTCGGCACCGCGGACGAGCGCGGCGGCGGCACGTCGGAGACGCCCTCGCGCACCGGCGGCTTGCCGGCGAGCAAGTCCTTGATCTCGTCGCCGGTGAGCGTCTCGTATTCGAGCAGGCCCTTGGCCAACTCCCCGAGCTCGGCGCGCCTTTCGGTCAGGATTTTCTTCGCGAATTGATAGCCGTCCTCGACGAAGCGCTTGATCTCGCCGTCGATCTTCTGGACCGTCGATTCCGAGATGTTCTGCTGGCGCGAGACCGAATAGCCGAGGAACACTTCCTCCTGGTTCTCGCCATAGGCGACGGTGCCGAGCGTGGGCGACAGGCCCCAGCGCGTCACCATCATGCGCGCGAGCTTGGTCGCCTGCTCGATGTCGGACGCTGCGCCGGAGGTGACCTTCTCGCTGCCGAACACGAGCTCTTCGGCGACGCGGCCGCCCATCATGATGGCGAGCCGCGAGGTCATCTGCTCGTAGGACATGGAAAGCTTGTCGCGCTCCGGCAGCTGCATGACCATGCCGAGCGCGCGGCCGCGCGGAATGATCGTGGCCTTGTGCACGGGGTCGGTGGCCGGGACGTTCAGCGCGACGATGGCGTGGCCGCCCTCGTGATAGGCGGTGAGCATCTTCTCTTCCTCGGTCATCACCAGCGAGCGGCGCTCGGCGCCCATCATCACCTTGTCCTTGGCGTCCTCGAACTCGAACTGGGTGACCATGCGCTTGTTCCGGCGCGCGGCCATGAGCGCGGCCTCGTTCACGAGGTTGGCCAAATCGGCGCCCGAGAAGCCGGGCGTGCCGCGCGCGACGATCTTCAAGTTCACGTCGGGCGCCATCGGCACCTTGCGTACGTGGACTTTCAAGATCTGCTCGCGGCCGACCACGTCCGGGTTCGGCACCACCACCTGGCGGTCGAAGCGGCCCGGGCGCAGGAGCGCGGGGTCGAGCACGTCCGGCCTATTGGTCGCGGCGATGAGAATAATGCCTTCGTTCGATTCGAAGCCGTCCATCTCCACCAGCAACTGGTTCAGCGTCTGCTCGCGCTCGTCGTTGCCGCCGCCGAGGCCAGCGCCGCGATGGCGGCCGACCGCGTCGATCTCGTCGATGAAGATGATGCAGGGCGCATTCTTCTTGGCCTGCTCGAACATGTCGCGCACGCGGCTGGCGCCGACGCCGACGAACATCTCGACGAAGTCGGAGCCCGAGATGGTGAAGAACGGCACGTTGGCTTCGCCGGCGATGGCGCGCGCGAGCAAGGTCTTGCCAGTGCCCGGAGGCCCGACCAGCAACACGCCGCGCGGAATCCGGCCGCCGAGGCGCTGGAATTTCTGCGGATCGCGCAGGAACTCGACGATTTCCTGCAGGTCGGCCTTGGCCTCGTCGACTCCGGCCACGTCCTCGAAGGTGACGCGCCCGTGCGCCTCGGACAGCAGCTTCGCCCGGCTCTTGCCGAAGCCGAGTGCCTTGCCGCCGGCGCCCTGCATCTGCCGCGACAGGAAGATCCACACGCCGATCAGCGCGATGAAGGGCAGCCAGGAAACCAGCAAGCTCACGAACCAGGGCACCTGCTCGCCCTGCGGCCGCGCCGTGATCTGCACGCCCTTGCCGTAGAGCCGCTGCACCAGGCTCGGGTCGCTCGGCGCGTAGGTCTGGAAATGGCGGCCATCGGAGAGCGTGCCGGAAATCTCGTTGCCCTGGATCACCACGTCGCGCACCCGGCCGGCATCGACCTCGGTCAGCAACTGCGAGAAGGTGATGTCGTTGGTGATCGGCCGCTGGGTCGGGTTCTGGAACAGCGAGAACAGCGCAAGCAGCAACAGAACGATGATCACCCAGAGGGCGAAGTTGCGGAGATTGGCGTTCATCACTGACCTTTCGCGGGCCGGGCGGGCCGAAGCGCACTTGACTAGCCGAATAGCGTTAAAATAGGGCGCACGGGGGGCGTCCACAAGGGAAGCCCGGCGGGAACGCGGGTTTTTCGCCGCCGCTTGAGGGGCTTGTCAGGCGCCCCGCCCGCGCCGCGCCGGCGCGCGGGTAATTGTGAGGCGCGGTCCCGCCAGCGTCACCGCGGCGCCGGCGAGCGTGCGCTTGAGGCGCCGTCCGCCGGCATGGCTCGCGGCCAGCGCCTGAAACAGCGATTCGAGCTTGCCGAGCTCGACCGGCCCCTCGTTCCCGATCGCATCGATGGCGCGGCCGAGCACGCGAAGCGCGATCTCGGCCGGGAACGTGAACAGCGCCACCGCGTTGAAGACCGTCTCGCGCCGGCCGGGCGCGGCGATCAGCGCCTGCGCTTCCGCCGCGTCGGCGGTCGCCGCGAGCGCCGCGTCGGCGCGCGCCAGCCGCTTGGCCACGAGCGCGAGCCGCGCCGCATCGAGCCCCTCGGCTGCCAGCGCCGGCGCCAGCTTCCGCATCCGCACCCGCGCGAAGCGTGGATCCCGGTTGGTGGGATCCTCGGCATAAGCGAGGCGCGCCTTGTTCAGCGTCGCGATCAGGCGCGCCTTGGGGAGATCGAGCAGCGGCCGCAGGATGGCGATCCGGTCGCGCTCGCTGATGCGACGCATTCCGGCAAGCCCGGAGAGCCCGGAGCCGCGCGAAAGACGGATCAGCACCGTCTCCGCCTGGTCGTCGCGGGTATGGGCGGTGGCGATCGCATCGGCGCCGAGGCGGTTCGCAAGCTCGATCAAGAGCCGGTAGCGCGCGGTGCGCGCGGCCTGTTGCAGGCCGGTCTTCGGCTTCCGCCCCTCCCAGACCAGCGTGTGATGCTTGAGGCCGAGCGTGCGCGCGAGCTTCGCGACGCCTGCGGCTTCCGCCTCGGATTCGGGGCGGAGACGATGATCGATCGTGGCCACCACGAGCTCGGGGGCGCGCGGCCGCGCGTCGCGCCAGCGCCGGGCGAGCCACAGCAGCGCGGTGGAATCCGGGCCGCCGGAGACGGCGAGCACGACGCGGCGATACGGTTCGAAGTCCGAGAACAGAGCGGGCAATTCGCCGTCGCCGACCGGCGCGGCGCGCGCCTCAGCAGCGGGCACGTCTTTGTTCCTGCACCACCGCCTGCTTCACCGCCGCGGACGCGCGCGGATATTTGCGGCCGACCTCGCCGAAGGCGGCGCAGGCGGTCTCGCGCTCGTTCAGCGCGGCGAGCGCCTGGCCCAGGCGCAGCAGCGCCTCGGGTGCCCTGGCGAGGTTCGGGTAGTCGGTCGAAATCTTCAGGAAACTCTCGGCCGCGTCGCGATAGAGCTGGCGCTGGTACAGGCTCTCGCCCAGCCAATAATAGGCCTCGGGCGTGAGCCGGTCGTTCGGATGCTCGGTCAGGAACTTCCGGAACGTCTCCTCGGCGAGCACGAAATCGCGCCGCAGCACGTAGCCATAGGCGAGATCGTAGAGGTCCTTGGCGCTGTCGGAGGGCGGCAACACGGCTTGCGGAACAGCGGGCGCGGTCGGCGCGCGGGCGATCGGCGCGGGTGCGCGC
>JAHFPN010000090.1 GCA_023269635.1 Hyphomicrobiales bacterium | reverse complement strand
CGACCTGGGTCTCGGCCACCAACCGCGGCAGGTCGCGCAATTCATTGACCTCGCGGCCGTCGAACTTGACGATCACGTCGCCGGCCTGGATGCCGCCCTTGGCCGCTGGCCCGCCTTCGCTCAAGCCCGCGATCAAGGCGCCGCGCGCCTTGCCGAGCCCGAGGCTCTCTGCGATCTGATCGTCGATCGGCTGGATGCGCACGCCGATCCAGCCGCGCCGCGTCTCGCCGAACTCGCGCAGCTGCGTCAACACCGCGAGCACGATCCGCGACGGGATCGCGAAGCCGATGCCGATCGAGACCCCGGATTGCGAGATGATCGCCGTGTTGATGCCGATCACCTCGCCCGCCATGTTGAACAGCGGGCCGCCGGAATTGCCGCGGTTGATGGCGGCGTCGGTCTGAATGAAGTTGTCGAACGGACCGGCATTGATGTCGCGGTTGCGCGCGGACACGACGCCCACAGTGACCGAGCCGCCGAGCCCGAACGGATTACCGATCGCCATCACCCAATCGCCGACCCTGAGCTTGTCCGAATCGCCGAAGCTGACGGCCGTGAGCGGCTTCTCGGGCTTTACCCGCAGGACCGCGATGTCGGTCTTCGGATCGCGGCCGATCACCTCGGCCTTGAGCTTGGTGCCGTCGCTGAAGGTCGCGAAGATCTCGTCGGCCTCGCCGATCACGTGATTGTTGGTGACGATGATGCCGCTGGCGTCGACCACCACGCCCGAGCCGAGCGAGGAAACCCGGCGCGGCCGGTTGGTGGGGTCGTCGCCGCGGCGCTTGAAGAATTCCTCGAAGAATTCCTCGAACGGCGAGCCGGGCGGCAGTTGCGGCGCCGGCTGCGGGGTCGTGCGGTTGCGCTGGGCGAGATCGATCGTCTGCGAGGTGGAGATATTGACCACCGCGTCCATCACCTTCTCGGCGATGTCGGCGACCGAGTCCGGTCCCTTGCCCGGCGCGCCCAAGCCGATGACCGGCAGCGCGGTGAGCGCGAGCACGAACGAAAGCACCGCGACGCCGCGGCGGAGCGGTCGAATCGGGCGGACGGCGGCAACAGCACGCATGGACGGACCTCTGAGATTCGGCGCGAGCCGGAACGCTGCGCCGGAAAGAGGAGCAAGGCAAGCATGGCCGGTGCGGGCTGAATTATGCTTTCGGATTTGCGTCCCCGTCGCGCGGCCGCCGGCCGGCGCGCCGATCACCCGCGCACGGCCCACACCACCGCCACCCCGATCACGGCCGACACCAGGCCGGCCACTCGCAAGCTCGGCTCCGGCGCTTCCGCGAGCACCGCGAGCGCGCGCTTGGCGCCTCCGGGAAAGACGGCGAAGGTCAGACCCTCGATCACCAGCACCAAGCCGAGCGCCACGAGCAAGTCGAGCATCGGCCGGCGTCGGTCATTTCGCCGCCGGCTGCTTGCCGGCCGGGTCGCCGAAATAGCGGAAGAAGTCGGAGTCGGGCGAAAGCAGGAGCCGGGTATCGTTCTGCTTCAGCCCGGCCTCGTAAGCCTGCATCGAGCGGTAGAAGGCGAAGAAGTCGGCGTCCTTGCTGTAGGCTTCCGCGAAGATACGGTTGCGCTCGGCGTCGCCCTCGCCGCGGGTCTGCTCGCCGCGCGAGGTGGCCTCGGCCACGATCACGGTCGCCTCGCGCTCCGCGCGCGCGCGGATCGCCTGCGCGAGCTGCGCGCCCTGCGCGCGGATCTCGGCCGCCTCCCGCTGCCGCTCGGTCTGCATGCGCTGGTACACCGCCTGGCTGTTGGCGTCGGGCAGATCGGCGCGGCGGATGCGCACGTCGACCACCTGGATGCCGAAATTCGCCGCCTCGCGGTTCACCTGGTCCTTGATGCGGGACATGAGCTGCGCCCGCTCGTCGCGCACCAACTGGATGAAGCTCGCCTCGCCGAGCACGCGCCGGAGCGCGGAATTGAGCACGGTGGCAAGCCGCGAATTGGCCCCCTCGATGGTGCTCACCGACTGATAGAATTTCAGCGCATCGATGATCTTGTAGCGCGCGAACGCGTCGACCACGAGCCGCTTCTGGTCGGAAGCGATGATCTCCTGTGCCGGGTTGTCGAGGTCGAGGATGCGCTTGTCGATGTAGATCACGGTGTCCACCAGCGGCAGCTTGTACTGCAATCCGGCGTCGGTGATCACGCGGCGCGGCTCGCCGAGCCGGAGCACCAGCGTCTGTTGGGTCTGGTGCACGAAGAACACCGAGGTGTAGCCGGCGATCGCCGCCAGCGCGGCGATCACGGCAAGGACTGCGGTAATTCCTTTCATCGGGTGCCTCCTTGGATCGCCGTCGGCGCCTGGGGCGTCGTCGGCTGCGTCCGCCGGCCGAGCTCGCCGAGCGGCAGATAGGGCACGACGCCCGTATTGCCGCGGCTCGAGGTGCTCGGATCGATGATGATCTTGTCCATGCCGCCGAACACGCGCTCCATGGTCTCGAGATAGAGGCGCTGGCGCGTGACCGCGGGCGCACGCTTGTACTCGTCGAGCACCTTGAGGAAGCGGGCCGCCTGTCCGCGCGCTTCGACCACGGTCTGCTCGCGATAGGCCTCGGCGGCTTGCGTGATCTGTGCCATGCGGCCGCGTGCCTCGGGCACGACGCGGTTGGCGTAGGTCTGCGCTTCGTTTTGCACGCGCTCGGCGTCGGCGCGCGCCGCCTGCACGTCGCGGAACGAGTCGATCACCTGCGCCGGCGGATCGACCTTCTGCATCTGCACTTGGGTGATGCTGACGCCGGCACCGTAGTCATCGAGCGTCCTCTGCATCAGCTCCTGCACCGCGGTCTCGGTGACCTGGCGCGCGCCGGTGAGGATCGGCTGGATCTGTGAGCGGCCGATGACCTCGCGCATGGCGCTCTCGGCCACCGCCTTGATCGTGCCTTCGGGATGTTGGACGTTGAACAAGTAGCTCGACGCGCTGCTCACGATCCAGAACACCGAGAAATCCACGTCCACGATGTTCTCGTCGCCGGTGAGCATCAGGCTCTCCTCCGGCACGTCGCGCATGGTGGTGCCGCGGCGCGGGTCCTCGATCAGGCGCATGCCGACGTCGATGCGGTTGACGCGCGTGACCTTGGGCGTCACCGCGGTCTCGACCGGCCACGGCAGATGATAGTTGAGGCCCGGCTGGGTCAGCTGCACGAACTTGCCGAAGCGGAGCACGACCCCCTGCTCGTCCGGCTCGACCCGGTAGAATCCCGAAAGCATCCAGATCGCGATCAGCGCCAGCACGATGAGCAGGCCGCCGCGCCCGCCGAGATTGCCGGCGCCGGGGAGCACGCTCCTGAGCCGGTCCTGGCTGCGGCGGATCAAGTCCTCGAAATCCGGCGGCTTCGGCCCGCCGGGTTGCGGACCGCTGCCCCATGGCCCGCGCGGCCCGCCGCCGCTCCAGGGGCCGCCGCTCTGATTCTTCCAAGGCATCTGTAGTTCCTCCCGCCGGCCTCTCGCATGCGGCCGGTTCGCGGCCGGGTGCGGCCGCGCGGCTTCGATCGGCTGTGCAGGATATAGGGAACCGGAGCCGTTTAGACAACGCAAGGCTGCGCGAGCGCTTGCCAAGCGCCGCCCGGCGCCCCCGACGCCGGCAAATCAGCTGTCCCGCGGGCCCGGGCGCGATTCCTTATCCGGCTTGCGCCCGCCCTTGCCGCCGGAATTGCGGAAATGCTCGAGCACGAACAGGCGGATCGCCGAGGAGAGATTTCCCTGGCTGCGCGAGGAATCGATATTGGCAACCAGCTCCGAAAGCGTGGCCTCGCGCCCGGCGGCGATCTCCTTCAGCGCCTCCCAGAACGCATCCTCCAGGCTGACGCTGGTCTTGTGACCGGCGATCACGATCGACCGCTTGACCACCGGGCTCTTCATGGCCGTCACCGTGCCGGCTCGGGATCGCGCGCGGGCTCGCGGCGATGCGAATCAAGTTCGTGCGCGCGTTTTTCTTCTCTCGCCTGATCGAGGCGCTTTTCAGCGCGGCTGCGGCCATATCGCGCGCGCTGCTCGGCCGCCATCGCGGCCGCCGCGGCCCGAACCCGCATCTTGCGCGCGCGGCGCAAATTCACCACTTCGGCCATCGGTCGACTCGAACCCCCCATTCGAGAGCCGCGGACCTATTCTTGCGCAGAACTTGCCGGTCGGACCTTCGATATGTCACTACATGATATACCCGCCGGATGACGCCGCATCCGTCTCCGGCTACCTTTAATCGTAATGCTAGCATTCGGGGATCGAATGCGACAGATCGTCCGGCGTGAACTTGTGCGATCCCACACGTGCCCACCGGACATCCCATTCGGTCCGCGACATGTTCCATCCGACCCGTCGCTACGTTGCGTTCACCGCATGAATCCCGCGTGCTAAGCGTTTCGCCAGGCGGGAAGGACACGCCGATGCCGAAGCCGACCCCCTCGACCCGCACCGAAATCGACACCTTCGGCCCAATCGAGGTTCCCGCCGACCGCTATTGGGGCGCCCAAACCCAGCGCTCGCTCGAGAATTTCCGAATCGGCGGCGAGCGCATGCCGGTGCCGATCGTGCGCGCGTTTGGTATTGTGAAACGCGCGGCCGCGCTCGTGAACAAGGACAAGGGGCTGATCGACGGCAAACTCGCCGACGCGATCGCCGCCGCCGCCCAGGAAGTGATCGACGGCAAGCTCGACGAGCATTTCCCGCTGGTGGTCTGGCAGACCGGCTCGGGCACCCAATCCAACATGAACGCGAACGAAGTGATCGGGAACCGCGCGATCGAGATATTGGGCGGAGTGACGGGCTCGAAGAAGCCGGTGCATCCAAACGATCACGTGAATCTGTCGCAGTCCTCGAACGACACGTTCCCGACCGCGATGCACATCGCCGCCGCCGAGGAGATCGTGCGCCGGCTGCTGCCCGCGCTTCGCCATCTGCACGCGGCGCTCGACAAGAAGGCGAAGGAGTTCGCGGCGATCATCAAGATCGGCCGCACGCATTTGCAGGACGCAACCCCGCTTACGCTCGGCCAGGAATTTTCCGGCTACGCCGCCCAGGTCGCCTCCGGCATCAAGCGGGTGGAGCAGACGCTCGGCGAGCAATACACGCTCGCCCAGGGCGGCACCGCGGTCGGCACCGGCTTGAACGCCAAGAAGGGCTTCGCCGAGAAGTTCGCCGCCAAGGTGGCCGAGATCACCGGGCTCCCGTTCGTCACCGCGCCGAACAAGTTCGAGGTCATGGCCGCGCACGACGCCTATGTGGCGGCGCAGGGCGCACTCGCCTCGGTCGCGACCGCGCTGTTCAAGATCGCGAACGACATAAGGCTGATGGGCTCGGGGCCGCGCTCCGGCCTCGGCGAATTGTCATTGCCGGAGAACGAGCCGGGCTCCTCGATCATGCCGGGCAAGGTCAACCCGACCCAGTGCGAGGCGATGACCATGGTGTGCTGTCAGGTGCTCGGCAACCAGACCACGGTCGCGATCGCCGGGAGCCAAGGCCACTTCGAGCTCAATGTGTTCAAGCCAGTGATGGCGCACGCGCTCATGCAGTCGATCCGGCTGCTTGCCGACGCCTCGCGCTCCTTCACCGACCATTGCGTGGTCGGCATCAAGGCGAACGAGAAGCACATCGAGCATCTGATGAAGATGTCGCTGATGCTGGTCACCGCGCTCGCGCCCAAGATCGGCTATGACAATGCGGCGAAAATCGCCAAGACCGCGCACCAGAACGGCACCAGCTTGCGCGAGGAGGCGGTCAAGGGCGGCTACGTGACGGAAGCCGAGTTCGACGCGCTGGTGCGGCCGGAGAAGATGATCGGACCTTCCTGATTCTGTCATCCCGGGCGCGGCGCGAAGCGCTGCACCGCAGACCCGGGATCGTAAGCAGGACGCGACCGAGCGCGATCCCGGGTTAGCAGCGCAACACTTCGTGTTGCGCAGCACCCGGGATGACGCCTTCAGCGTCACATTAACGAAATTTCATCTGCATTACCGAAGTTTCATTTGCAGGGCGCCGGGCGCGTTCCCATCATCGCGCCAACCGAACAGACCCCTCTCGTTTCCGAAAGGAACGCTCCATGAAGAAGGCCCTGATCATTGCCACCGCCGCTGCCGCCATTGGCGGTTCGGTTCTGGTCTATTCCGCATTCGCGCAACAGGGGCCGGGCCCGATGTCGCATCGCTGGCGCCAGGACTGGCGTCCGAACCCCGCCGACATCGGCGCGTTCCAGGATGCCCGCATTGCCGCGCTGAAAGGCGGCCTTCAGCTCAATGCCGAGCAGGAGAAGCTCTGGCCGCCGGTCGAGGCCGCGCTCAAGGACATGGCCAAGAAGCGCCTCGAGCGCGTCGAGAAGTTCCGCGCCGAGCGCGAAAAGCTCCGCACCGAACGCGAAACCCAGACCACGCTGCCGGATCCGGTCGCGCGTCTCCGCCGCGGCGCCGATTACTTGGGCGAGCGCTCGGCCGAGCTGAAGCGGCTCGCCGATGCGGTACAGCCGCTCTATGAGAAGCTCGACGACGCGCAGAAGCGCCGCTTCGCCATCCTCGGCCGCATGGCCATGCGCCCGGGCATGGGCCAGCGCATGATGCGCTGGCGCGATCGCGCCGACATGCGCGACGACCAGCGCGACGGCTGGCAGCATCGCGGCCCGATGGGCCCGCGCTTCGGCTGGCGCAACGACGACGGCCCGCGCGGCCCCATGGGTCCCCGCTTCGGCCAGCGCGATGACGAAGGTCCGCGCGGCCCGATGGGTCCCCGCATGGAGCAAGACCGGCATGACGGCCGGCTCGGCCTCCGCTTCGGCGAGCCGGAAGAGCAGCTCTGAGCCGTCTGCGACCCGAGATCTGAACGAGCCGCCGTCCCCCCGGCGGCTCGTTGTCTTTCTGCGACCACGGTCTGCTATGTCTCGACCGCGTCAACGCTTATTGACCGGCGCCCTCCACCCTTGCATGGAAATCGCGCTATAGCGTGCACCGATGCAGCTCGAGCGCGACCTCTCCTTTCTGCCTCCCGGCAAGAACGGCCCGTGGGAGAATTTCCTCGAGCAGGTCGAGCGCGTCCGCCCCTATCTCGGCAAGCTCGAGCGCTGGATCGAGACACTGAAGCGCCCCAAGCGCTGTCTCGTGGTCGACGTGCCGATCGAGCTGGATGACGGCTCGGTTGCGCACTTCGAGGGCTATCGCGTGCAGCACAACACCTCGCGCGGGCCGGGCAAGGGCGGCGTGCGCTTCCACCAGAACGTTTCGCTCGCCGAAGTGATGGCGCTCGCCGCCTGGATGACGGTGAAGAACGCGGCGGTGAACATGCCCTATGGCGGCGCCAAGGGCGGCGTGCGCGTCGATCCCGCCAAGCTCTCGAACAAGGAGCTCGAGCGCCTCACCCGCCGCTATACCAGCGAGATCAGCGTCGTCATCGGCCCGGACCGCGACATCCCGGCACCCGACGTCGGCACCGACGCGCAAGTGATGGCCTGGATGATGGACACGTTTTCCGTCAACCAGGGCAGCACCGTCACCGGCGTCGTGACCGGCAAGCCGATCGCGCTCGGCGGCAGCCACGGCCGCCGCGACGCCACCGGCCGCGGCGTCTACGTGACCGCCGCGCGCGCGGCGCAGCGCGAAGGCATCGCGCTCGACGGCGCGCGCTTCGCGCTGCAGGGCTTCGGCAATGTCGGCAACGCCGCGGCGCGCATCCTGCAATCGCATGGCGTGAAGCTGGTGGCGGTGCAGGACGCGACCGCGACGCTCGCCAATGCCAAGGGTATCGACGCCTATGCGCTGGCCGAGCACGTGGCGCGCGAGCGCGGCATCCGCGGCTTCAAGGGCGCCGACGCGATCGACGCCGAGGATTTCTGGGAGCAGGAGGTCGAGTTCCTAATCCCGGCCGCGCTCGAGCAGCAGATCGACGAGACGCGCGCACGGCGCATCCGCGCCCGCATGGTGGTCGAAGCCGCCAATGGCCCGACCACGCCCGCGGCCGACGACGTGCTCGGAGAGCGCGGGATCATCGTGGTGCCCGACGTGATCGCCAATGCCGGCGGCGTGATGGTGAGCTATTTCGAGTGGGTACAGGACTTCTCGAGCTTCTTCTGGTCGGAACAGGAGATCAACGCGCGGCTGGAAACTCTGCTCTCCGACGCGTTCCGCGCCGTGTGCCAGGCCGCCGAAGCGCACAAGGTACCGCTCCGCACCGGCGCCTACATCATCGCTTGCCGCCGGGTGCTGGAAGCCCGCGCGCTGCGGGGGCTGTATCCCTAGCCGCCACGCCTCCTTCCCTCTTTTAGGGGGCGGGAAAATCACTTGATCGCGTCGCGACTTGCGCCCTATCGTTTCGCGTAGAGCCGGCGCAGGCTACCTTCGCGCCATTGGATGTCGTCGATCCGCCAGCCGGCCGCGGTCTTGACGAGATCGAGGCGCAGTTCGCGCGCTTCCCCGAAATTGGCGAATTTCACGGTCGCGCTCGCCCGCTCCCTGCCAGCCTCGCGAACGTCGATCATGAGCCCTTTCATGTCCCAGTCCTGCGCATCGATGAATGGATCGCCGTTGAGCTCGCGCGGTTCGTTCTTGAGCTTCGCCTGGCGCGCGTCGCGGTCGATGAGCGCGGCGAGCGCAGGTGTGAAATAGCGATCAAGCAGCGCCTTGGAATTGATCCGGGTGCCGGGCGAATTCGGCGTGGCATAAGCCGCGTAGATGCCGTCGAGGAACTTGCGCGCCGCCGGATCTTGCGCCGCGGCCGGATCCGCGGAGGCGAGCGCGAGCGCGCCGAGCAAGAATAGCCGGAAAATTTCACGCGCACCGGGCATGTTCACACCGCCACCTTGGCCTTAATCGCCGGATGCGGATCATAGCCTTCGAACGCCACGTCCTCGTAGCGAAAGGCGAAGATGTCGTTGATCGCCGGATTGAGCTTGAGCCGCGGCAGCGCCCGCGGCGCGCGGCTCAACTGAAGTTCGGCCTGCTCGAGATGGTTCAAGTAGAGATGCGCGTCGCCGAAGGTGTGGATGAATTCGCCCGGCGCGAGCGCCGTCACCTGCGCCACCATGTGGGTAAGCAGCGCGTAGGAGGCGATATTGAACGGCACGCCGAGAAAGACGTCGGCCGAGCGCTGATAGAGCTGGCAGGAGAGCCGCCCTTCGGCCACGTAGAACTGGAACAGGCAATGGCAGGGCGGCAGCGCCATCTTCTTCACTTCCGCCGGGTTCCAGGCGCTGACGATGAGCCGGCGCGAGTTCGGGTTCTTGCGGATCTCGCCGATCACGTCGGCGATCTGGTCCACCGCGGCGCCGTCGGCCGCGGGCCATGAGCGCCATTGCTGGCCATACACGGGCCCGAGATCCCCGCGCTCGTCGGCCCATTCGTCCCAGATGCGGACGCCCTGCTCCTGCAGGTAACGCACGTTGGTGTCGCCGGCGAGGAACCACAAGAGCTCGTGCACGATCGATTTCAGATGCAGCTTCTTGGTGGTGACCAGCGGGAACCCTCTCCCGAGATCGAAGCGCAATTGATGCCCGAACACCGAGAGCGTGCCGGTGCCGGTGCGGTCGTCCTTGCGGACGCCCTCGC
>JAHFPN010000011.1 GCA_023269635.1 Hyphomicrobiales bacterium | reverse complement strand
GACTTGCCGCACGGCGCTCGAGCAGGCGCGCGCGCGGGCCGCGGACATCGCGGCGATCGGCATCACCAATCAGCGCGAGACCGTGCTGGTATGGGACCGGCGCAGCGGCGTTCCGGTCGATCGCGCCATCGTCTGGCAGGACCGCCGCACGGCCGAGGTTTGCGAGCGCCTGAAGGCCGAGGGGCTCGAGCCCATGATCACGGCCAAGACCGGGCTGCTGCTCGATCCGTATTTTTCCGCCACCAAGATCACCTGGATCCTCGACAACGTTCCCGGTGCCCGTGCGCGCGCGGAGCGCGGTCTGCTCGCGTTCGGCACCGTCGACACCTTCCTGCTGTGGCGGCTTACGGGCGGAGCGGTGCACGCAACCGACGCCACCAACGCGTCGCGGACGCTCCTATTCGACATTCACCGCGGCCATTGGGACGACGAGCTATGCAAGCTGTTCCGCGTACCGCGCGCGATCCTGCCGGAAGTGCGCGACTGCTCGGGCGATTTCGGCGCGACGCTGCATGATCTGTTCGGAGCGCCGATCGCCATTCGCGGCCTGGCCGGCGATCAGCAGGCGGCGACCGTCGGCCAGGCCTGCTTCAGGCCCGGCATGATGAAATCCACCTACGGCACCGGCTGCTTCGCGCTGCTCAATACCGGCGCCGCGCCGGTCGCCTCGAAGAACAAGCTCTTGACCACCATTGCCTATCAACTGAACGGCAAGCGCACCTATGCGCTGGAGGGCTCGATCTTCGTCGCCGGCGCCGCGGTGCAATGGCTGCGCGACGGCCTCGGCTTGATCGAGAACGCGGCCGAGTCGGGCGCGCTCGCCGAGGCCGCCGACCCGCTGCAAGACGTCTATCTGGTGCCCGCCTTCGTCGGTCTTGGCGCGCCGCACTGGGACGCCAACGCGCGCGGCGCGCTGTTCGGGCTCACGCGCGCCACCGGCAAGCGCGAGCTCGCGCGCGCAGCGCTGGAAAGTGTCTGCTACCAAACCGCGGATCTGCTTGCGGCCATGCGCGCCGACTGGCCGGGGGCCGGGGCGGCGGCGACCGTGCTCCGGGTCGATGGCGGCATGGCGGTCTCGGATTGGACCCTGCAGCGGCTCGCCGATCTCCTGGGTGCGCCGGTGGACCGGCCCGAGATCAAGGAAACCACGGCGCTCGGCGCCGCCTATCTTGCGGGCTTTGCCGCCGGCCTGTTTCCGGCGCCGGAACGCTTCGGCGACCACTGGCGGCTCGAGCGCCGGTTCGAGCCCAGCATGGATCAAATGACGCGGGCGCGGAAGCTGCAGGGATGGAAGCAGGCGGTGTCGCGGCTCTTGAGCGAGCCGCGATAGAAATGGTCGGAGCGGCGAGATTTGAACTCGCGACCCCTAGTCCCCCAGACTAGTGCGCTAACCGGGCTGCGCCACGCTCCGACCGATGCCGCAATATAGAGTCGCGGATCACGCGGCGCAACGCGGGCGCCGCGTTCAGGTCGCGCGGGCGCCGACCACGAGCGCGCGCACGCGGATGGCGAGCGGCGCGGCCAGTTCCGCCGCGTACGTGAGCGCGGCTTTCATCTGTTTTTGCGCCGGGCGCTCGAAATAGCGCCAGATCACCCAGGAGAGCGCGGCGATCGTCGCGGTCGCCAGGAGCACGAGTATCGCAGGCGACGCCGCGCCCTCGATCCGGTTGAGCAGCATGTAGCCGATGTGCTGGTGCAGGAGGTACATCGGGTAGGTCATGCCGCCGATTGCGAGCACGATCGCGGGCGGCAGCGGAACCCGGCGCACGCGCAGCGCCAGCGCGACCGCGCCGATGGCGGCGACGCAGAGCGAGGCGGTGACCCTGCCGTCCAGTGCGACCTGGTAGTGATCGCGGACCCATTGGGCGTTGTCGAGCGCCTGGCCGATGGAGGTCACCGTGGCGAGAACCAGGAGGAGCATCACGGTCAGCGTGCGCCGGCCGGTGTAGATTTCGTAGAGCAACACGCCGGCCGCGAAGAATCCGCTCTGGTTGGTGAGGAACAAGCGCAGCAGGATGCCGGAGTGCAGCACCGCCTCGTTCAGCATCGAGATCGCCATCCAGGAGACGATGATGAGCTCGATATGCCGGCGGAAATGTCCGGTGGCGAGGAACAGGGCGACCCAGCCATAGAAGGTGATCTCGTAGACGATCGACCAATAGGCGCCGTCCATGAACGGCTGCTTCAGCGCCGGCGAGACGATGAAGAGATTGGCGAGCCATTGCGCGAACGTGGTTTGGAAGCGCGGCGCTCCGATCGCGACGGTCAGCAGGAAGGTCAAGGTCATGCACAGGAAAAACGCTGGGTAAATGCGCGCCACGCGCGCCACCGCGAAGCGGGTCGCCGTCCGCCCCTCGGCCGAATACGCGATCACGAAGCCGCTGATGACGAAGAACAGCTGCACGCCGAAATCGCAATATTTCGCGAACCAGTGCAGGTCGGGGAGCGAGATCGCGGTGAAGCCGTCGGCCGCCGCGCCGCGGAAACCATAATGGAACAGCACTACGGCGAGCACCGCGACCATGCGCAGGAGATCGAGGATCTCGACGCGGTTGCGGCTCGCGCCGGTTTCGGGCGGATGCGGACTGGACATGGATTTCCCTGCGCCGGCCCGCAATCGGGCCGAAGCAGCGTTGCAATCCATGTTCCAGATGTTTTGTCCCGGTCTGGGACGGGTGAGGGACTTTAAGCGGTCGCGTGCGCGCGCGTTAACCGCGCCTCTCGCGTACGGCTCGGCCGTTGAGCGGTAAAGCGCGCTGCCGCGATCGCGCCGCCCCACAAGACGCCGACCAGCAGCCAGAAATGGCGCCAATGGTCGCTGTCGATGATCGCGCTCTCGACCACGATGCCCACGAACGCCGCGAACACCGCGAGCAACGCCGGGCGCCACGGGGTCTTCGCAATCGCGCCGCGAAAGCCGACGATCAGCGTGAGCACGACCACGAGCAGGTAGGAGAGCCCCGCGATCCAGCCGCCGGCCATGAAAGAATTGAGATAGACGTTGTGGGCGTCTTCCCTGAACAGGCGCGCGAATTGCAGCGGCCCGATTCCGAACGGATGGTCGAGCGCGAGCTGCAGGCCGAGAACGTGGCGGCCAAAGCGGCCGAGATAGCCGACGTCGTAACTTTGGTCGAGCGTGGCGCGTTGCGCGAACAGCGCGCCCACGGTTTCGGTGGAGAGCAACGCCACCAGCGCGACCGCGACCAGTGACGCCGCAAACAAGCTCGCCAGCACGATGCGGGTACGCTCGCGCGCGCTGTCGCTGAGCGCGAACAGAAGCCCGAGAAATACGACCACGGAAATCGCGAAGTGTGCCCAAGCGCCGCGCGAAAACGTGAGCAGAAGCGCGATCGCGAACAGCACGAAGGCGCCGCCGCCGCGAACGAGACCGCGCCAGCCGCCCGAAAACACGCTGTACATCGCAAGCAGCGCCGGCAGCACCAGGAACGGCCCGAGCACGTTCGGGTCCTTGAACGTGCCGCGCGCGCGGCTATAGCGCAGCAATTCTTCCGCGCCGGGAATGAATTGAAAGTAGGCCAGGATCGCAAGCAGCGCCGCGATCAGAGCAGCCGCCACGTAGCCGGCGAGCAGAAGCTTTAGACGGCGGCCGGTGTCCTCGGCGAGCGCGCACGCGTAGAACAGCGCGGTGCCGATCAGGAACCAGGATACCGTGGTCCACATGATGGTCTTGTCGGCGCCGATCACCGGCACGAGTCCGATGGACAGCCCCGTGCCGTAAGCCACGAGCAGCAGCAGGAGCGGCGCGTGCGACGGCCGCAGCGGCAGACCGGTCAAGAAAAACAGCGCCATCGTCGCCAATGCGACGAACTCATAGGGCGAGGGCTCCATGAACACAAACGCGCCGGAGAAGCCCACGAGCCACAGCATCAGCCCGCGCAGGCGGTCGAGGAGCGTCGCGGCCGCCGGCCGCATCGCCACGGCAGACATCAGTACGCGTTCTCAGTCTTGAGCAGCGCGAACGGCGTGCGCGCCAGGATGTAGAGGTCGAACAGCACCGACCAGTTCTCGATGTAGAACAGGTCGTGCTCGACACGGCGCTGGATCTTGTCCTGCGTGTCGGTCTCGCCGCGCCAGCCATTGACCTGGGCCCAGCCGGTGATGCCCGGCTTCACGCGGTGGCGGGCGAAATAGCCGTCCACCACCTCGTCATAGAGCTGGTTGTCAGCCTGGGCGTGGACCGCGTGCGGCCGCGGGCCGACCAGCGAGAGGTTGCCCTTGAGCGCCACGTTGATGAGCTGCGGCAGCTCGTCGAGGCTGGTCTTGCGGAGGAAGCGGCCGACGCGGGTCACGCGGGCGTCGTCTTTGGTCACGAGCTTCCGCGCGTCGGCGTCGGCCTGGTCCGCGTACATGGAGCGGAACTTGTAGACCTCGATCAATTCGTTGTTGAAGCCGTAGCGATTCTGCTTGAAGAACACGGGGCCTTTGCTGTCGAGCTTGATCGCGATCGCGGCGAGCGCCATCACCGGCGCGGCGGCGAGCAGCAGCAAGCCGCCGATGATGCGGTCGAAAAGCCACTTGCTGACGTAGTTCCAGTCGGTGATCGGCTTGTCGTAGATGTCGAGCACCGGCACGTTACCGATGTAGGAATAGGCGCGCGGCCGGAAGCGCAGCCGGCTCATGTGCGCGGCGAGCCGCAGGTCCACCGGCAGCACCCACAGCTTCTTCACCATCTGCAGCACGCGCTCCTCGGCCGTGATCGGCAGCGAAACGAGGAGGAGGTCGATGCGGGTGCGGCGCGCGAACTCGACGAGGTCGTCCACGCTGCCGAGCTTGGGCACGCCGGCGATGCGCGGCGGCGAGCGCTCGTCGCTGCGGTCGTCGAACACGCCGCAGATCGCGAGATCGGAGTCGGCTTGCGCCTTGAGCGCGTCGA
This sequence comes from Hyphomicrobiales bacterium, assembly GCA_023269635.1. Classification (GTDB taxonomy): domain Bacteria; phylum Pseudomonadota; class Alphaproteobacteria; order Rhizobiales; family Xanthobacteraceae; genus JAHFPN01. The sequence goes on along the minus strand of JAHFPN010000011.1, from coordinate 27,689 downwards.
CCAGCGCCTCGCCCGCCTTGCTGCCGCCCACGATCACCGTGCGGCGCACGAGGCGGCCTTCGCGCGTCCAGTGGCGCACGAGCGAGGAGAGCATCGTCCGGCCTGCGAACAGCAGAAACACCGTGCCGCCGAACCAGGTGGCGGCCCAGAAGCGGGAATACATGTCCGCGAACTTGGCGAAGAAGGCGATCGCGAGCGCGATCAGGAACACGACGGTCCAGGCCAGGCCGAGCCGGCCGAGCTGGGTCACGCGCGAGCGGAACGCGGCGACGTCGTAGATTTCCGCCCACTCGAAGGCGGCGATGGCCGCGGTCGCGATGCCGAGAATTGCGGCGACGTAGCGCCAGGCGAAGCCTTCGGCCGGGTAGACATAGATCGCCCAGATGAACAGACCGAAGCCGGCGATGGCGAGAAATTCGGCGGTGCGCACGAAGCCCGCGAGCACCACGTGCGAGATCGCAGCCGGGACCTTTTCCGAAGCGACCGCGGTCGCGAGCGCGCCGAGCGCGCGCTTCTCGGCGCGCGCGGGCAGGCGGCCGGCGAGGGTCGCGGCCGAGGCCGCTTGCACATCCGCCGCCCGCACCATCTTGCGAGCATCGATCTCGATCATGCCGCTTTCGACTCGCGTCCCTGCGAATTGCCGGCGCGTGAGAAAATGCGCCGGTTCGCTCACGCTTTATTGGGTCGAGATAGCGGAAATTGCTGACAGAAGGCTTAAGTGCTCGATTAACTATGAATCGCGCGTGACGATGCCCGGGCGGAACTCGCCGTCGCGTACGCATTAAGGATTTGATCGGTCATCGCCGCCACGGTGAACGAGGCGGCGATGCGCGCGCGCAGGCGCTTGGTGCGCGCAATGGATTCCTCCGACAGTGCCGCGCGCATGGCGGCGGCGAGCGCGGATACGTCTTGCGGCGGCACCAGGGCGCCGGCATCGGGGCCGAAGACTTCCGGGATGCCGCCGACCCGGGTCGTCACCAACGGGACCGCCGCGGCCGCGGCTTCGAGCACGACATAGGGCATGGACTCGGCGCGCGACGGCACCACCAGCGCGCGGCCGGTGCGGAACGCGTCGCGTGCGGGGGCGGGACTGCGGAACTCGACCCGGCGGCCGAGCCCGAGTTGGGCGGCACGCGCCTCGTAAGCCGCCCGCTCGGGACCGTCGCCGTAGAGGATCGCGCCGCCGCCCCAGCCTTTGGCCGCGAGCTCGGCCAATGCGGCCAGCAGCACATCGACGCCCTTGAGGCGGCGCATCTCGCCGACATAGACGAAATCGCGCGCGTCTTTCGCGGGCACCACCGGCTCGAGCTCCGATGGGCGCACGCCGTTGTGCACCACGCGAACGAGACCGCGCGGCGCGCCGATCTTCGTCTCGAACATTTTGCGGGCATATTGGCTTTCGAACAGGAACAAGTCCGTGCGCGAGGCCAATACCTGTTCGAGCGTGAGATAGAGAAAGCCCGCCGGTGTGGCGCGCGAATAGTGCAGGCTGCCGCCGTGGGGCGTGTAGACGCGGAGCGCTGTGGCGCGCGCGAGCCGGACATAGGCGCCGCCCTTGGCGCCGTGTCCATGCAATATGTCGGCGCGGGATTCGCGCGCGCTCTCGGCCACATGTCGGGTCGCCGAGACATCGTTCCAGCCGAGGTTGCGGCTCATCGGCACGCGCGAAAGTCCGAGCTCGAGCTTGAGGTTGGCTAGCATTTCCGCCGCGCGCGCGTCGCCGGTGGTCGAATCGGCGACGATGCCGACGGCATGGCCGCGCCCGGCCTGTGCCTCGGCAAGATCGACCACATGACGGAACAGTCCGCCCACCGGCGCGCGCAATACGTGCAGGATGCGGAAGGTGCGCATCGGCGCGCTTCCACTCAGAGCCACCGTTCCTCGATGGTGATGGTGTCGCCGGGCCTGACCGGATACCAGAGCGGCACGCGCGCGTGCACGAGCTTGCCTTGAATGTTGCGGGCGACGATCGCGCCGGTCTTGCTCGCGCGCGGCGAGAAGCCGCCGGCGACCGCGATCGCACTCTCGATCGTGAGACCGTTCACATAAGCGAATTGCCCGGCGGTGTTCACTTCGCCCAGGATGAAGAATGGCCTGTAAGTCTCCACCTCGACCGCGACGTGCGGCTCGCGCACGTAGCCGTTCTTGAGCTTGGTCGCGATCGCCTGGCTGAGCTCCGCGGTGGTGAGCCCGCGCGCCTCGACCGCGCCGATCAGCGGCATCGCGATCTTGCCGGCGCTGTCCACGGTGTAGGAATTGGTGAGCCCGTCCTGGCCGAACACGACCACGCGCAAACGGTCGCCGGCGCCGAGCGCATAGGGTGCGCTGAACGCGGGATCGATCTCGCCCACGCGCGGGCCGTTGGCGCAGGCCGCCAGGCCGAGCGCGAGCGCGAGGAGGAGGGCCGTTCGGACGAGCATGGAGCGGCGCCTGAGTCTTTCGGTTTCCGAATTCTTACCGGCGACATGGTTAACGAAACCTCACCAGGCCGGCCTTTATTGCGCAATTCTTCTCCCGATTAACCCGGCGGCAACCCTAATGATCTCTTATGGGGCGACCGTGGCGTGCGTGGAGTTGTTTCCGTGATCAGTCGAATGTCCGTGCCGGAGGACGGCACCTCGATCGCGACCGAGGCGGCCGCCAGCGAGCTCGATCTCGCGGCGCTCGCGCGCGCGCTGTGGCTGAAGCGCAATTGGATCATCGTGCCGGCGCTCGTGGTCGCGGTCGCGAGCTTCGCGGTCGTGAACCTGATCACGCCGCGCTACAAGTCCGAAGCGCGCGTGCTGATCGAGAGCCGCGAGACCCCCTATAGCCGGGCGGAGAGCGAGCGCAACGTCGATCGCGACCGCACGCTGCTCGATCAAGAAGCGGTGCAGAGCCAGGTTCAGCTCGCGCTCTCGCGCGATCTCGCGCGCAAAATCGTGCGCGAGCTGAAGCTCAGCGAGCGGCCCGAATTCAATCCGACGATCGGCGGCTCGGTGTTCGGCCGCATCCTCGCGCTGGTCGGGCTGATGCGCAATCCCACGCGCATGAGCATCGAGGAGCGGGTGCTCGAGCGCTACTACGAGCGGCTCACGGTCTATTCGATCGACCGCTCGCGCGTGATCGTGGTCGAATTCCAATCCGAGGATCCGGATCTGGCGGCACGCGTCTCGAACGCCGTCGTCGACGGCTATCTCGTGCTGCAGCAGCAGAGCAAGCAGGAAGCCATGCGGCAGGCGAGCCAGTGGCTCGCGGGCGAGATCGAGCAGCTGCGCGCCCGCGTCGCCGAGGCCGAGGGCAAGGTCGAAGCCTTCCGCGGCAGCTCCAATCTCTATCTCGGACCGAACAACAGTCCGCTGTCCGCTCAGCAGCTCGGCGAGCTCAACTCGCAGCTCGTGCTGGCGCGCTCGCAGAGGGCCGACGCCGAGGCCAAGGCGCAACTGATCCGCGAGCTCCTGCGCTCCGGCCGGCCGATCGAGGCCTCGGAAATCGTGAACTCGGAGCTGATCCGGCGGCTCAACGAGCAGCGCGTCACGCTCAAGGCGCAGCTCGCGGAACAGTCCTCGACGCTTCTGCCGCTGCACCCGCGCATCAAGGAACTGAAGGCGCAGATCGCCGACCTTGAGTCGCAGACGCGGAGCGAAGCGGAGAAGCTCGTGCGCAGCCTGGAGAATGACGCGCGCATCGGGGGCGCCCGCGTGGAGCAGGTGAGCGCGGCCCTCGATCAGCTCAAGCGTCAGGCTTCGACGCTCGGCGAGCAGGATGTGCAATTGCGCGCGCTCGAGCGCGAGGCCAAGGCGCAGCGCGATCTCCTGGAATCGTATCTCGCGCGCTATCGCGACGCGACCGCACGCGAATCGCCCGACGCGGTGACGGCCGATGCGCGCGTCATCTCGCGCGCGGTGCCGTCGGCGATTCCGTACTTCCCGAAAAAGCTGCCGATCGTGCTGCTCGCGACCTTGGTGGCGCTGTTGTTCAGCATGGTGTTCATCGCGATCGGCGAGCTCATGCAGGGCGAAGTCTATCGCCGCGCTGCGGTCACGGTCGAGGATGCGATGCCGGCGGAGATCGAGCCGCGCGCGCCCGCGGCCTGGATCGGGGCGAGCAGCGAGGAGGCCGAGCGTCCGGTTTCGGCCGAGGATCCGGCCGAGGTGCGTCAACGCCGGATCGCGGCTTTGGTGGAGGAAGTGCGCGGGCTCGGCCATGGCATCGTCGCGGTCGGCGGAATGGAAACTCTTGACCAGTCCGCAAGCGTCGCGATCGCGCTCGCGCGCGAGCTTGCCGCGGAAGGAAAGCGCGTGCTGCTGCTCGATCTCGACGCCGAATGCGCGCCGTCGCGCGCGCTGGTCCCGGACCCGCACGCGCCGGGGCTCGGCGATCTGCTGTTCGGGGTCGCGTCGTTCACCGAGGTGATCCAGCGCGACCCGGGGTCGCGTGCGCACGTGATCGCGGTCGGCCGCGGGGTGCGCAGCACCACCGGGTTGCTCACCGCGCAGCGGCTCTCGATCGTGCTCGGCGCGCTGTCGCAGACCTATGACTACGTGGTGCTGCTCACCGGCAAGCTTGCGGAACTGGCCGGCGCCGAGCGGCTCGCGCGCTTCGCGCGCGCGGCGGTGCTGGTCGCGGACGATGACTCGGCCGGCGCCGGGCCGGCGGCGTCGGACGCGCTCGCGGCCAGGGGCTTCGCCCACGTGATGGTGGTCGCGGTCGGGCCGGAATTGCCGCCGGCGCCGGAAGACCGCGCCGCCGCCTGACCGATCGATTTTAGAAGAACCGGCGCACGCGCTGGGCCAGCGCCCAGAGCAGGCTCGAGCGCTTGATCGTGTGCTTGAGCCGCGCCCTGGCCGCGAGCACCGGCGCGATCAACCGGCCGCGCGGCGAAACCGGAATGAAACTGTCGAACAGCGGCTCGGTCTCCTCGCACAGCATGGCCTTGTAGTGCGCCTCGCCCACACCGAGGTCGAACATTTGCATGCCGCGCTCGGCGCAGTCGGCGACCAGATGATTGAGCAGGATCAGCCCGGGGCTGTGGCGTGCGGGCTCGCCGAGCGCGATCGAGTTGATCATGCCGGAGAACCGGCGGCCGTCGGTGACCCCGCCGAACAGCGCCAGCATGCCCTCGTCGGTATCGAGCACGTGCAATTCGAGCACCGGTTTGCCGGCAGCGAGGCCGTGCAAGCACGCCTCGCGCAGAAACGCGGCGGTGCCGGGACGTGCGAACGCGTTCTCGATGCCCTGGGCCGCGAAGCGTTCGGCCTTCTGTTTCAGGAACGCGGCGAGATAGCGATCGACTTCGGCGGCGGTGGACGCGCGCAAGTAGCGATAACCCGGGATCGCCTTGAGCTTGCGCTCCTTGGTGCGGAGCCGCGCGCGCGTGCCGGAGCTATAGGAGCGCGCCAGCACTTCAGCGCCGCGCGCCGCAAGCGACAGGCGGAAGCCGTCGCTGGGCGAGGGCTGGTGCGGCAGGATCAGAAGCGGGTTCGGCATGCCGTCCCAGCTCTCCGGCTGGTTCAGCAGCTCGAGCGCGTCGAGGCCGGGCACGGCCGCGCGCAGCGAATCGAGCGCGAAGGCGAGCTCGTCGGCGCCGAATTCGAGCCCGCGCCGCCACGGCCCGAAATTGAAATTGGCGTGCTTGCCGCCGAGGAAGCGGCCGACGCGATAGCGCGCGCGCGGGCATTCGGCGAGCGGCCACAGGAACAGGGGGGCACGCGCGCGATCGAAGCCGATCACGATCAGGGGAGTGATTGCGAGCTCGGCGCCGCTATTGCGCTGCCAAGCCGCGACCCAGTCGAAGCGCTGATAGGCGGTGAGGACGCCGTGCTGCTCGAGCGCGCGCCAGTGCGGCTCGGCTGCCGCAAGCTTCTGGAACACCTCGACCCGGGCGAGACTTGCGGATACGCGATGCGCGGCGGTGGACGCGGTCGCCAGGCGGCCGCCCTCGACGCGTGCCAAAGCCGTCGCCGCCTCGCTCGCCATGCTTAACGCTCCCTTGCGCATGCACGCTTCCCCTTGCGGCGGTAACGATTGCAAAGAATCCTCAAGATTCCGTTGGCACAGTTCGGGTAAATGGACCGTTGCGGGGGGCCGAGGTGCCGAACTTGCGTAGAGCCGCGTTACGAGCCGGGCTGGAGGTCCTCTATTTCTCCGGCGCCCACCGGGCGCTGAAGCCGATCACCGGCGGGGTGGGGGTGATTTTCACGCTGCACCACGTGCGGCCGCCGCGGCGCGGGGCGTTCCAGCCGAACCGGCTGTTGGAGGTCGAGCCGGGCTTCCTCGAAGGAGTGGTGCTGCGGCTCAAGGCGCGCGGGGTCGAGCTCGTCAGCCTCGACGAGCTGCACCGACGGCTGACCGAGCAGGACTTCGAGCGGCGGTTCGCGGCCATGACGCTCGACGACGGCTATCGCGACAACCTCGAATATGCCTGGCCGATCTTCAAGCGGTATCAAGTGCCGTTCGCGCTGTTCGTGGCGACTGCCTTCGCCGACCAGATCGGCGAGATGTGGTGGGCCACGCTCGAGCGCGTGATCGCCGCCAACAGCCGCATCGTGCTCGAGCTCGACGGCCATACCCGCTTCTATGACTGCACCGGGGCGACGGAGAAGACCGCGGCCTTCCGCGAGATCTACTGGCAACTGCGCGGCGTCGCCGACGAGGGCGAGATGCGGCGGGTGCTGAGCGATCTCGCGGCACGCTATGGCGTCGATCCGCTCGCGCCCTGCCGAGAGCTGTGCATGACTTGGCCGGAGATCGCGCGCATGGCGGAGGACCCGCTGGTCACGGTCGGTGCACATACCGTCAATCACTTCATGCTGCGCAAGCTGCCGCCGGCGCAGGCGCGCGCCGAGATCGAGCGCGGCGCCGACGTGATCGAGGCCTCGCTCGGCAAACGGCCGCGGCATTTCGCGTTTCCGGTCGGCGACGTGACCTCGGCGGGCCCGCGCGAGTTCGCGCTTGCGGCCTCGCTCGGATTCAAGACCGCGCTCAGCACGCGGCCGGGCGTGCTGTTCCCGGAGCATCGCGAGCACCTGACCGCGCTGCCGCGGGTGTCGCTCAACGGCCATTTCCAGGCGCTGCGCTTCGTGGAAGTGTTCCTGTCGGGAGCGCCGTTCGCGCTCTCGAACGGCTTCCGCCGGATCGACGCCGCCTGAACGTTCAATCCGGTTCGGGATCGGGCCGCGACATCCACCAGATCAGCGCCCCGGCCGGCAGCACCCAGCCGAGCCCGAGCGCGGCATAGGCGACGAATTGCGCGACGGCGGGAAGCTCGTGCAAGCGGCCCTGTGCCAGGGCCATCGCCAGGAGCGCCCAGACCAGGACGAGCGCCAGCAGCGCAAACGTGCCGAGAAGCTTTCGAAGCCGCTGTTTCATCTGCGCTCGCGCGACCACGCGGCCGATTGCCCGCGTGCACGCCGCTCTATATCTATCGTCGCGCGCAAAGGAAACGCGGAGCGCGCGGATGCCGGCAGGACAGAGCGTAACGGGCAAGGACCGAATGCGGCCGGTGCGCCGCTGGCTCTGGTGTGTCGCAGCACTGGTGGCCGCGATCGTGCTGGTGGGCGGGGCCACGCGGCTCACCGGCTCGGGGCTCTCGATCACCGAATGGCGGCCGCTCACCGGCGTGCTGCCGCCGCTCTCCGACGCCGCCTGGCAGGCCGAGTTCGAGCTCTATCGCGCGATCCCGCAGTTCCAGATCGTCAATGCCGGGATGACGCTCGCCGAGTTTCAGGTGATCTATTGGTGGGAATGGACGCACCGGCTGCTGGCGCGGTTCGTGGGCGTGGCATTCTTGATCCCGTTCTTGATTTTTCTCTGGCGCGGACGGATCGACCGGGCGCTCGGCTGGAAGCTCGCCGGCGTGTTCGTGCTCGGCGGCATCCAGGGCGCAGTCGGCTGGTGGATGGTGCAGTCCGGACTCGTGGAGCGCACGGACGTGAGCCAGTACCGGCTCGCGATGCATCTCGTGCTCGCGAGCGCCATTCTGGCCGCTCTGGTCGCGATCGCCGAAAGCCTGCGGCCGCGGCAGGAGTCGCCGGTTGCGCCGCGTTACCGCTGGATCGCGGGCCTGATCCTGGCGCTGGTGTTCGCGCAGATCTTTCTCGGCGCGTTGGTGGCCAAGACCGGCGCTGGGCTCACGTTCAATACCTGGCCGTTGATGGACATTTGGCTGGTGCCGCCGGCCGAGGCGCTGTTTCCGATCGTGCCGCTATGGAAGAATTTCTTCGAGAACGTGCTCCTGGTGCAGTTCGACCATCGCATCTTCGCCTATGCGCTGACGCTGGTGGCGCTCGCGCACGCGCTCGATGCAGGCCGCGTGGCCCCGCATCCGGCCGCGACCCGCGCCACCATCCTGTTCATGCTGGTGACGCTGCAGGCGGCGCTCGGCGTGGTGACGCTCGTGCTGGTCGTTCCGCTCGACCTTGCGCTCGCGCACCAGGCCGGGGCGATCATGGTGCTGGCAATGGCGTCCGCGCACCTCGCGCGCATGCGCGTTCAGGCCGAAAGACTCTGATCGAGGTCCGCGATCAGGTCTTCCACGTCCTCGATTCCGACCGAAAGCCGCACCACCTCGGGCGCGGCGCCGGCCGACTTTTTCTGCTCGTCGGTGAGCTGGCGGTGGGTGGTCGAAGCCGGGTGCAGGATCAGCGAGCGCGTATCGCCGATGTTGGCGAGATGCGAGAACAGCTTCACGTTCGAAATCAGTTCGACGCCGGCGTCGAACCCGCCCTTTAAGCCGAAGGTGAGCACCGCGCCGGCGCCCTTGGGGCAGTATTTCCGCGCGAGCTTTTGATAGCGGTCCGAGGGCAGGCCGGCGTAGCTCACCCAGGCGACCTGTTCGTGGCCTTTCAAGAATTTCGCCACCGCGAGCGCATTGTCGCAGTGTTTCTGCATGCGCAGCGGCAACGTCTCAATCCCGGTCAGGATCAGGAACGCATTGAACGGCGAGAGCGCGGGCCCGAGATCGCGAAGCGAGAGCATCCGGCAGGCCATGGCGAACCCGAAATCGCCAAAGGTCTCGGCCATGACGATGCCGTGGTACTCGGGCCGCCCCGCGGAAACCATCGGATAGCGCTGGTCGCCGGCGAACGGGAACTTGCCGCCGTCCACGATCACACCGCCGATCGAGTTGCCGTGGCCGCCGAGAAACTTGGTGGCGGAATGCACCACGATGTCGGCGCCATGGTCGAAGGGCTTGCAGAGGTAGGGCGTGGCCAGCGTGTTGTCGACGATCAGCGGCAGATTCGCCTTCTGGGCGACGCGCGCGACCGCCTCGATATCGGTGACGATGCCGCCGGGATTGGCGATCGACTCGATGAAGATCGCCTTGGTCTTGGGGCCGAGCGCCCGCTCAAAGCTTGAGACGTCGTCGGAATCCGCCCACTTCACCTGCCAGTCGAAGCTCTTGAAGGCGTGGTTGAACTGGTTGATCGAGCCGCCATAGAGCCTGTTCGCGGCGATGAACTCCTCGCCCGGCCGCATCAGCACGTGGAAGACGATCACTTGCGCCGCGTGGCCGGAGGCGACCGCGAGCCCGGCGGTGCCGCCCTCGAGCGCGGCCACCCGCTCCTCGAGCACGTTGCAGGTCGGGTTGCCGATGCGGCTGTAGATATTGCCGAAGGTCTGCAGGCCGAACAGGGAGGCGGCGTGCTCCACGTCGTCGAACACGAACGAAGTGGTCTGATAGATCGGCGTCGCGCGCGCGCCGGTGGTGGGGTCGGGCTGCGCGCCGGCATGGACCGAGAGCGTAGCGAAGCCGGGCTCGCGCTCGGCCGCGGCGTCTTTGCGTTCGCCTTTCGACTTCTTATCCATCGTGAACCTGAAAATTTAACACAAGAGAGCGGCGGCGCTGCGGCCGGTCACGGGCTACTTGTCCTTGCCGCCGAGCGCGAGCCGCTGCACGCCGCCGGCGAGCCGCTTCGGCTTCTTCGCGGACAGCGTGCGGGTGTTCACGCCCGCCCAGTTGATCTCGCGCGAGAGCCGCCCGTACTCGATCTTGGGACAGCGGTTCATCACCACGATCATGCCCGCGGCCTCGGCGCGCGCGGCGGAGGCATCGTGGCGCAGGCCGAGCTGCATCCAGAACACCTTGGGCCGGTGCGGGAGCGCCAGCACCTCGTCGAGCACCGCCGGCATCTGCTCCGGACTGCGGAACACGTCCACCATGTCGAGCGGCACCGGCACGTCGGCGAGGCGGGCATAGCTCTTGATGCCGGCGATGTCCTTGCCGCCGTGACCGGGATTGATCGGAAACACGTTGTAGCCGCGCGCGGCGAGATACTTGACCACGAAATGGCTCGGCCGATGCTCGGCGGCGCTCGCGCCCACGACGGCGACGTTCTTCACGCTGTTGAGGATGCCGCGGATGTGGGCGTCGTCGTAGCGGTGGTGGCTCACCGGTCTTCCCACTTCGGCGCACGCTTCTCCAGAAACGCGTTGATGCCTTCGGCAGCGTCATGGGCGAGCATGTTCTCGGCCATGACGCCGGCGCCGTAGCGGTAGGCGTCGGTAAGCTGCATCTCGATCTGGCGATAGAACGCCTCCTTGCCGATCTTGACGATATGGGTCGATTTCTGCGCGATCGTGCGCGCGAGCGCGAAGGCTTCCTCGCGTTCCCTGCTGACGGATACGACGCGATTGACGAGCCCGATCTCACGCGCGCGCGCGGCGGTTATCGCCTCACCGGTGAGCAGCATTTCCATCGCGTGGTTCGAAGCCACCTTGCGCGAGAGCGGCACCATGGGGGCGGAGCAGAAGAGGCCGATCTGAACCCCCGGCGTCGAGAAGCGCGCGGCTTCCGAGGCGACCACGAGATCGCAGCTCGCCACGAGCTGGCAGCCCGCTGCCGTCGCCATTCCCTGTACGCAGGCGACGACCGGCTGCGGCAGGTGAACCACCGAAAGCATTATCTCGGCGCTGCGCTCGAACAGCCAATGGAAATAGGCACGGCCGCGGTCGGGGTCGTTCCGGTGCGCGGTCATCTCCCTCAAATCATGTCCGGCGGAGAACACGGGGCCATTGGCAGCGAGCACCACGGCGCGGACCGATCTGTCGGCAGCGATATTCTTCAGCGCCGCAGACAGCCCATCGATCAACGCCTCGGAGAGAGCGTTCCGTGCCTGCGGACGGTTGAGGATCAGCGTCGCAATGCCGTCGCGGTCCTCGCGCAGCAGGATCGGGGCGGATGCGTCCGGAACCGACGCGGCAGCGGATTTCGGCATCGGGTTCTTGCCTTTCGCGGGCGGCATTGTATCCGAAGCACGCCCAGCGGCGCGAGCGCGAGGCGATGGAGAGGGTTACGGCCGATGAAGATGAACGCCGACGAGCTCCAGGCCTATCTCGCCAAGGTATTTCCGCAGGCGTTCGGGCCCGGGCGGCCGTCGCGGGTGGAGGCGGTGGGCAAGCACACCGCCACCGTGCGCTTCAGCGCGGGCGAGCGGCACTTGCGGCCGGGAGGCACGGTCTCGGGGCCCGCGCTGATGGCGCTCTCGGACGCGACCGCCTATGTGGCGATCCTCTCCGCGCTCGGCCCGGTGCCGCTTGCGGTCACCACCAACCTTTCGATCAATTTCCTGCGCAAGGCCGACCCCGGCGACCTCCTGGCCGAATGCAAGCTGATCAAGCTCGGGAAACGGCTCGCGGTATGCGAGGTGGGGATCCGGCCGGCGGCCGGCGGCGAGCTCGTGTCGCATGCGGTCGCGACCTATTCCATTCCGCCGCAGCGGGACTTGGACGACGGCAACTAATTACCATATTGGTATGCTATTGAAATCGAAAGAATAATTACCGCCGTAAGCCGTTGACCGTGGCGCGGTCAACGTCTAGAACCCGCCGACCTCGCGGGCCGCTTGAGCACCGCTGTCCAACGGACTGAGCATGAAGACCTATTCGGCCAAGCCGGCAGAGATCGTGAAGAAGTGGGTGCTGATCGACGCCGCCGGGCTGGTGGTCGGTAGACTCGCTTCGATCATCGCCATGCGGCTCAGGGGCAAGCACTCGCCGCGCTACACCCCGCACGTCGATTGCGGCGACAACGTCGTGGTGGTGAACGCCGAGAAGGTGGTGCTGACCGGCCGGAAGCTCGACCAGAAGGTCTATCACCACCACACCGGCTTCCCGGGCGGAATCAAGGACCGCAAAGCCAAGTTCATTCTGCAGAGCAAGTTTCCCGAGCGCGTGCTCGAAAAAGCGGTCGAGCGCATGCTCGACGAGGGACCGCTCGCCCGCAGGCAGCTCCGAAACCTGCGGGTCTACAAGGGTCCGGATCATCCGCACGCGGCGCAGAATCCGGTCGCGCTCGACGTCGGCGCGATGAATTCGAAGAACAAGAGGACCGCCTGATGGCCGACACCGTGCAATCGCTCGAAGGATTGGCGGCGCTGAAGCCGGCAGTGCCGGAGGCGCCGAAGTATGTGCAGAAGCTCGACGCCAAGGGCCGCGCCTACGCCACCGGCAAGCGCAAGGACGCGGTGGCGCGGGTCTGGATCATGCCCGGCCCCGGCAAGATCACCATCAACGAGAGATCGATCGAGGTCTATTTCGCGCGTCCGGTGCTGCGCATGCTGATCCAGCAGCCGTTCGTGGCGGCGAACCGCGCCGGCCAATACGACGTGAATTGCACGGTCTCGGGCGGCGGGCTTTCCGGCCAGGCCGGCGCGCTCCGGCACGGGATCTCGCGCGCGCTCACCTATTTCGAGCCGGAGCTGCGCGGCGCCCTCAAGAAGGGCGGCTTCCTCACCCGCGATTCGCGCGTGGTCGAGCGCAAGAAGTACGGGCGCAAGAAGGCGCGCCGGAGCTTCCAGTTCTCCAAGCGCTAGGCGAGCTCGCAGCCGGGTAAGACCTCGTTAACGAGCCAAGCCTAGCCTTCTCCGCATGGCGATCGGAGCGACCCGCAGCATGGGCGCCGAACTTGCCCGCCTCGACCTCGCGGCCGAGGGGGCCGGATTCGCGCTCGCCTGCACCCACCAGTCGGCCGAGGAACTCCACCGCGCTTTGATCGGCAAGTATCTGGACCTGCGCGCGCGCCGGCGCGTGCTGGTCTGCTGCCTGCCGTTGATCGCGCTCGCGGGCATGTTCCTCCTGGCCTAGCCGCCGCTCTCGCGGCGGTAGGCGTCGACCTGCATACCGAGCGCGACGCGCACGGTCGCGAGCAGCTTTTGGTCATGCTTCCGGCCGCGCGGGTCCAGGCGACCCTCGATCGCGAGCGTCGCGATGCCATGCACCACCGCCCAGGCGCGCATCAGGGTTGGATCGAGCGCGGTCGCGCGAGCTGGGGCACCGCGCCGCGCACCGCGGGCCGCGCCATTGTTTGGGCTTCGATCGCGGTTTGGTTCGTTGTAACCGCCGCCGTCTTCATCCAGGCGCTGCAGGGCAGGGCGCTGTTTCCGCTCTAGCCGGCGTCGCCGCGGTCGCCACAGCGTTAAGGTTTTGCGAACCGAAGCGATAAATTCGGAGATATCCGTACACAGCTTTTTTTGCGGAAACCGGGTTACAGGGTCGCCGTCAGATCGTTCGCCACCCATTCCGCAGGGGGACAATGTCGCTGCATTTCGAGACCGTGGCTGCGGTCGAAGCGGGTCTCGTGTTCACGCTCGGGCTGCTGCTCTTGTTCACCGGGCTGCAGAACCGGACTGTCCGCGCACTGCCATGGTGGGGCGCAGCCTATCTCGCCTATGGCGGCTCGATCACCATGTTGATGGGGGCGGTCGCGCTCAGACAACCTTGGCTGATCAGCCTGGGCTGGATGGTCAATGTCGTCGCGGTCGCCCTGATGTGGAGCGGGGCGCGGCGATTCGACGGCCGGCCGGTCGCGCTCGGGTGGATGTGCGTCGGGCCCTTGGTCGTGATCGCGAGCAACACGATCCCGGGCGCGGCGCTGGATCCCAACTTGGGCTTTGGCCTCTCCGCACTGGTGGCGGGCGCCTACATGGTAGCGGCGGCTTTCGAGATCTGGCGCGGTCGCGAGGAACCGCTCGTTTCCCGTTGGCCCGCGATCGTGCTTCTGGTGGTCGCCGCGGCCGTGCTGATCGCCCGCGTTCCGCTGAGCATCGCTTCGCCGATCGGCGTCGAAGAAGCCTACAGGCTGGTCAGCCCGTGGCTGGCCGCGAGCGTTCTCGCCTCGTTGGTCTGCGAAATGTCGATCGCCTTCCTGGTGATCGCCATGGCCAAGGAGCGCCTCGAGCTGCATCAGATGATGGTCGCGCGCATCGACCCGCTCACCGGGCTCGGCAACCGGCGCGCCTTCATGGCGCTCGCGCGCCGGCGCATCCGCCGCGAGCGGCGCGACGGCACGCCGATCGCGGCGCTGATGTTCGACCTCGACCGGTTCAAGCGCGTCAACGATCGCTTCGGTCATGCGTTGGGCGATCAAGTGCTCTGTCGGTTCGCGGCGGCCGCGCACCAGGTCCTGCGGCCGACCGATATCGTCGGCCGCATCGGCGGCGAGGAGTTCGCGGCGCTGCTTTCGGTCGCCAAACCCGAGGAGGCGGTGGCCGCCGCGGAGCGGGTGCGGGCCGCGTTCGCAGCGGCGACCCGGAACATCGACGGCCATGATGTGGGCGCCACGGTCAGCATTGGCGTTGCGATCGCGGAGGACGGTGACGAAGAAATCAAGGACCTGCTCTGCCGCGCGGACGAGGCGCTCTACCGGGCCAAGACGCACGGCCGCGACCGGGTCGAGGTCGCGGTCGAAAACCGGCCCCGGCTCGCCGCTTGAGCGCGCCGGCCGGTCGACCGAGAATGCAATACGGGGCGCCTTGCGGCGCCCCGTTTGTCTGGCATCGGTCGGAGCGAGCTCAGGCCGAATAATACATGTCGAACTCGACCGGATGCGGGGTGTGCTCGAAGCGGATCACCTCCTGCATCTTCAGGCTGATATAGGCGTCGATGAAGTCGTCGTCGAACACGCCGCCTTTTTTCAGGAACTCGCGATCCTTGTCGAGATAGCCGAGCGCCTCGCGCAAACTACCGCACACGGTCGGGATCTTCTTCAGCTCGCGCGGCGGCAGATCATAGAGGTCTTTGTCGATCGCCGGGCCGGGGTCGAGCTTGTTCACGACGCCGTCGAGCCCCGCGAGCAACATGGCGGCAAACGCGAGATAGGGATTGGCGCACGGATCGGGGTAGCGCACCTCGACGCGCTTTCCTTTCGGCGAGGAGGCGAGCGGTATCCGGCATCCGGCCGAGCGGTTGCGCACCGAGTAGGCCAGGAGCACCGGTGCCTCGAACCCCGGCACCAGCCGCTTGTACGAGTTGGTGGTCGGGTTGGCGAAGGCGTTGATGGTGCGCGCGTGCTTCAGGATGCCGGCGATGTAGTGCAGGCAGGTGTCGGAAAGATCCGCGTACTTGTTGCCGGCGAACGTAGGCTTGTCGCCCTTCCAGATTGACTGATGACAGTGCATGCCCGAGCCGTTGTCGCCGTAAATCGGCTTGGGCATGAAGGTGGCGGTCTTGCCGTAGATGTTGGCGACCATGTGGATGCAATATTTGTAGATCTGCATTTGGTCGGCCATGCGCACGAGCGGCGAGAACTGCATGCCGAGCTCGTGCTGGGCGGCGCCGACCTCGTGGTGATGCTTCTCGACCTTGACCCCCATCTTGGCCATGGCGCCGAGCATCTCGGAGCGCATGTCCTGCACCGAATCCTGCGGCGGCACCGGGAAATAGCCGCCCTTGGTGCGCATGCGGTGGCCGAGGTTGCCGCCCTCGTACTCGGTGTCCATGTTGGTCGGCAGTTCGATCGAATCGATCTTGAAGCCGGTGTTGTAGGGATCGGCCTTGAAGCGCACGTCGTCGAAGATGAAGAACTCGGCCTCGGGCCCGAAATAGGCGGTGTCGCCGACGCCGGTGGACTTGAGATAGGCGACGGCCTTCCTGGCGATCGAACGCGGGTCGCGGTTATAGGGCTCGCCGGTCATGGGTTCCAAGACGTCGCAGACCACTGACAGCGTGGTCTCGGCGAAGAACGGATCGATGCAGGCGGTCTCCGGATCCGGCATCAGGTTCATGTCGGACTCGTGGATCGGCTTCCATCCCGCGATCGAGGAGCCGTCGAACATCACGCCCTCGGCGAACGCATCCTCGCCGAACAGCGAAAGGTCGAACGTGACGTGCTGCCACTTGCCGCGCGGGTCGGTGAAACGGCAGTCCACATACTTGACGTCTTTGTCCTTCATGAATTTGAGGACTTCCTTCGCGGTCTTCATAAGCACATCCCCTTCTGGTTCGATCCCCGCGGGCCCGGGGTTCCCTGTGATTGGCTAATGGTCAGATCGCATCGACGCCGGACTCGCCGGTGCGGATGCGGATCGCTTCCTCGATGTTGGAGACGAAGATCTTGCCGTCGCCGATGCGGCCGGTCTGCGCCGCGCGCCGGATCGCCTCGATCGCTTTCTCCACCATGTCATCGGCGAGCACGACTTCGATCTTCACCTTGGGGAGGAAGTCGACCACGTATTCGGCGCCGCGATAGAGCTCGGTGTGGCCTTTCTGGCGGCCGAAGCCCTTGGCCTCGGTGACGGTGATGCCCTGCAGGCCGGCCTCCTGCAACGCCTCTTTCACCTAGTCGAGCTTGAACGGCTTGATAATGGCCTCGATTTTCTTCATCGCGTTTCTCCCGGCCGGCTCGCCGCCCCCGTCCGGCGGTCGAGCGGTAGCAGGTCCCATGCCAGCCGGGCCGATTCGAGTTAGCCTTTTGGATTCAAGGCGTTAGATGAATGCCGGGCCCCCGCCGCCGGTGCCCATCCGACCGCATGCCCAGCGTTTGTGCATGCTGGCGCCGAAAGAAGCAAGCGGGGCCGCATGCCCGCCGCTCGGGGGTGAACAAGCGCAAAGGACGTGCGCTGGCGGTCGGGTTATGTAGTTGGGCCGCTCGCCGATTTCGCGGAAGGCGATGACGATGCAGGAGCTTCTGACTCCCGCCGAAATGGCCGAGGCCGATCGCCGCACGGTCGCGGCCGGCACGCCTTCGATCGAGTTGATGGAACGGGCGGGGCGGGCGGTGGCGGAGGCGGTTGCCGCGCGCTTGCCGCTCGGCGGCGGGGTCGTGGTCGCGTGCGGCCCGGGCAACAACGGCGGCGATGGGTTCGTGACCGCGCGTTTGCTCGCCGAGCGCGGGATTCCGGTGCGTCTCCATCTGCTCGGCGCCCGCGAAGCGCTGCGGGGCGACGCGGCGGAAGCCGCCCGGCGCTGGAAGGGGGACATACGGCCGATCGCAGCGGACGCTTTCGCGGACGCCGGGCTGATCGTGGATGCGTTGTTCGGCGCCGGCCTTGCGCGCGATCTCGTGGGCGACGCACGCGCTGCAGTGGATGCGATCAGTGCGGCGAAGGCGCCGGTGATCGCGGTCGATCTTCCGAGCGGCATCGACGGTGTGAGCGGCAATGTGCGCGGCGCCGCGGTGCGGGCCACGGAGACCATCACCTTTTGTCGCCGTAAGGTGGGCCTGGTCCTGATGCCCGGCCGGCTCTATGCCGGACAGGTGCAGGTGGCCGATATCGGGATCAAGGACGCGACCGTGGCCGAGGTGAGTCCTAAGACCTTAACAAACGAGCCGCCGCTCTGGCGCGCGGTCTATCCGGTGCCGCGGCCGGAGGGCCACAAATACGACCGCGGCCACGCGGTGGTGGTGAGCGGGCCGATGCACGCCACCGGCGCGGCGCGGCTCGCGGCGCGGGCCGCGCTGCGCGCGGGCGCGGGACTGGTGACGGTGGCGGCGCCGCGGGCGGCAGTGCCGGTGCTGGCCGCGAGCCTGATGGCGGTGATGGTCCGGGAGGCGAACGGCGCGAAAGGACTCGTTAACCTTCTTGCCGACCGGCGGCTGAACGCGGTGCTGCTCGGACCGGGCCAGGGGGTGGGCAAGGCCACGCGGGACGCGGTGGTGGCCGCAGCCAAGCTCGGCCGGGCGATGGTGGTGGATGCCGACGCTATTTCAAGCTTTTCAGGAGATTCGGATTCGCTTGCCAAGGCCCTGAGGAAGAATCCGAAAAGTCCCATCGTCGTGACCCCGCACGAGGGCGAGTTCGCCCGACTCTTCAAGCGGAACCCGCAACTCCTGAAGCTGGAATCGAAAGTCGAGCGCGCGCGAGGCGCAGCAAGGGTTCTTCAGACCGTCGTGCTGCTCAAGGGACCGGACACGGTGGTGGCGGCGCCGGACGGCCGTGCCGCGGTCGCCGAGAACGCGCCGCCTTGGCTCGCCACCGCCGGCACCGGCGACGTGCTGGCCGGGATCGTGCTCGGCCTGCTCGCCCAGGGCATGCCGGCATTCGAAGCCGCCTGCGCGGCGGTCTGGCTGCACGGCGAGGCGGCGCGGCTGGCTGGCCCGGCGATGATTTCCGAGGATCTTGAGCCGGTGTTGAGGCTGGTGATCGCCAAGCTGATCAGGGGCGCGACATCCTAAGGCGCGAGCGGCCAAAGGCTGCGAGCCTCGAAGGATGGCGCGCGTGACAGCTACTCATGTGACTTCAAACCAAGCCGCCATGCCAGAATCCTGATGCTCGATCATGTGGCAATGGAGCATCCATTTCCCCGGATTGTCGGCCACGAAGGCGATGCGGGCGGTGCGCTCGGGCAGGATCAGCACGGTGTCCTGCCACCAGGGCTTCCAGCCATCGTCGCGCGCATCGAGCACGCGGAAATGGTGGCCGTGCACGTGGATGGCGTGCGGGAAACGGCTCTGGTTCGGAAATCCGAGCACGACCGAGCGGCCGCGCTTCACCGAGAACAGCGGCTGCCCGGAATGGCCGTCGGAAGCGCGGCCGGCGAGCCGCCAGATCGCGCCGGTCATCCCCGGGCCCATCATCATCCCGGGACCCATCGTGCCCGGGCCCATCATTCCCATCATGCCGCCTTCGAGCGGCACCTCCATGCGGACCGCGTTCCGCAGGTCGATGGTTTCGGGCAGGGGATTCTTCGGCAGCGCCCGCGGCGCAGGCAGCGGGGCCGGCCGCTTGGGTTCACCCGCCTCATAGACCAGGCGCGCCACCGGAATCTCGCGCTCGCCGATGTCGATCAGGACCTCGGCGCTCGAGCCCGGAGCCTGGGTCGCGTCGAGGAAGAGATCGTAGCGCGTGCCGGGCGAGAGCACCGCGCGTGCCCGCTCTAGCGCGAACGGCTCGGCTGGCTGGCCGTCGACCGCCACCACGGTGGCAGCGTGGCCGCCGATGCGCACCGGCATCACGCGCGCATTGGCGACGTTCAAGAGCCGGAGCCGCAGGCGTTCGTTCGTGCGTACAGTGATTTCGGGGAAGTACTTGCCATTGATGGTGAAGTGATTGCCGTAGCGGCCGGCCATCATGGCGTCGTGCATATTGCCGAAGCTCTCGTGGACGCGGCCGTCGGCGTCGAGCCGCCAGTCGTCGAGCACGAGGGCGAGGTCGCGGTCGACCTCCACCGGCTCGGTTTCGTCCACGATCAGGAGTCCGTAGAGGCCGCGGCCGAGCTGCTCGCTCGTATTGAAGTGGGGGTGATACCAAAAGGTGCCGGCGTCCGGCGCCGTGAAGCGGTAGTCGAAGCTCGCGCCGGGCCGGATCGGATCCTGGGTGAGGCCGGCGGCGCCGTCCATGCGGTTGTCGATGCGGATGCCGTGCCAGTGCACCGAGGTCGGCTGCGCGAGCGCATTCTGGATGCGGACCCTGACCTCTTCCCCGCGCTTCACGCGCAAGGTCGGACCGGGCACACTGCCGTCATAGCCCCAGATCGGCGTCGCCGGCCGGTCCGGGCCGAGCAGGCGCGCGCTACCGGGCTTGAGCGTGATGGTGCGGAAATCGTCCGCGGCGGCCGCGACACGGGGGTGGAGAAGCGGGACCGCGGCGACGGCGATCCCGGCGGCGAGGAAGCGGCGGCGGCTCAGCATGGCCTCAGGTCCTCCTCGAAGTGCGTCAACGCCTTGATCTTGGTCCAGGAGATTCCCAATTAAGCGAGCGGAGATGCGCGGCCTAGTTAAAGCTATGTAATGGTTTGCGGCCCGCGCCCTTTGTTTTTGCGCCCCCCGGCCGCCGTGCTATATCCGCGGCCCCGGCCGGAAAATGCAGACGCAGGCCTTGGCGCGCGGGCGTGGCGGAATTGGTAGACGCGCGGGATTTAGGTTCCCGTGACGCAAGTCGTGGGGGTTCGAGTCCCTCCGCCCGCACCAGATCCGCCCCGGCAGACCATCGTCGAGGATCGATTCATGCAGGTCACGGAGACCAGCGTCGAAGGGCTCAAGCGCGAATACAAGGTGGTGTTTCCGGCCGCCGAGCTCGACAAGCGCGCCGTCGAGCGCCTGGCCGCGCTGAAAGATCGGGTCCAGCTTGCCGGCTTCCGCCCGGGCAAGGTGCCGATCCCGCACCTGAAACGCATCTACGGCAAGTCGGTGATGGGCGAAGTGATCGAGCAGGCAATCGCCGAAGTGAACGGCAAGATCGTGAGCGATGGCGGGTTTCGCCTCGCGCTCGAGCCGCGCGTGACGCTCGCCGACCAGGCGGAAGCCGCGGTCAAGGAAGTGGTCGAGGGCCGCGCCGACCTCGCCTATACGGTCGCGATCGAGGTCCTGCCCAAGGTCGAGCTCACGAACTTCAAGGAGATCTCGCTCGCCCGGCCGGTGCACGAGCCGACCGAGGAGGAAATCGACGAGATGGTGAAGACCATCGCGGAACAGAACCGCACCTTCACCACCAAGCAGGGCAAGGCCGAGAACGGCGACCGCGTCGTGGTCTCGTTCAAGGGCACGATGGACGGCAAGACGTTCGATGGCGGCTCGGCCGAGGAGGTGCCGGTGGTGATCGGGCAGGGCGGGTTCCTGCCCGGATTCGAGGAACAACTGATCGGGATCGCACCCGGCGAGACGCGGACGGTGAACGTCACCTTCCCGAAGAATTATCTCGCCGAGCATCTGGCCGGCAAGGACGCGGTGTTCGAGGTCGCGACCAAGACGGTCGAGGGCGCAAACGAGACCAAGATCGACGACGCGTTCGCCAAGACTCTCGGCCTCGACTCGCTCGCCAAGCTCAAGGAGCAGGTGCGCGAGCGATTGGTTCGCGGGCATACGCAGGCCTCGCGCGCCAAGCTGAAGCGCGCGCTGCTCGACGAGCTCGACAGCCGCCACAAGCTCGAGGTGCCGCCGTCGCTGGCCGAGCAGGAATTCGCCGGCATGTGGGAATCCACCAAGCGCGAGCTGGAGAGCGCGGGCAGGACCTTTGCCGACGAGGACACCACCGAGGAGGAGGCGCGCGAGGAGTACCGCAAGATCGCCGAGCGCCGCGTGCGGCTCGGGCTGGTGATCGCCGAGATCGGCGAGAAGAACGGCATCAAGGTCAGCGACGACGAGCTCACCCGCGCGGTCATCGAGCGCGCGCGGCAATTCCCCGGCCGCGAGCAGCAGGTGGTCGAGCAGTACCGGCGCAATCCGGACGCGCTCGCCGCGCTACGCGCGCCGATCTACGAGGACAAGGTGGTGGATTACGTGCTCGAGCTCGCCAAGGTCACCGAGAAGAAGGTGAGCCGCGAGGCGCTCTACGCCCAAGACGAGCAGCCCGGGCAGGGTAAGGGTAAGAGTAAGGATAAGGCCAAAGAAAAAGTTCGCAAGAAGTAGCCCTTCGCCGCCCAGCGCGCCGATAGGCTATGATGAAATACGCGAATCGCGAATTTCTGGCACTGGAATCCGACCGAATGCGTGACCCGGCCGAAACCTACATGCAGCACCTCATCCCCATGGTGGTCGAACAGACCAACCGTGGCGAGCGCGCGTACGATATCTATTCGCGGTTGCTCAAGGAACGGATCATCTTCATCACCGGCCCGGTCGAGGACCACATGGCCTCGCTGGTGGTGGCGCAGCTCCTGTTCCTCGAGGCCGACAATCCCAAGAAAGAAATCTCGATGTACATCAACTCGCCGGGCGGGATGGTGACCTCGGGGCTCGCGATCTACGACACCATGCAGTTCGTTCGTCCGCCGGTCTCGACGCTGTGCGTGGGCCAGGCCGCGTCCATGGGCTCGCTGCTGTTGGCCGCCGGCGAGAAGGGATCGCGATTCGTGCTGCCGAACGCGCGCATCATGGTGCACCAGCCCTCGGGCGGCTTCCAGGGCCAGGCCACCGACATCATGTTGCAAGCTCAGGAGATCCTTGCGCTGAAGACCCGGCTGAACGAGATCTACGTCAAGCATACGGGTCAGTCCTTGAAAGTGATCGAGGACGCTCTGGAGCGGGACAAGTTCATGAGCGGCGAATCAGCCAAGGCGTTCGGTCTGATCGACGGCGTCATCGCAAAACGGCCGCCGAGCGGCGACGCCACCAAGGACTGAGGCTGCGACTTCCGGTCACAAGGGAAGAATTGTGGCCGGCACTGGGTTTGCTTGGCTGAGGGGCGGTCCGGGACAGGTCCCGGGTTGGCTCACGGTAGCGTTAATGAATTCTTGATCCCCCGGCCGATAGCATGCTTCGCTAGGCTAGAGCTTCGCGGGTGCTTCGGCCGGGAACCCCCTGGAGGCCACGGAGACAGGAATGAGCAAGGTCGGCGGCGACAGCAAGAACACGCTCTATTGCTCGTTCTGCGGCAAGAGCCAGCACGAGGTGCGGAAGCTTATTGCCGGGCCGACCGTGTTCATTTGCGACGAGTGCGTCGAGCTCTGCATGGATATCATCCGCGAGGAGAACAAATCCTCGCTGGTGAAGTCGCGCGACGGCATCCCGACCCCGAAGGAAATCCGCAAGGTTCTCGACGACTACGTGATCGGCCAGGACCACGCCAAGAAGGTGCTCTCGGTCGCGGTGCACAACCACTACAAGCGGCTCAATCACGCGACCAAGCATAACGACGTCGAGCTCGCCAAATCGAACATTCTGCTGATCGGGCCCACCGGCTCGGGCAAGACGTTGCTCGCGCAGACGCTCGCGCGCATCCTCGACGTCCCCTTCACCATGGCCGACGCCACCACGCTGACCGAAGCCGGTTACGTGGGCGAGGACGTGGAGAACATCATCTTGAAGCTGCTGCAGGCCGCCGACTACAACGTCGAGCGCGCGCAGCGCGGCATCGTCTATATCGACGAGATCGACAAGATCAGCCGCAAGTCCGACAACCCCTCGATCACCCGCGACGTGTCGGGTGAGGGCGTGCAGCAGGCGCTCCTGAAAATCATGGAAGGCACGGTCGCGAGCGTGCCGCCGCAGGGCGGCCGCAAGCATCCGCAGCAGGAATTCCTGCAGGTCGACACCACCAATATCCTGTTCGTCTGCGGCGGCGCTTTCGCGGGCTTGGAGAAGATCATCTCGGCGCGCGGGCGCGGCACCTCGATCGGCTTCGGCGCGCATGTGGCGGCGGCCGAGGACCGGAAGCCCGGCGAGATCTTCCGCGACGTCGAGCCCGCGGATCTCCTGAAATACGGCCTGATCCCCGAGTTCATCGGCCGCTTGCCGGTGATCGCGACGCTTGAGGACCTCGACGAGATCGCGCTCAAGCGCATCCTGACCGAGCCCAAGAACGCGCTGGTCAAGCAGTTCCAGCGCCTGTTCGAGATGGAGAACGTCGACCTCTCGATCCACGAAGAGGCGCTCGGCGCCATCGCCCGGAAGGCGATCGAGCGCAAGACCGGCGCGCGTGGGTTGCGCTCGATCATGGAGGGCACGCTGCTCGACACCATGTTCGACCTGCCGAGCCTCGAGGGGGTGCAGGAAGTGGTGATCAGCCGCGAGGTGATCGAGGGCGGCGCCCGGCCGCTCTACATCTACGCCGACCGTGCGGCCGAGGCGGCTACCGCCAAGGGCGCCTGATCCGCCCCGGTCGGGGGGCGCACAAAGCCTTGAAACGGCAGGGGGGAGCACTAGGTATGGGCCGAATGGCCCCGGCCGTTACACGAACTTGATCTAGGTCTAAGGCCGGGGGTCGAAAAAAGCGTATAGGTTTGCCGAACCCGGCGATTCACGCCGGCCAGGCGGAAAGAACAGGACCGCATGACTGCCCAAAAGCCGCGCCCCCCGCTCACTCCCGGCGTGACCC
Organism: Hyphomicrobiales bacterium; assembly: GCA_023269635.1. Taxonomy (GTDB): domain Bacteria; phylum Pseudomonadota; class Alphaproteobacteria; order Rhizobiales; family Xanthobacteraceae; genus JAHFPN01. The sequence continues at coordinate 3,738 of JAHFPN010000011.1, read as the reverse complement.
AGACCTACCCGGTCCTGCCGCTGCGCGACATCGTGGTGTTCCCGCACATGATCGTGCCGCTGTTCGTGGGGCGCGAGAAGTCGATCCGCGCGCTCGAAGAGGTGATGCGCGGCGACACCTACATCCTGCTCGCGACCCAGATGAACGCCGGCGACGACGACCCGGCGACCGACGCGATCTACAAGGTGGGCACGCTCGCCTCGGTGTTGCAGCTCCTGAAGCTGCCCGACGGCACGGTGAAGGTGCTGGTCGAGGGCGTCGAGCGCGCCACCATCAATTCCTACCGCGACCGCACCGATTATTACGAGGCGGAAGCGATCCTGCTCGCCTCCGAGACCGGCGAACGGGTGGAAACCGAGGCGCTCGCGCGCTCGGTGGTCACCGAATTCGAAGGCTACGTGAAGCTCAACAAGAAGGTTTCGCCCGAAGTGGTGGGGGTGGTTGCCCAGATCGACGACGCTTCCAAGCTCGCCGACACCGTCGCCTCGCATCTCGCCGTCAAGATCGCGGACAAGCAGACGGTGCTCGAGCAGAAGAACGTCGCCCACCGGCTGGAGAAGGTGCTTGCGCTGATGGAGAGCGAAATCTCGGTCCTGCAGGTCGAGAAGCGCATCCGCACGCGCGTCAAGCGCCAGATGGAGAAGACCCAGCGCGAGTATTACCTGAACGAGCAGATGAAGGCGATCCAGAAGGAGCTCGGCGACGAGGAAGGCAAGGACGAGCTGCAGGAGATCGAGGACAAGATCAAGCGCGTGAAGCTCTCGAAGGAAGCGCGCGAGAAGGCCACGCACGAGCTGAAGAAGCTCCGCCAGATGTCGCCGATGTCGGCGGAGGCGACGGTCGTGCGCAACTATCTCGACTGGGTCCTGTCGATCCCGTGGAATGTGAAGAGCAAGATCAAGAAGGATCTCGCCTTCGCCGAGAAGGTGCTGAACGACGACCACTATGGCCTGGAGAAGGTCAAGGAGCGGATCGTCGAGTATCTCGCGGTGCAGAGCCGCTCGAACAAGCTGACGGGCCCGATCCTGTGCCTGGTCGGCCCGCCCGGCGTCGGCAAGACGTCGCTCGGCAAGTCGATCGCACGCGCCACCGGCCGCGAATTCGTGCGCGTGTCCTTGGGCGGCGTACGCGACGAGGCCGAGATCCGCGGCCACCGGCGTACCTACATCGGCTCGATGCCCGGTAAGGTCATCCAGTCCATGCGCAAAGCCAAGAAGTCGAACCCGTTGTTCCTGTTCGACGAAGTCGACAAGATGGGAGCCGACTTCCGCGGCGATCCGTCCTCGGCGCTCCTGGAAGTGCTCGACCCCGAGCAGAACCACACCTTCAACGACCACTATCTCGAGGTCGACTACGACCTTTCGAGCGTGATGTTCATCACCACGGCGAACACGCTGAACATCCCGCCGGCGCTCTTGGACCGGATGGAGGTCATTCGCATCGCCGGCTACACCGAGGACGAGAAGGTCGAGATCGCGCGCAAGCATCTGATCCCGCACCAGCTCACCAAACACGGCGTCGCATCGGCCGAATGGTCGATCGACCAGGAGGCGCTGCTCACGATCATCCGCCGCTATACGCGCGAGGCGGGCGTGCGCAACCTCGAGCGCGAGCTCGCCAACCTAATCCGCAAGGCGGTGAAGGAGTTGATGGCGGAGAAGAAGCAGTCGGTCGCGGTCACCGCCGACAGCCTGGAGAAGTATCTGGGCGTGCCGAAGTTCCGCTACGGCGAGATCGAGGAGAAGGACCTGGTGGGCGTCGCCACCGGCCTTGCCTGGACCGAGGTGGGCGGCGAGCTGCTCACCATCGAAGGCGTGATGATGCCGGGCAAGGGCCGCATGACGGTCACCGGCAACTTGCGCGACGTGATGAAGGAGTCGATCTCGGCGGCGGCGTCCTATGTGCGCTCGCGCGCGGTCGATTTCGGCATCAAGCCGCCCCTGTTCGAGAAGCGCGACATCCACGTGCACGTGCCGGAGGGCGCGACGCCCAAGGACGGCCCGTCCGCGGGCATCGCCATGGTCAGCGCCATCGTTTCGGTCATGACCGGCATACCGGTGCGCAAGGATGTCGCCATGACCGGCGAGATCACGTTGCGCGGCCGCGTGCTGCCGATCGGCGGGCTGAAGGAGAAGTTGCTCGCGGCGCTGCGCGGCGGCATCAAGAAGGTGTTGATCCCCGAGGAAAACGCCAAGGACCTCTCGGAGATCGCCGACACCATCAAGGGCGGGCTGGAAATCGTGCCGGTCTCGCGCATGGACGAGGTGCTGGCCCATGCGCTCACCCGCAAGCCCGAGCCGATCGAATGGGACGAGGAGAGCGCGAAGCCGGTCGAGCCCGTGGTCACCGACGAGGACGAAGCCTCCGGCGTGGTGGCGCACTGAGCTTGAGGCCCGGCGCCATCGCGCAATCTTATTTCGCAAACCAGTGAGAACGCGGCCGCCCAAGGGCGGCCGCTCTAGTTTCGAGATTTGAGTTCTCGGACAGTGCCTTAGGCCGGTCGGCCAATTTTCGGACGCCGGGCGCGTTAACCGATCGTTAACCTCTGACCCCCCGAAGACTCAACAACGGCGCGGGTTTGCCGCGGATCGGACTTGCAATTGCCCGGCAAAGCGTGATTCTACCAGCGCTTCCGGTGATTCGCCGGAGATTCGCAGTGAATCCAACGGTTTCCGAGGCCACAGAAGGATCCGTCCGATGACCAAGAATGAGCTGATCTCCGCAGTCGCGGATACGGCGAAACTGACCAAGACCTCTGCCGCGTCGGCGGTGGACGCGACGTTCGACATCATCACCGGCGCGCTCAAGCGCGGCGACGAGGTGAAACTCATCGGGTTTGGCAGCTTCACCGTCGTCAATCGCGCGGCCCGCGAGGGGCGCAACCCGCGCACCGGCGAGCCCGTGCAAATCCCGGCGTCGAAGGCGCCGAAGTTCTCCGCCGGCAAGGGCTTGAAGGAAGCGGTCAATATCTGACGCTGTTTGAGCCGCAGCGCGGTCGTTTCATGCTCCCGCCCATTCGGCGGGAGCATTCGTTTTTGCTGACATTGCGCAGAGAAGGCGAGCGGCGCTAATGCTCAGGTAGGGCGGTTAGCTCAGCTGGTAGAGCGTCTCGTTTACACCGAGAAGGTCGGCGGTTCGATCCCGTCACCGCCCACCGACCTCCGCTGCGAAGCAGCGGAGGGTTGTCCGCCGAAGCCTTAGCGAAGGCGGACAGCTGGCGCTTCGCAGCTTCGGTTGGCAAGCCAGCCTAGCGCGAGCGCTGCCCGCCGTAGCTTTAGCGAAGGCGGGCGAACGCGCAGGCCGCCCGCGATCGGGCGCAGCCGTAGCGTCAGCTCGTGGAGACTTAGACCGCTTCCTTCAGTTCCTTGGCGGCGCGGAAGGCGACCTTCTTGCTCGCCTTGATCTGGATCGGCGCGCCGGTGGCCGGGTTGCGGCCCATGCGGGCGGCGCGATTCCGGACCTGCAGGATGCCGAGGCCGACCATGCGGACGCGGGTGCCCTTCTTGAGCTGGGCGGTAATCAGATCGACGAGGTCGTTCAGGATGGTCTCGGCCTGCTTCTTCGCGATCTTGTGCTTTTCGGCGAGGTCGGCGGCGAGATGCTTGAGCGTGACGGTCGCGGCTTTCGGCGAGGTGGCTGCCATGGGCGATCCCCTATCCATGACTTGGGCGTTGGAATCACAGATTCGCGGCCCCGCATATACGATTCGTGGCCGGTTTGGTTAGTCCGTGCTGAGTA
>JAHFPN010000223.1 GCA_023269635.1 Hyphomicrobiales bacterium | reverse complement strand
CCTGCGTCTCCGGCGCCGGCGCCATCCGCGTCGATTACGCGACCCGCAGCATGAGCGCGGGCGGCCGGACGCTGAACGCGGGCGACGTCATCACGGTGGACGGCTCGAGCGGCCAGGTGCTGCTCGGCCGCGTGCCGATGCTCGATCCGGAGCTCACCGGCGAGTTCGCGACGCTCATGGGCTGGGCCGACGGGGTGCGCAAGCTCGGCGTGCGCGCCAATGCCGACACCCCGGCGGACGCGCGCGTGGCGCGCAATTTCGGCGCCGAGGGCATCGGCCTATGCCGAACCGAGCACATGTTCTTCGACGCCAACCGGATCCTCGCGGTGCGCGAGATGATCCTGGCCGACGACGAGGCCGGCCGGCGCAAGGCGCTGGCCAAGCTCTTGCCCATGCAGCGGGAGGATTTCGTCGCGATCTTCGAGATCATGCGCGGCCTGCCGGTGACGATCCGGCTGCTGGACCCGCCGCTGCACGAGTTCCTGCCGCACACCGGCGCGGAGATCGCGGAAGTCGCCAAGAGCATGGGCGCCGACCCGAAGAAGCTCGAGCGCCGCAAGAACGAGCTCGAGGAGTTCAACCCGATGCTCGGCTTCCGCGGCTGCCGGATCGCGATCGCGTTCCCGGAGGTCGCCGAGATGCAGGCGCGCGCGATCTTCGAAGCGGCGGTGCAGGCCGCCAAGACAACCGGCGCCGCGGTGGTGCCGGAAATCATGGTGCCCCTGATCGCGACCCGGGCCGAATTCGACCTGGTGAAGGCGCGGATCGACGCCATGGCCGAGGCGGTCGCGGCCGAGACCGGGGTCAAGCTCGCCTATCAGACCGGGACCATGATCGAGCTGCCGCGCGCCTGCCTGCGCGCCGGGGAAATCGCCGAGAGCGCCGAGTTCTTCTCGTTCGGCACCAATGATCTCACGCAAACCACCTACGGCATTTCGCGCGACGATGCGGCGAGCTTCCTTGCCACCTACACGGCCAAGGGCATTTTCGCGGTCGATCCCTTCATCTCGATCGACCGGGAGGGCGTCGGCGAGCTGATCAGGATCGGCGTCGAGCGCGGGCGCAAGGTGCGGCGCGAGCTGAAAGTGGGAATTTGCGGCGAGCACGGCGGCGATCCGGACTCGATCCGGTTCTGCGCCGAGGCCGGGCTCGACTATGTGTCGTGTTCGCCGTTCCGCGTGCCGATCGCGCGCCTGGCGGCGGCGCAGGCCGCGCTCGGCAAGGAGGCGGCGAGTCAGGCGTGAACGTGCGCCGTCACCCTGAGGTGCGAGCGAAGCGAGCCTCGAAGGGTGATGGCGCCGTCATCCTTCGAGGCCGGCCTTCGGCCGGCACCTCAGGATGACGGCGAAAAGCTTACGCCGCCACCTTGTTCAGAAAATCCCCGACCTCAGCGCGCAGGTTCGAAAGCGCGCTCTCCACCGCCTGCGACGCGTCGAGCATGCTGTCGGCCGAGGCGCGCGTCTCGGTCGCGGCGCCCGCGACCTTGTCGAGCACCGAGGCGACCACGCCCGTGCCCTTGGCGGCGCTCGCCACGTTATGGGAAATCTCGCTGGTCGCCGCACTCTGCTGCTCGACCGAAGCGGCGACGGCGGAAGCATAGCGATTGATCTCGTGCATGCGCTCGGCCATGCGCCGGATCGCCTGCACGGCGGCCGTGGTCGAACCCTGCACCGCGGTGATCTGGCCCGCGATCTCCTCGGTCGCGGTCGCGGTCTGCACCGCGAGCGACTTCACTTCCGACGCCACCACGGCGAAGCCCTTGCCGGCCTCGCCGGCGCGCGCGGCCTCGATCGTGGCATTCAACGCCAACAGGTTGGTCTGGCCGGCAATGTCGCGGATCAGCTTGACCACGTCGCCGATCTTCTGCGCCGCGGTTGCGAGCGCCTCGATCTCGCCGTCGGTGGCCTGGGCCTCGGATACCGCCATGCGCACCACCTCGTTGGCGTGTTCGAGCTGGCGGCTGATTTCGCCGATCGAGCTTGCGAGCTCGTCGGCGGCGATTGCCGCGGTCTGCACGCTGCCCGAAGCCGTGCCCGCGGACGCAACCGCGCTCTCGGCGTGGCGCGAGGTCTCGCCCGAAGCGGTCAAAAGCGCGGTCGCGGTCGCACGCATGGCGCCGGCGCTGTCGCCCACGGTCTTCAGCAGCGCGTCGACCCGCCCGCGGAACTCGGAGATCGCGGCGTCGATCGCGGCGCGGCGGTTCTGCTGCGCCGCCATCTCGTCGCGCTGTTTCTCGATCTGCTGTTGCTCGGTGATGTCCTCGTGCGTCGTGATCCAGCCGCCGCCAGGCATCGGAAGATTGACGGCGTGGATCCAGCGGCCATTGCCGGTCTGCACCCGCCAGGTGGAAGTCTTGCCCTGGGCAACCATGTCGAGAATGTCGCGATAGTACTTGTCCACGTCGCCGACCAATAACCCGGTCGCCTTGCGATGCTCGAGCAGCTGTCGCAGCGTGCAGCCCGGCGTCACGACCGCGGGCGAGAGTTTGTACATGTCGAGGTAGCGCTTGTTCACGACCTGGATGCGGGTCGCGGCGTCGAACATGCACAAGCCGGTGGACATGTTGTTGAGCGCGGCGGCAAAGCGCGCGTTCTGCCGCGCGAGCCGGTAGGCCGCAACGCCGAGGCCGGCGGCGACAAGCAACGCGCCGACCGCGGCCGCGAGCGGCCAGGTCAGCCAGGTTGCAGGATCGCCGAAAATCTCGATCATCGAATTCGGAGCGTGGTTTGGAGGCGAATATCGCCGCGATCCCGTTGCCGTATGGTTAATTGCGTAAGGCCGGCGCGGCGCGCCGGCCGGCTTGGACCAAAGGATAACTTCCCCAAAATACTGGCGTTTCCGACAAAGGCGTGCCTAATCGGCACCGCATTGCGGCCTGGGGAGGGTCGTCGGGATGGCCGAAGAACCGAGGCCGGGGGCCGACCCGGCCGAGCCTGCGGTCTCCGAGGAGGCGATCCGCAAGGCCGAGGCATTCGTCGAGAGCGAGGAAGGCGTCACCAACCGGCTCGCGGGCTGGGCCGGCAGGATCGTCACCGTGATCGCGGTCGCGATGTCGCTGTTCCACCTCTACGCCGCCTACGACATCGTCCCGACCCAGCCGCTACGTTACACCCACGTCGCATTCGTTCTGCTCCTCGCCTACCTTCTGTTTCCCC
>JAHFPN010000089.1 GCA_023269635.1 Hyphomicrobiales bacterium | reverse complement strand
GATCGCGGCCGCCGACAATCTCTGGCGCGCGGTGCGCATCGTCGCGATCGCCGACATCGTGATGAGCCTCGACAATGTCATCGCCATCGCGGCCTCGGCCGACATCGCCGCCTCGCGCGTCGATGTGGCACATGCCGTGGTCATCAAGGCAACTTTGATTATCTTCGGCTTGACCACGAGCATTCCGCTGATCATCGCCGGCAGCGCGGTCTTGATGCTGCTGCTCGATCGCTTCCCGATCCTGGTCTGGGCCGGGGCCGCGTTGCTCGGGTGGGTCGCCGGGGACATCATCATCAAAGACGCCGCCTTGTTGATCTGGCTCACGCCCGAGTTGGTCGCGACGCTGCATTACTGGGCCGCTGCGGTCGGTGCCGCGTTCGTGGTCGCCACGGCCTGGTGGATCCGCCACGCGCGCCACAAGCGCGCACTCGAAGCGCCGCTGATCGTCGAGTCGCCGCAGGTCGAATTTCCGTCGCGTCATGCTCAGGACCAGCGCAGCAGGACGCAGCGCCGCCACTAGCCGCGGCCGGCTTTGCCTTCGGCGACCAGACGAAGCGCCGCCGGATAAATCCGGTGCTCGGCCGCGAGCACCCGCGCGGCCAGTTTCTCCTCGCTATCGCCTTCGAGCACGGGCACGGGTTCCTGCAATATGATCGGGCCGGAATCGAGCTCCGGCACCACGAAGTGCACGGTGCAGCCGTGCATCTTGACGCCGGTCGCGAGCGCGCGGGCGTGGGTGTTGAGGCCCTTGAGTGCGGGCAACAGGGAGGGGTGGATGTTCAGCATCCGCCCGCGCCAGCGTTCCACGAACGAGGGCGTCAAGACGCGCATGAATCCGGCGAGGCAAACGATATCGATGCGCGCGCGCGCGAGCACCTCGTAGAGCTCGGCCTCGAAGTCATTGCGGCTTTCGAACTGCTTGTGATCGACCACCCGGGTGGCGATGCCCTGCTTGGCCGCGGTCTCGAGCCCGGCCGCGTCCGGACGGTTCGAGATCACGAGCGCGATCTCGGCGGGATAGTCCGCGGCGCGGGCGGCCTCGATCAATGCCGCCATGTTGGAGCCGCGGCCGGAAATCAGGACGCCGACCCGCTTCCTCGCCTCGCTCATGATTCGAGCGCGAGCTTGCCGTCGAACTCGACTTTGGGCGCGCCTTCGGCGGCGACGACTTCGCCGAGGCGGACCACCTGCTCGCCGGCTTCGACCAGGGCGCCGGCCACGATCTCCGCGCGCCGCGCCTCGGCGATCACCACGAGGCCGATCCCGCAATTGAACGTGCGCAGCATCTCGCGCTCACCGATCTTGCCGGCGTGCGCGAGCCACCGGAACACCGGCAGCACCGGCACCGCGCGCAAAGCGACATGGGCCGCGGTGCCTTCTGGCAGCACGCGCGGGATATTGTCCACGAACCCGCCGCCGGTGATGTGCGCGAGCGCCTTGATGCCGGGCGTCGCTTTGAGCGCGGCGAGTACCGAGCGGACATAGATGCGGGTGGGCGTGAGCAGCGCAACGCCGAGCGACTGGCCGGGCGCGAACGGCGCCGGCGAATCAAGCTTCAGTCCGGCGGCCGCGATCACCTTCCGCACCAGCGAAAAGCCGTTGGCATGAACGCCGGATGCGGGGATACCGAGGATAACGTCGCCGGGCGCGATGTCCGACCGGGGCAGGAGCTTGTCGCGCTCGACCGCGCCCACGGAAAAGCCGGCGAGATCGTAGTCCTCGGCGGCGTAAAGACCCGGCATTTCCGCGGTCTCGCCGCCGATCAGCGCACAGCCCGCTTCCCGGCAGCCCTCGGCGATGCCGGCCACGATTTTCGCGGCGCGTGCCGGCTCGAGCTTCCCGCAGGCGAAATAGTCGAGAAAGAACAGCGGCTCGGCGCCCTGCACGACGATATCGTTCACGCACATGGCCACCAGATCGATGCCGATGGCCTCGTGGCGGCCGCTCTCGATCGCGAGCTTGAGCTTGGTGCCGACGCCGTCGGTGGAGGAGACCAGCAGCGGATCGCGGAAGCCGGCTTGCTTGAGGTCGAAAAGGCCGCCGAAGCCGCCGATTTCGCCGTCGGCGCCCGCGCGCGCGGTGGTGCGCGTCAGCGGCTTGATCAGCTCGACCAGGCGGTTGCCGGCATCGATATCGACCCCGGCATCTCGGTAGCTGAGCCCTTTGGCATCCGCCATCTCTTGCCTCCGCGCGGGGGTAACCCGAACGGGAGTGCGGTGCAAGACGAAGCGTGGGGCTGCGTCGGGCGCGCTTGGCAGAAGCGCCATGGCAGTCTATGTCCGGCGCTAGCGAGGGCGAGCAGGCGTGAATCTCCCCAATATCGTCACCACCTTGCGCATCGTGCTGGTGCCGATCGTCGTTTGGGCGATCATCTCGGGGCAGATGCAGTTCGCCTTCTGGCTGTTCGTGATCGCCGCCATCTCCGACGCCGTGGACGGATTTCTCGCTAAGCAGCTGAGCGCCGCGAGCGAGTTCGGCGCCTATCTCGATCCGCTCGCCGACAAGGCGCTCCTGGTTTCGATCTACGTCACGCTCGGGATCGCGGGTCTACTGCCGCGCTGGATCGTGATCGCGGTGGTGTCGCGCGACATCATGATCGTGGGCGCCGTGGTGGTGGCCTGGATCGTGGGCAAGCCGCTCACCATCCAGCCGTTCACGGTCTCCAAGCTCAACACTATGGCGCAGATACTGCTCGCGGCGCTGGTGCTGGCATCGAGCGGCTTCGGCTTTGCGCTCGGCCAGGCACTGGATGCGGCGGTGATCGTGGTCGCCGCCTTGACGGGCCTTTCCGCGGCGGCCTATCTCGCGGCCTGGACGCGCCACATGGCGTCCTGAACGCGGCGCGGACGAGCCCGAGGGCGTGAAGCGCATGAGTTTGCAGCGGCAGGTGATGTTCTGGGTCGGGGCGCTCGTCGCCTTCATCCTGATTTTCTGGGTCCTGCACGAGGTGATGCTGCCGTTCGTCGCCGGCATCGCGCTCGCCTATTTCCTGAGCCCGGTTGCCGACCGGCTCGAGCGTCTGGGCGTGGACCGGCTGGTGGCGACGCTGATCATTCTGCTCATCTTCCTGTTCGTGTTCTTGATCGTCGCGATCGCGCTGGTTCCGATCCTCTCGAGTCAGCTGTTCGGCTTCATCCAGCGGCTGCCCCAATACATCGTCCGCTTGCAGGAACTGTTGATCACCCCCGAGAACAAGGAGTGGCTCCAACGTTTGCTCGGCGATCGCCTGCCGGACTTACAGAAGTCAGTCGGTGACCTCGTGACCCAGGGCGCGGGCTGGCTCGGCACCTTCCTGACCTCGCTCTGGTCCGGCGGGCGCGCGCTGATTTCCGTGTTCTCGATCGTGATCGTGACGCCGGTGGTCGCCGCCTACATGCTGCTCGACTGGCCGAAGACGGTGAAGCAGATCGATTCCTGGCTGCCGCGCCGGAACCGCGAAACCATTCGCAAGCTCGCGCGCGACATGGACAACGCGATCGCTGGCTTCGTGCGCGGCCAGGCGAGCGTCGCCCTGATCCTCGGCGCTTTCTATTCGGTCTCGCTCACCGCGATCGGGCTCAGCTTCGGTCTGCTCATCGGCGTGATCGCCGGGCTCCTCACCTTTGTTCCCTACGTCGGATCGCTGTTCGGGCTCGTGGTGGCGACCGGAGTAGCGGTGGTGCAGTTCTGGCCGGACCTGAACTGGATCGTTGTTGTGGCCAGCGTTTTCCTGATCGGCCAATTTGTCGAGGGCTATATCCTCTCGCCCAAGCTCGTGGGCGAGAGCATCGGCCTGCACCCGGTGTGGCTGATGTTCGCGTTGTTCGCGTTCGGTTACTTGTTCGGCTTCGTCGGGCTGATGCTGGCGGTGCCGCTCGCGGCCGCGACCGGCGTGCTCGTGCGTTTCGCGCTCGCGCAGTACCTGGCGAGCCCGCTCTATACCGGCGAGCCGCGCCGGCGCCACCATCCAGGGGAAGGCTGAGCCATGCGCGGGGAGGGAGCCCGCCAGCTCGCGCTCGATCTGCCGCACGCGGAGAGCTTCCGCCGCGACGATTTTTTGGAAAGTCCGGCCAATGCGGCCGCGCTTGCGCTGATCGAGCGCTGGCCTGATTGGCCCAGTCCGAATGCGGCGATCATCGGGCCCGCCGGCGCCGGCAAGAGCCATCTGGCCGCGATCTGGGCCGAGCGCGCGGGCGCGCGCATCGTCGCGGCGAAAGCGCTGTCCCCGGCCGGCGTGCCCGGGGCGCTCGCCACCGGCGCGCTGGTGATCGAGGACCTTGCGGCCGGCGAGGTAGAGGAGCCGGCGCTCTTTCATCTTCTCAATCTCGCGCGCGAACAGCGCGCGTTCCTATTGCTCACCTCGCGCGAGCGCCTGGACCGGGGCGCTTTCGGGCTCGCCGACCTCGCCTCGCGTCTGCGCGCGATTTCGGTGGTCACGCTGGCGCCGCCGGACGATGCCCTGATTGCCGCCGTGTTGGTCAAGCTCTTCGCCGACCGCCAGCTCAAGATCGATGCGGATGTGGTCTCTTTTCTCGTGCCGCGCATCGAGCGGTCGCTTGCCGCGGTCGAGGCGATCGTCGCCCGGCTCGATGCCGCGGCGCTTTCCCGCGGCCGCGCGGTTACCCGCGTGCTCGCTTCCGAGGTGCTGCGCCAGGAATAGAATTCATTTTTTACCGCAGTCCTTTATCTTGTCATGCAATTGTCATGAGACTTTCGCGTAGGCGATCCATACAATGCGGGTCCAGCAGCAGAAATCAGGGAAGAAGATGGCGCCCGGTGAGAGTGCCGTTCGGAGCTTGCGCGCCGAGGTCGTACCGGCGCCGGCGGAGGAATCCGACCTGAACGCGGCCGATCTCGCCACCAGTCCCAAGCGCTTCATCAACCGGGAACTCTCCTGGCTGCAATTCAATCGCCGGGTGCTCGAGGAGGCGGCCAATCCCAACCATCCGCTCTTGGAGCGGCTCCGCTTTCTTTCGATCTCGGCCGACAACCTCGACGAATTCTTCATGGTGCGCGTGGCCGGGCTCAAGGGCCAGGTGCGCGAGGCGGTGACGGCCGCAAGCCCGGACGGCTTGAGCCCGGCCGAGCAACTGATCGCGATCGCGGACGAAGTTGCGAAGCTCGCCTCCGATCAGCAGGCGCAATGGCGCCTGCTGCGCCAGGCGCTCGCCGACAAAGGCATCGTGCTGGCGGATGGCCCCGAGCTTGCGCGCGAGGACCGCGCCTGGCTCGAGAGCCATTTCCTGCATCACATCTTTCCGGTGTTGACCCCGCTCTCCATCGATCCGGCGCATCCGTTCCCGTTCATTCCCAATCTCGGCTTTTCGCTTGCCCTGCAGCTCGCGCGCAGCTCCGACGGCCGCGGCATGAACGCGCTGATCCGTGTTCCGGCCAAGATCGAGCGTTTCATCCGCTTGCCGGACGGCGCCGCGGACACGCCCGCGCGCCTCGTTGCGCTCGAGACCGCGATCGGCCTCTTCATCGGCCGCCTGTTTCCCGGCTATGCCGTGCGCGGTCAGGGCGCGTTTCGGATCCTGCGCGACAGCGACATCGAGGTCGAGGAAGAGGCCGAAGATCTCGTTCGCCTGTTCGAGAGCGCGCTCAAGCGCCGCCGGCGAGGCTCCGTCATCCGGCTTGAGCTCGAGGCGGCAATGCCGGAGGAGCTGCGCGCGTTCGTGGCGCGCGCGCTCGGCGTCGTCGATGAGGAAATCTTCGTGGTGGAGGGCGTGCTGGCGCTGAACGAGCTCGGCCAACTCGTCGCGCTCGACCGGCCCGACTTGAAATTTCCGCCGTTCAACCCGCGTTTTCCAGAGCGCATTCGCGACCAGGGCGGCGACTGTTTCGCCGCGATCCGCCAGAAGGATCTGGTGGTGCACCACCCCTACGAGTCGTTCGACGTCGTGGTGCAATTCTTGACTCAGGCCGCGCGCGATCCGGACGTGGTGGCGATCAAGCAGACGCTCTACCGCACCTCCGCCGACAGTCCGATCGTGCGCGCGCTTGCGGAAGCGGCCGAAGCCGGAAAATCGGTGACCGCGCTCGTGGAGCTGAAAGCCCGCTTCGACGAGGAGGCGAACATCCGCTGGGCCCGCGACCTTGAGCGCGCCGGCGTTCAGGTCGTGTTCGGCTTCCTCGAGCTCAAGACCCACGCCAAGCTCTCGTTGGTGCTGCGCCGCGAGGGCAAGGATCTGGCGAGCTACGTGCACGTGGGAACCGGCAATTATCATCCGATCACCGCGCGCACCTATACCGACTTGTCGTTCTTCACCTCCGACCCGGTGATCGCGCGCGACGTCGCGCGCATCTTCAATTTCATCACCGGCTACGCGGAGCCCGCCGGCCTCGAGCGCATGGTGGTGTCGCCGGTCGACTTGAGAAAGCGCGTTCTCGCGCATATCGAGGAGGAGATCGCTCACGCCCGCGCCGGCCGGCCGGCCGCGATCTGGGCCAAGGTCAACGCGCTGGTCGACCCGCAGGTGATCGACGCACTTTATGCCGCGAGCCGCGCCGGGGTGCCGATCGACCTCGTGGTGCGCGGCATCTGCTGTTTGAGGCCCGGGGTCCCCGGCCTGTCCGACAACATCCGGGTGAAATCGATCGTCGGCCGCTTCCTCGAGCACGGCCGCATCTATTGCTTCGGCGGCGGTCACGGCCTGCCACACCCCAAGGCGCCGGTCTACATCTCCTCGGCCGACCTGATGCCGCGCAATCTCGACCGCCGCGTGGAGGTGATGTGCCCGATTCTCAATGCCACCGTGCACCAGCAGGTGCTCGACCAGATCATGGTGGCGAATCTGAAAGATAACGAACAAAGCTGGCGGGTCTTGCCCGACGGGACCTCGACCCGCATAGTCCCGGCGCCTGGCGACGAATCGTTCAACGCCCACCGCTACTTCATGACCAACCCGAGCCTATCGGGCCGTGGCAAATCTCTTAAAGACTCGTCCCCCCGCAGCCTTGTCCGTCGCGCCGAGCGAGCATGACGGCTCGCCGCTCGCGGCGCTCGGCCGGCTGCCGCGCCTTCGACCCGTCGCCGTCATCGATATCGGCTCCAACTCGGTCCGCCTCGTGGTCTACGAGGGGCTGACCCGGAGCCCGACGCCGGTCTTCAACGAAAAGATTCTCTGCGGGCTCGGGCGTGAAGTCGCCTCGACCAAGCGCCTTCCCGCCGACGCCATACGGAAAGCGCTCGCGGCGCTCCGGCGCTTTCGCGTGCTTTGCGAGATCATGGAGGTCGAGAACATCTACGCAGTCGCGACCGCGGCCGTGCGCGAGGCCAAGAACGGCGCCGAATTCATACGCCAGGCCGAGGCCGCCTGCCGCACGCCGGTCGAGACGCTCTCCGGAAGGAAGGAAGCGCGGCTCGCGGCGCTCGGAGTCCTTTCCGGTGTGCGCGAAGCCGACGGCATCGTCGGCGACCTCGGCGGCGGCTCGCTCGAGCTCGTGGACATCGACGGCGAGCGGATCGGCGCCGGCACCACGCTTCCGCTCGGCACGCTCGCGCTCGCCGACGCTTCCGGGGACGACCTCGACAAGGCCGAGAAGATCGTGAAGCGCGCGCTTTCCGGCGAGCCCGCGATGAAGGCGCTCGAGGGTCGCACCTTCTACATGGTGGGCGGCACCTGGCGCGCCATGGCGCGGCTGCACATGTGGCAGAGCGGCTATCCGCTGCACGTGACCCACGGCTACACGATTCCGGCGCGCGAGGCGAACGAGTTCGCGCGCCTGGTGCATCGCGTGGATCCCGAGACGCTGTCGCGGATCGACGTGGTGTCCGCGGCCCGGCGGCCGCTGTTGCCGTTCGGCGCAGCGGTGCTCGAGCAGGTGGTGCGGATCGGCAAGCCGAAAGAGCTCGTGGTCTCGGCGCTCGGCCTGCGCGAGGGTCTCCTGCACGATCTGCTCGACGCCCGCGAGCGCCGCAAAGACCCGCTGATCTCGGCGGCGCGCGACCTCAATCTCCTGCGCTCGCGCTCGCCGCGCCACGGCGAGGAGCTGGTGGACTGGACCGACCGCTTCATGGCTTCGACCGGGATCGAGGAGCGGCCGGCCGAGCGCCGGCTGCGCCAGGCCGCGTGCCTGCTCGCGGATATCGGCTGGCGCGCGCATCCGGACTATCGCGGCGAGCAGTCGCTGAACATCATCGCGCACGCCGCCTTCGTCGATATCGACCATCCGGGCCGCGCTTTCCTCGCGCTCGCGGTCTATTTCCGCCATGCCGGCATCGACGATGATGAAGATCTGTCGCCGCGGTTGCGCGAGCTCGCCACCACGCGGCTCCTAGACCGCGCGCGCATTCTCGGGGCCGCCATGCGCGTCGCCTATATCGTGTCGGCCGCGATGCCCGGGGTGCTGCCGCGCACGCCGATGGTGGTCGAGGGCGGCAAGCTTCAATTGAAGCTCGGGCGCGATCTCTCCGCGCTCGCCGGCGACCGGCTGAAGAGCCGCTTGCGTCAGCTCGGCAAACTGATCGGACGCGACAGCGCGATCCTGATGGGCTAAGTGCTGTCTGTATTTGCGTAGAGCGCCCGCATGGCATCGATCGTCATCGCCGACGACACGCGTCGTTACGACGGCCGCGATCTCGAGCGGAGGCCGCTCGGCGGCACCGAGTCCTCGGTAATCCGTTTCGCGCGCGCGATGGCGAAGCGCGGCCACGCCGTGACGGTAATCAACGATTGCGCCGCGCCGATCGAGTACGAGGGCGTGCGCTGGATTCCGCTATCGCAAGCGGCGCCGGAGACTTGCGATCTCTTCCTCCCGGTGCAGCATCCGCGGCTCTTTCGTCTCGTGCCGCGGCCGCGCCGGCTCGCGGTGTGGTCGCTGTGGCGGCCGAATAACCTGCGCCACTACAAGCAATTGCCGCTGATGTGGCGGTACCGGCCGATTCCGCTGGTGGCCAGCGACTACCAAGTCCGGGAATATTCTCGGCTGCTGCCGCGGCGACGGGCGATCGTGAAGATTCCGCTCGGGCTTCCCGACGACGTCCGCGGCCTCGCGCCGCTCGCCGCCCCGCCGCCGCCCGCGGCGATCTTCGCCTCGAACCCGGCGCGCAATCTGCTCGCGCTCGCAGAAATCTGGATCGAGCGCATTCTTCCGCAGCGGCCCGATGCGGTCCTGCACGTCTATGCCATCCACGACCTCAAGCCCGGAGATGACCCTTGGCGCGCTTGGGCCGGCGTGGTGCTGCCGACGCGCGTCCCCGATGCGGCGCGGGCGTCGATCCGTATCCATTCGACCGCGGCCCGTGGCGAGCTGATCGCGGCAATGCGGCGCGCGCGGGTCATGCCTTATCTCGGGCACAAGACCGAGGCGTTTTGTCTTTCGCTGGCCGAGGCGCAGGCGCTCGGCGTGCCGTGCGTGGTTGCGCCGGTCGCGGTGTTGCCCGAGCGGGTGATCGACGGAGAAACCGGCTTCATTCGCGGCGATCCGCAAGCCTTCGCCGAGGCGACGCTGGCGCTCCTCTCCGACGACGCGCTCTGGCGGCGTCAGCACCAGGCGGCGCTGAAGCTGCAGCAGGGGATTTCCTGGGCCGAGTATGCGGCGCGCTTCGAGGCCGCGTTGCTCGCCGATCTCTAGCGCTCGACCGGCACCACGAGGCCCTGCTCCACCGCGAGCGCCAGCTCGCCGCGCTTGAGCTTCAGCGCCTGCTCGCCGAACAGCTCCCGCCGCCAGCCCTTGAGCGCCGGCACGTCGGCGTTGTCGTCGGAGGCGATC
>JAHFPN010000222.1 GCA_023269635.1 Hyphomicrobiales bacterium | reverse complement strand
CCGATCGTCAAGAAACTTAACAGCGCCATCGTGCAGACGATCAATACGCCGGCGGTGCGCGAGCGGCTGGCGGCGATGGGCGCGCAAGTCGTGTCCAATGACCGCGCCACGCCCGAATATCTCGCGAAGTTCGTGCAAAGCGAGATCGAGAAATGGGCGGCGCCGATCAAGCAGAGCGGCGTCACGGTGGATTGAGCGGCGAGCGCCGAGGAAAAAATCATTTCCTCCCCCTGAAGGGGGGAGGGTTAGGGAGGGGGTCGCCGTCGGATCGAATTGACCCCCACCCGGCGCGCTTCGCGCGCCGACCTCCCCTTCCAGGGGGAGGTTCAAGAGGGAACCGAGCTCAAAGCCTTGATCGAGGCCGCGACCGCGGCGTCGAGAAACGCATCCGTTTCGCTTCGCGGATTTCTCGCGCCAAGAATGCGCTCGGCGCGCGCCACCGCCGCGGTATAGCCCTCCGTGTGCCAATGGCCGAGGCCTGGGAGGTCTGCAAGCTTCGCCTGGTCCGGATAGGGCCAGGGTGTGATGTAGAAATAGGGCTCGTCATAGGACGGGTCGCCGGGCGAGAGCCCGACGCCCACCGAGCGGCCGCTCTCGGCTTCGCCGGCCACCACGATCAGGGTCGCGAGATCGAAATGATGCGGCCAGCAGCGCACCGGCGAGGCTTTGAACTCTCGCGCGGCCGCGGCGCGGACACGGTCGATCGCGGAATTGGCGTTGGCGAACCAGGCCGCTAGCTCGCGCAAGGCGGGCGCCTGCCCGGCCGCGTCATAGGCGGCGCCGCTTGCGAGCGCATGGGTTGGAATTTCGTACGGGAGCTTGGTGGTGTCGAGCAGGCGCGCCTCTAAGCCGCGCGCGCTAAGCTGCTCGCCGAGCCAAGCGCGGGCGTCCTGCTCGCGCCGGCCATCGAGCGCGAGCGTCGCCGCGGCCTTGCCCTGCCCGTCGAGGCAGACGAGCGCGAGGTCCGGGATGCGAAGGCCGAGCCTGAGGCCATCCTTGAGCGGATGGGTGACGAAACCGTCGAGCGCGTCGTCCCAGCCCAGGTTCGATTGGCTGTGGTCCGGGCGGTTCGGAATATAGGCGTAAGCCGCGCGCGCCAGCCACTGCACCGCCTGGTGCGCGTGCGCGCGCGCTTCGCGCAAACGACCGAAGTCGATCTTCTGCAAAGGACGCCAGTGCGAACCGCTCATCGCGCTCTGCCCTGACGCCGTTCAGTTGTTCTCGTCGCGGAACTTCGCCTTCCAGTGCGAGCCGTCGCAGAACGGCTTGTTCTTGGAGGCGCCGCAGCGGCAGAGCGCATAGTGCACTTGCGAGGCGCCCGCGCACCATTCCGTGGTGCGGAGCGCGATCGGGCCATCCACTTCGTACGGCCCATGCTTGCGGATGCGGATGCGCGGCGCGTGGTGATGCTCGGGGCCATGCTTGCCGCGCCGCGTGTAGCGCAGCGCGCCCGAGGGGCAGCGGCCGATCACCGCGATGAGCTGCTCGGCGTCGGCGCGCTCGGGCTGGATCCAGGGCTTCTCGCCGTGGCGAAACACCTCGGGCAGGCCGCGCGCGCATTCCTCGGCCGCGGAACATTGCAGCTTGTTGAAATGCACGACGATTTCGGCGCCGGCATAGTCGACGACGCCGTCGGGCGTGCGGCTCGCATCGCGCTCGCTGGTGAAGCCGATGCGGGTGTGGGTGCCGTCACAATAGGGCTTGGTCTTCGAGGCGCCGCAGCGGCAGAGCGCCATTTCCGGGCTGGTGTGCAGCGCCTCGCCGCGCGAGTTTTCGAACCGGTCCACGTTGGTGACCAGCAGCGGCCCGTGCAGCGTGGGCTTGATCGCGCGCCGTTGCCGGCCCTCGAGCGCGCGAAATTCGGCAAGCTCCGCGTCGGCGTTCCACGGCCGGTCCACGGGCGCGAACTTCACGGCCAGCGCCTGCAAGCCGGCGGTCGCCTCCTCGATCTCGCGCGGCAGCCGGTGCGAGCGCGATGCGCTGAGCCGGGTGGCGCGGCCGGCGAGATCGCGCAGCCGCTCGCCGAAGAACACCCAGGCCGAGCGCTGATGCGGAAGCAGATGAATGTCGCGGTTATAGCCGAAGCCGGCACCCGCGGTCTTGCCGGCGAAAAGCGCGGCATGGCCGACCGGCATCTTGGCGAGCGCCTCGCCGAGCGGGCGCAGCACGTTGGTCATGAGCCGGAGCGTGGCCGCTGCGAGCTGCTCGAGCTCGCCCTCGGATTCCTCCGTGTGCGCGAAGAAGCGCACGAGCATCAAGAGCATCGTGTCGTAGGCGACGTTGCAAAGGTCGGCGACCTCGTGGGTGAGCGGGTCCGAGATCACGGTGCCGCCGCTAAGCTCGTCGTAGAACCGGGTCATGGGATTGGGCACTACCGGCCGCACCGGGTCGAACACGCGGCCTGCGCTCTTCGCCGCGCGCACCGCCTCCAGGTATTCGTGGTAGATCGCGCGGAATACCCAGAAGTGCGCGTCCGGGTGCGCGGCGGTCGGCGCCTCGCCCTGCTCGATCACCATTTCGAGCGCCGCGCGCGCGGATTGCGCACCGGAAACCGAGACCAGCTTGCCGGCGAGATCGACGAAGCGCGCATTGGCCTGCGCCTCGGGCGGGCCGATGAACAGCTCCGGCTCCGGCATGCAAGTGAATCCGCCGATGATCTTGTGATAGAACTCGGCCTGGGTCTGGAAATCCACGTCGAACGGATTCTCCTTCGCCGAGCGAACGGGGGCGCGGCGCTTGCGCTCGCCCTCGCGCGCGTGCACGCGCGCGCGCACGGCGTCGGCCTCGGCCTGCTCCGCCGGCGGCAACAGGCCGGGCTCGGGCATTTCCACCGACATGAAGCGCTCGAGCGTCGCCTCGGAGAACGGCTCGAGCGACATGTGGTCGCCGAGCGGGAGCGCGGCGAGCGGCAGCGGAAAATTCGGCCGCTTGAAATGCGGGGCACCCCCGACCGCGGTCAGGATATTGGTGAGCTGGGCGAGGTGCAGCATCTCCTCGACGCTGACCGCGACGAGCTTCCGCTTCCAGCGGCGGACGATCTCCGCTTCTAGCGGTGTCATCCCACCTTCGCTCGCGTCGCTCTTCAGCGAATAGGCGGCGAACAGATAGATGCAGGCGACGCCGTGCTCGAGCTCGGAGGCGCGCGAAAGGAGAAAGATCAGCTCCTCGCGCGAATGCACGGGCGCGATATGCGG
>JAHFPN010000221.1 GCA_023269635.1 Hyphomicrobiales bacterium | reverse complement strand
TGCCGGAGCTCCGCCGCGCCGTGGTCGCGCACTATCGCCACTGGCAGGGGCTCGAGCTCGATCCCGAGACCGAGGTGATGATCACCTCGGGCGCTACCGAGGCGCTCGCCGGCGCCATGCTCGCGCTGATCGAGCCCGGCGACGAGGTCGTGCTGTTCCAGCCGCTCTATGACGTCTATTTGCCGCTGGTGCAGCGCGCGGGCGGGGTGCCGCGGCTCGTGCGCCTCAAGCCGCCGGACTGGCGGTTCGACGAGGAAATACTCAGCCAAGCGTTCACGCCGCGCACCAAGCTGGTGTTGTTCAACAACCCGCTCAATCCGACCGCCACCGTTTATGGGGCCGATCAGCTATCGCTGCTCGCGCATTTCTGCATGGCGCATGACAGCATCATCGTTTGCGACGAAGTGTGGGAGCACGTGGTGTTCGACGGCCGCCGGCACCTCTCGATGCTGGCCTTGCCCGGCATGCGCGGCCGCACCGTCAAGATCGGCTCCGCCGGCAAGATATTCTCGCTCACCGGCTGGAAGGTCGGCTTCGTCTGCGCGGCCCCGGAGATCTTGCGGGTGCTGGCGCGGGCCCACCAATTCATCACCTTCACCACGCCGCCGAACCTGCAGACCGCGGTCGCCTATGGCCTGGCCAAGGACGACGGCTATTTCGAGGGCATGCGGCGCGGCCTGCAGCGCTCCCGCGACCGATTCACCAAGGGCCTGAAACAGATCGGGTTTCCGGTGCTGGAGAGCCAGGGCTCCTACTTCGTGAGCGTGGACTTGGGCCCGCTCGGCCTGAACGTGGACGACGAGAGCTTCTGCAAGCGGCTCGTGGTCGAGCACAAGGTGGCGGCGATCCCGGTCTCGGCCTTCTATGCCGAGGACCCGGTGAAAAGCGTGGTGCGCTTCTGCTTCGCCAAGAAGGACGAGACCTTGGACGGCGCGCTCGAACGCCTTGCGGGTGCGCTCAAGCGCTCTTAAACCCTGGCAGGGAGATTGCACGGCATTTGCAAGTGGCTCTGCGAGAAACTATTGTTGCTTACGCCCGCTGCCGGCCGCCGACTTTAAGGGTGACACGATGAACGCGCGCCGCCTCGTTCTTCTCGCTTCGACGATCCTCGCTCTGCTGCCGGGCGCGGCTTACGCCCATACCGGCGTAAGCGCCGCGTTCAGCTTCTCGTCCGGATTCCTGCATCCCTTGAGCGGGCTCGACCATCTGCTCGCCATGGTCGCGGTCGGTCTCTTGGCGGCGCAGCTCGGCGGCCGTGCGCTCTGGCTGGTGCCGGGGACCTTCGTGGCCGTCATGGTGCTGGCCGCGCTCGCCGGGTTAGCCGGCCTGCCGCTCCCCGGCACCGAGTACGGGATCCTGGCCTCGGTGATCGCGATCTCGCTCCCGGTCGCGCTGGCGCTGGGCAAGCCGGTGGCGCTTGCCATGGCGCTGGTCGGCGTCTTCGCCGTGTTCCACGGCCACGCCCATGGCGCCGAGCTGCCCCATGGCGCCGACGCCGCACCCCATGTGGCCGGGTTCGCGCTCGCGACCGCGATGATCCATGCGGCCGGCGTTGCGATCGGTCTCACGCTTGGCAGGCTCGCGTTCGCCAGCGCCGCGCTGCGTCTCGTGGGCGCGGCGATCGTGACCGCAGGGTTCGCGCTGGCAACTCTTTGACTTAGCCTATTTATTAGGCAATTGCGAATTACCTGATCAATAATTAGGCTGGCATCTCCACGAATCCAGGAAATTCAAGGCGTTTGCGGCCTGCTGCCGCTGGCATGTGCATTGCAATTCCGTGAAACGAGCACGCGGGACGGGGGTCGCGCGTGCGCTTTACCTCGAGAGGGAAACCACATGCTGAAACTGTTCTCCCGTCGCGCGTTCGGCGCCGTCGCTTTCGGTGCCGCCGCGTATGCGCTGGCCGCCGCTCCGGCGGTCGGCCAAGAGACCATCAAGGTCGGAATTCTGCATTCGCTCTCCGGCACCATGGCCATCAGCGAGACTACGCTGAAGGACGTGATGCTCATGTTGATCGAGGAGCAGAACAAGAAGGGCGGCTTGCTCGGCAAGAAGCTCGAGCCGGTTGTCGTCGATCCGGCCTCGAACTGGCCGCTGTTCGCCGAAAAGGCGCGCGAGCTGATCACCAAGCACAAAGTCGTTGCCGTGTTCGGCAATTGGACCTCGGTGTCGCGGAAGTCCGTGCTGCCGGTGTTCAAGGAGCTCAACAATATCCTCTTCTACCCGGTGCAATACGAGGGCGAGGAAAGCGAGCGCAACGTGTTCTACACCGGCGCCGCCCCGAACCAGCAGGCGATCCCGGCCGTCGACTACCTGATGAAAGAAGAGAAGGTCGTGCGCTGGGTGCTCGCCGGCACCGACTACGTCTATCCGCGTACCACCAACAAGATCCTGGAAGCCTATCTGAAGTCGAAGGGCGTGAAGCAAGAAGACATCATGATCAACTACACGCCGTTCGGGCATGCCGACTGGCAGACCATCGTGGCCGAGATCAAGAAGTTCGGCACTGCCGGCAAGAAGACGGCGATCGTGTCCACCATCAACGGCGACGCCAACGTGCCATTCTACAAGGAGCTCGCCAACCAAGGCATCAAGGCGACCGACATCCCGAGCGTCGCGTTCTCGGTCGGCGAGGAAGAGCTCGCCGGCCTCGACACCAAGCCCCTCGTCGGCCACCTCGCGGCCTGGAACTACTTCCAGTCCATCGATACCCCGGCCAACAAGGAGTTCATCGCCAAATGGAAGGCCTTCATCAAGAATCCGAAGCGCGTCACCAACGATCCGATGGAAGCGCACGTGATCGGTTTCGCCATGTGGGTCGAGGCGGTGAAGAAGGCCGGCACGACCGATCCCGACAAGGTCATCGACGCGATCATCGGGGTCAAGGTGCCGAACCTCACCGGCGGCATCTCCGAGATGCTCCCCAACCACCACATCACCAAGCCGGTGTTCATCGGCGAAGTGCGCGCCGACGGCCAGTTCGACGTGGTGTGGAAAACCTCGGGTCTGGTGCCCGGCGACGCCTGGTCGAAGGAGCTTCCCGGCTCCAAAGACCTGATCGGCGACTGGAAGACCCTGAAGTGCGGGAACTATAATGTGGTGACCAAGAAGTGCGGCGGCACCTGATTCTCCGCTGCATTGCTTGACCTGATCCGGCCGGGCGGGGAGCATGCTCCCCGCCCGGTCCAACAAGAGAAACAGGGGGTCGCCGGTCGATG
>JAHFPN010000088.1 GCA_023269635.1 Hyphomicrobiales bacterium | reverse complement strand
CGCGGCGCTCGCCGGCGAGGAAGGCGTTCCGCCGGCATCCGGCGCGCCTGGCGAAGCCGCGGTAGCGCCCGGCGAAGCGGCGGCGGCGCCCGCGCCCGGGGCCAAGCCGGCCCCCGGTGCCGCGCCCACTGCGGCGGCGGAAAAGAAGCCGGAAAAAGGAAAGAAGTGATCCGCGCGGCCTGAAGGCTCGCGGCCGCGGAGACGCGCATGCTGCTCTTCGCCGGACTCGGCAACCCCGAGCCGCGCTATGCTTCCAACCGGCACAATTTCGGCTGGCGCGCGGTCGAGGCGATCCACCGCCGCCATCGCTTCGGCCCGTGGCGGCGGCGCTTCCACGGCCTCACCGCCGACGGCGAGCTCGCGGGACAGAAGCTCATCCTGCTCCTGCCGCTCACCTACATGAACGAGTCCGGGCGCGCGGTCGCGGAAGCGAGCCACTTCTTCAAAATCCCGCTCGCCGACGTGACCGTGTTCCACGACGAGCTCGATCTCCTGCCCGGCAAGGTGCGGGTGAAGCTCGGCGGCGGCAATGCCGGGCACAACGGCCTGCATTCGATCACCGCCACATGCGGCAACGACTATAGCCGGGTGCGGCTCGGCATCGGCCATCCGGGCGACAAAGACTTCGTGCAACACTACGTGCTCTCGGATTTCGGCAAGCACGACCGCGAATGGGTCGAGGCGGTGTGCGAGGCGGTGGCGGAAGCGGCCGAATTCCTCGCCATCGGCCGGCCGGAGGAATTCCAGAACCGGGTGCACCTCAAGCTCGTCGGCACCGGCCTGTTCGAGCCGGCCGAGCCCGACAAGCCCGCGGCCTGAGCGAACGCATGGGATTCAAGTGCGGCATCGTCGGGCTGCCGAACGTCGGCAAGTCCACGCTCTATAACGCGCTGACGCAGACCGCGTCGGCGCAGGCCGAGAATTATCCGTTCTGCACCATCGAGCCGAACGTGGGCGAGGTGGCGGTGCCCGACCCGCGGCTCGATACCGTCGCCAAGATCGCGGGCTCGCCGGTGATCGTGCCGACGCGGCTCACCTTCGTGGACATCGCCGGGCTCGTGCGCGGCGCCAGCAGAGGCGAAGGGCTCGGCAACCAGTTCCTCGCGCACATTCGCGAGGTGGACGCGATCGCGCACGTGCTGCGCTGCTTCGAGGATGCGGACGTGACCCATGTGGAGGGCCGCATCGATCCGGTCGCCGACGCCGCCACGGTCGAGACCGAGCTGATGCTCGCGGACCTCGAAAGCCTGGAGAAGCGGGCCGAGCCGCTCACCAAGCGCGCCCGCGGCGGCGACAAGGAGTCGGCGGCCGAGCTCGATCTGATCAAACGCGCGATCGACCTTCTCGCCGAAGGCAAGCCGGCGCGGATGCTCGCGCGCAAAGAGGAAGAGGAGCGTCCGTTCCGGCTGCTCAACCTGCTCACGGCCAAGCCCGTGCTCTATGTCTGCAACGTGGATGAAGCCGCGGCCGCCACCGGCAACGCCCAATCGGCGAAGGTCGAAGCCTGGGCCAAGGCCGAAGGCGCCGGCGCGATCGTGATCTCCGCCAAGATCGAGGCCGAGATCGCGCTGCTGCCGCAGGCCGAGCGCGCCGGCTATCTCGCCGCCGTCGGGCTGAAAGAAGCCGGACTCGACCGCATGATCCGCGCCGGCTACGCGCTGCTCGGTCTCATCACCTTCTTCACGCCGGGCCCGAAATTCTGCAATGCCTGGACCATCGTGCGCGGCACCAAGGCGCCGCAGGCCGCGGGCGCGGTGCATAGCGACTTCGAGAAGGGCTTCATCCGGGCCGAGACCATCGCCTACGAAGACTTCGTGGCCTGCGGCGGCGATGCCGGGGCGCGCGAGGCCGGCAAGCTCAGGCTCGAAGGCAAGGATTACGTGGTGCAGGACGGCGACGTGCTGCGCTTCCGTTTCGCGACCTGAACCTCTAAAACGTCGGCCGCGACAAGCACAGGCGATCATGCCCCGCACCTTCGAAGACTTCGTCGTCGGCGCGAGCGAGACCCACGGGCCGAAGCTCGTGACCCGCGAGGAGATCATCGCGTTCGCCGCCGAGTTCGACCCGCAGCCCATGCACCTCGACGAGGATGTGGCGCGCCGCTCCATGCTCGGAGGGCTGGCGGCCTCGGGCTGGCACACCTGCGTCATTTTGATGCGGCTGTTCGCCGACGGCGTGCTCCTGGACTCGAGCTCCATGGGCGCGCCGGGGGTCGATGAAATGCGCTGGCTGAAGCCGGTGCGGCCCGGCGACCGGATTTCGGCGCGCGTCACCGTGCTCGACAAGCGCGCATCGAAGTCGCGGCCCGATGTCGGCCTGGTGCGGCTGCAGATCGAGCTCCTGAACCAAGACGCCGAGGTCGTCGCATACGAATCCCACGTGCACATGTTCGGCCGCCGGCAGGCGGAGGCGGCGGCGTCATGAATTTCTTCGAAGATATTCCGGTCGGCGAGAAGCGCGAGATCGGCCGCCACACCTTCACGGCCGCGGAGATCAAGAGCTTCGCCGCGCGCTTCGACCCGCAGGAATTCCATCTCGACGAAGCGGCGGCGGCGCGCTCGCACTTCGGCGCGCTGGTGGCCTCGGGCTGGCACACGGCCGTCGTGTTCATGCGGCTGATCGTCCAGTATCACCAGCAGAGCGCGGCCGAGAAGATGGCGCGCGGCGAGAAATTCGCGCGCATCGGCCCGTCGCCGGGCTTCAAGAACCTGAAATGGGTCAAGCCGGTCTATGCCGGCGACACCGTCAGCTACGCCAACGAGGTGATCGAGAAGCGCGCATCCGGATCGCGTCCGGGCTGGGGCATCGTGATCGCGCGCAACACCGGCACCAACCAGAAGGGCGAGCTGGTCTACGAGTTCCAGAGTGCGGCATTCATCGAGATGCGCGGCGAATAGCCTCCCCGTCGTTCCCGCGAAAGCGGGAACCCGTAAACACGGTCTTTGCGAAGTTCGCACGGCGGGTGGTTATGGGCCCCGGCTCTCTACGCCTTCTAACTAGTCCGATGTCGTGCGAGGTTTTCGCGTGCGCCCGCGGGCGCCAACGGATTTCATCGCGGCTCACAAGGCCCTCGACGACCTAGATGGGTTGCGAGGGATGTTTACGAACGCGAGAAAGCAAGAACTCATTTGACTACACCGGACGATTTTTCGCTAGCGCGGATGCGTCGCGAGGAGGATGGACGCTGTCTGAAAATAGCAATCGTCATTCCGGGGCGCGGGCGCAGCCCGCGAGCCCGGAATCCATAACCACCGCAGAGGATATGGATTCCGGGCTCCTCGCTTCGCTCGGCCCCGGAATGACGAGTTTAGTGCCCCTCGAACGCAATCAGCGTATGCACTTTGACGCCACGGCGGCGCAGGCGCGCGGCGCCGCCGAGGTCGGGCAGATCGATCACGAACGCCGCGGCCACCAGCTCGCCGCCGGATTTCTTGACCAGCTCGATCGCGGCCTCGGCGGTGCCGCCGGTGGCCACCAGATCGTCGACCAGCAGCACGCGCTGGCCGGGCGCGATGGCGTCGGCGTGTATCTCGACCGCGTCCACCCCGTACTCGAGCTGATATTCCTGGCCGATGGTCTTGTGCGGCAGCTTGCCCTTCTTGCGCACCGGCACGAAGCCCTTGTTCAGCTCGTGGGCGACCGCGCCGCCGAGAATGAATCCCCGTGCCTCGATGCCGGCCACGAGATCGATCGCCGTATCGAGGAACGGAAGCATCAGCCGGTCCACCGCCGCGCGCAGTCCCTGCGGGTCCAGCAGCAACGTGGTGATATCGCGGAACAGGATACCCTTCTTGGGATAGTCGGGGATCGAGCGGATCAGGGCCTTGAGATCGACGCTGGTGTGGCGGCTCATGGGGAAAACATTGCGTTGCGGGAAAGCCCAGTTTGTCGGAGCCTGTGCGGGGGCGCAACGAGGGAGTAGTCGATGGCCGACCCCGTCAATTCCGTGACCGTCGCCGATATTCGGATCCCGTTCTGGCGTCTGGTCGCGTTCCTGCTCAAAGTCGCATTCGCCGCCATACCGGCGGCGGTCATCTTCGCCTTCATCATGATCATGATCGCCGCGCTCCTGCGCGCGGTCGGGTTCGGCGTGATGACCTGGAGCTGGAATATCTAGCGATCGGCACCTCAGGCGGCGCCTGGTCTTGGCGGGCCCGTTGGCGCCGCGCGCTCGGCTATACTAGTCTCGCTCGACGGGCGCCGAGATCGGCGCCGCGTCCTTACCCAAGAGAACGGCAATCAAGAGAACGGCAATGGCAAAAGGTCAGCAACGCAAACCCCGTGAAGCGAAGAAGCCCAAGGCCGAGCAGAAGGGCCACGCCCCTTCCGCCTATGCGCAAGCCTACAAGCAGAAGCCGGGTTCGACCTCGATCTCGGTGACGCCGCCGAAAAAAGAGGGTTGAGCGGCAGCGCTAGCCGAGCACCCTCCCCGCCACCGCGTCGAGCTTCTTCAGCAATACCGGGTCGCGGAACTCAGGCGGAGTGACGATGGCGAAATCGAGCGCGCGGTCGGAGCCGGCCGGGCACGCCTCGCGCTCCTTCGGAAAATCGCGCGCCAGCCGCGCAATGAGCCGCGCCGCGTTGTGCGCGTTCTCGCGCACCACTTTCAGGATCGCGGGCACGTCCACCGGCCCGCTTTCGTGCCAGGCGTCGTAATCGGTGACCATGGCAACGGTGGCATAGGTGATCTCCGCCTCACGCGCGAGCTTGGCCTCGGGCAGGTTGGTCATGCCGATCACGTCGTAGCCGGCCGCTTTGTAAGTGAGGCTCTCGGCCAGCGTCGAGAATTGCGGCCCCTCGATGCACACGTAGGTGCCGCCGCGCTGCACGGGGACATTCTCCGCCGCCGCGGCATCGGCCAGCCGCGCTACCAGCCGCGGGCCCACCGGATGCGCCATGGACACGTGCGCGACGCAGCCGGTGCCGAAGAAGCTCGAGGCGCGCCGATAGGTGCGATCGATGAACTGGTCGATCAGCACGAACAAGCCGGGATAGAGCTCGTCGTTGAACGAGCCGCAGGCCGACAGCGAAATGAGATCGGTGACGCCGGCGCGCTTCAGACAGTCGATATTGGCGCGGTAATTGAGGTCGGTGGGCGAGACGCGATGGCCCTTGCCGTGGCGCGGCAGGAACACCACCGGCGTGCCCGCAATTTGCCCGCGGCGCAGCCGGTCGGACGGCTCGCCCCAAGGGCTTTCGATCGAAAGCTCCTGGACGTTCTCCAACCCCGGCAGATCGTAGATGCCCGAACCCCCGAGTACGCCGAGCACGGCACGCATTTTGCTTTATTCCTGTCCAACAAAAACCGTTCCTTCACCATAGCCGAAACAACGCGGGCGTCGAGCATAGGGCTGGAACGGTTGCGAGGTTAGAAAGCCGAGCCCGGCTCGGGTGGAGCGTAGCAGTGTCCAGTTTCGCGGTTGTCCTCGATTATCCCTGGTGGCTCGCCGTTGTGTTCTTCGGCGCGGCCGCGGCGGCGATCGTGTATCTGCCGCCCAAGCTGCTCGGCACCACTTGGCGCCGGGCAGGCACGGTGGCATTCGTCGCGCTCACGCTATGGGCAGGTGCTTATTTCTATACCTTCAGCGCGCGGCTCGACGAGCGCGGCGCTACGGTGAACAAGGCGGCCGCGATCTTCCAGACCTCCGGTTCGATGCGCTGGGAAGACGTGGCGCTGATCCAGATCGTGAACGGCTTCGGCGCGTTCTCGCCCATGGAGCTGCGCCTGGTTTCGCGCGCGGGCGAGACCATAGAGATTCCGCTCTCGGAACTGCCGGCGGCGCAGATCAGGAGCGTCGCGCGCTTCGTCGCCGTGCACGCGCGCCGCGCCGAGTTCACGCCGACCGAGGAGGAATTCGTTTCCGAGGCCGACCGCATCGCGACGCAAGCCTGGCGGCTGCTCGGCCTGATCCGCGTGCGAAGCTAGATCCTCGCCGCCGATCGCGGGCGCCGCGTCAGTGCGCCGCCGCCCAGACTTTCTTCTTGGTGAAATACATCAGCCCGGCGAACACGAGCAGGAAGATCATGACCTGGAAGCCGATGCGCTTGCGCGCTTCGAGATGCGGCTCGGTCGCCCACATCAGGAACGCGGCCACGTCCCTGGAATATTGCTCCACCGTCTGCGGCGTGCCGTCGGTGTACTCGACCTGATCCTTCTGGATCGGCGGCCGCATCGCCGTACGCTGCCCGGCGAAATACTTGTTCCAGAACTGCGTCTCCGGCAGCGTGACGCCGGCCGGCGCATTCTCGTAGCCGGTGAGATAGGCGAAGATGTAGTCGACGCCGGCCTCCTGGTATTGCAGGAACGCGTCGGTGATGAAGCGCGGAAAGCCCACATCATAGCCGCGCGCCTTGGCGATGACCGAGAGGTCCGGCGGCAGCGCGCCGTTGAGCCGCGCGCGCGCCGCCTGCTCGTTCGGATCCGGCGATGGAATCATGTCGGACAGGCGCCCCAGTCGCTCGAACATCTCGCCGCGGTCGCTGGGCCCGTCCTGGATGCGGAACTCGCTCGCGATCTGCTTGGCCTGCGCCTCGGTGAAGCCGGGGCCGCCCGGCTGCGCCAGCGCGTGAAACGCCACGAGCTTCAGGCCGTGACAGGCGGCGCAGACCTCGCGGTAGACCTTGAAGCCGCGCTGGAGCTGCGCGCGGTCGAAGGTGCCGAACGGTCCCGCGAACGACCAGGACTGGCGCAGCGGCGTCGGCACTTCGGCGGCGATCGCGGCCGCCGGAACGGCGGCGGCGAGGGCGGCAAGCGAGGCGGCGAAAACAATCCGGCGCATGATGGCTACCCGTTCCGGTCCGGAGCCGCGGCACCGGCCGCGACCGGCGCGCCGCCCTTCGGCAACACCGCCTCGGAGATCGAAGCCGGCACGGCTTTCGGCCGCTCGATCAAGCCCAGCACCGGCAGGATCACCAGGAAATAGAGGAAGTAGTAGGCGGTCAGAATCCGCGCCGCGATCACATAGAGCCCTTCCGGCTGCTTCGACCCGAGATAGCCGAGCCCGATGCAGCAGATCACGAAGATCCAGAAGAACTGCCGGAACAGCGGCCGGTAGCGCGCAGAACGGACCTTCGAGGTGTCGAGCCAGGGCAGGAACGCGAGCACTGCGATGGATGCGAACAGTGCGATCACGCCGATCAGCTTGCTCGGGATCGCGCGCAGGATCGCGTAGTACGGCAGGAAGTACCATTCCGGCACGATGTGCGGCGGCGTCTGCAGCGGATTGGCCGGGATGTAGTTGTCGGGATGGCTGAGATAGTTCGGGATGTAGAACACGAACCAGGCGAGCAGGATCAGGAAGCAGACCAGCGCGAAGCCATCCTTGGCGGTGGCGTAGGGCGTGAACGGAACCGTGTCCTTGTCCGATTTCACGTCGATGCCGGTGGGGTTGTTCTGCCCCACGACGTGCAGCGCCCAGACGTGCAGCACCACGACGCCCGCGATCATGAACGGCAGCAGATAGTGCAGCGAGAAGAAGCGCTGCAGCGTCGGGTTGTCGACGGCGTAGCCGCCCCACAGCCATTCGGTGATGCCCTTGCCGAAGATCGGGATCGCCGAGAACAGGTTGGTGATCACGGTGGCGGCCCAGAAGCTCATCTGACCCCAGGGCAGCACGTAGCCCATGAACGCGCTCGCCATCATCAAGAAGAAGATGATCACGCCGAGGATCCACAACACCTCGCGCGGCTCCTTGTAGGAGCCGTAATAGAGGCCGCGGAACATGTGGATGTAGACGGCGAGGAAGAACATCGAGCCGCCGTTGGCGTGGAGATAGCGGAGCAGCCAGCCGTAGTTCACGTCGCGCATGATGTGCTCGACCGAGTCGAACGCCTGGGTCGCGGTCGGCGTGAAGTGCATGGTCAGCACGACGCCGGTGACGATCTGCACCGTCAGCATGAAGCTCAGGATGCCGCCGAAGGTCCACCAGTAGTTCAGGTTGCGCGGCGTCGGGTAGGCCACGAACGAGGAATGGATCAGCCAGCCCACCGGCAGGCGCGCCTCGAACCAGCGCAGGAGCCGGTTTTGCGGTTGATAGCTCGAATGCCCGCTCATGGCCCCCGCCTCAGCCGATCCGGACCAATGTGTCGGAGGCGAATTCGTAAGGCGGCACTTCCAGATTGTACGGCGCCGGGCTCCGGCGCACGCGCCCGGAGGTGTCGTATTCGGAGCCGTGGCAGGGGCAGAACCAGCCGCCGTAGCTGCCCTGGTGGCCGAGCGGCACGCAGCCGAGATGGGTGCAGATGCCGACGACCACGAGCCATTGCTCGTGGCCCTTCTTCACGCGCGCCTCGTCGGACTGCGGATCGATCAACTGGGCGAGCGGCACCGCGCGGGCCTCCTCGATCTCCTTCTTGGTCCGGTGCGCGATGAACACCGGCTTGCCGCGCCACTTGACGGTGACGATCTGGCCTTCGGCGATGGGGGCGAGATCGACCTCGGCCAAGGCGAGCGCGAGCACCGAGGCGTCCGGATTCATCTGGCTGATCAGCGGCCACACCGTGGCGGCGGCACCGACCGCGCCCACGGCGGCGGTGGCGATATAGAGGAAGTCCCGGCGCGAAGGTTCGGCGGTGTCGGTCGCTGCCACGTTCGATTCCTTCGTCCCGTCGCGCTCGCACTTTCAATAGAGCGCCGCGACGCGGGTCAGTGGCCTCGGAAAAACCCGCTCGCGGCGCGTGCCGGTCTGCTCGGCGGCAAGAACCGAGCGCGTGGCGCCTGTTTCGCGGCCTCTCATTGCATCACTGCCAGGCATTGTCCAGTCTGGGCCCATGCGGCACGGCGTCAGGTGGGATAAGCCTTTGGTGGGACGCCGCGGCCGCGAAAAAATGCCGCGCGAGCGGCGCCCGCGCCCTTCGATGCGACCCTCCTCGATGCCACCATGGTGATCGCGCTCTACGAGCCCGACATCGCGCCCAACGCGGGCAGCATCGTGCGGCTTGGCGCCTGCCTGGGCGTGCCGGTGCACTTCGTCGGGCCGGCCGTATTCGATTCGAGCGCGCGCGGCTTCCGCCGCGCCGGGCTCGATTACCTCGAGCACGCCACGCTCAAGCATCACGCCACCTTCGCGGCCTTCGAGGAATGGCGGCGGGCCGAGGGCCGCCGGCTCGTGCTGCTCACGACCAAGGGGTCGATGCCCTACCTCGATTTCGCTTTTCGGCCGGGCGATGTGTTGCTCAGCGGCCGCGAGACCATCGGCGTGCCGGAAGCGGTGCACGCGGCCGCGGACGCGCGCTTGAGGGTGCCGATGCGCGCCGGGCTTCGTTCCTTGAACGTGGCGATGGCGGTTGCCATGGTGTTGGGCGAGGCGCTGCGGCAGACCCAGGACTTTCCCGATGCCTAGCTCGCCCGAGATCGAGCCGGAGACGCGCCAGGCCCATGCGCGGGCCTGGTTCGAGGAGCTGCGCGACCGGATTTGCGCGGCGTTCGAGGCGCTCGAGGACGAGGCGCCGCGGACGCTCTATCGCAACCCGGCCGGCCGCTTCGAGCGCACGCCCTGGGAGCGCACGGATCACACGGGAGGGACCGGCGGCGGCGGGGTGATGGCGATGATGCACGGCCGGCTGTTCGAGAAAGTGGGCGTGCACGTCTCGACCGTGCATGGCGAGTTCGCGCCCGAATTCCGCAAGGAAATTCCCGGCGCCGAGCACGATCCGCGCTTCTGGGCCTCGGGCATCTCGCTGATCGCGCACATGCGCAATCCGCACGTGCCGGCGGTGCACTTGAATACGCGTTACGTGGTCACCACCAAGGCCTGGTTCGGCGGCGGCGCCGACCTGACGCCGCTGCTCGAGGCGCGGAGGCGGCAGGACG
>JAHFPN010000087.1 GCA_023269635.1 Hyphomicrobiales bacterium | reverse complement strand
CCATGTTGGTCGTCGACCAGACGACAAAGGCCCATGCCAATACGATGACCGAGCAAATCAACAGAACCGAGAGCAAGCGGATGCTGGGGATGCGCAATCGACTATCTCATCTCGCGTAGCTGCCGGGTCGGTTCGGGGCCAGAAGCGGGCGATTTTCGAATCTGGCCACGACCCGGCTGTTACGGATGTGCCGCCCCCGTTGACGCTGGCTGAACCGCCGCCGGCATTCTTGCACCTCGACGGCGGTGCAAGAAGCAGACGTTCCGCCTCGCGGTCCTTCGCGGGCTTGCTTGACTGGCGCCAGAGCGCGCCCTAGCTTTCGCGTTCGCCGCGTGACGAATTCAATAGAAATTTGAACAGGTTAAGCCCAAGGGCGAGCGCACGAGCATGGCGACCTTTGTTTCGCTTGCGGAAGCCGTCGAGGCGAACGTCAAGGACGGCGACAAGGTCGCGATGGAGGGCTTCACCCATCTCATCCCATTCGCCGCCGGCCACGAGGTGATCCGCCAGCAGCGGAAGCACCTCACGCTCGTGCGCATGACGCCCGATCTGATCTACGACCAGCTCATCGGCATGGGCGCCGCCGACAAGCTCATGTTCTCCTGGGTCGGCAATCCGGGCGTGGGCTCGCTGCATCGCTTCCGCGACGCCTACGAGAAAGGCTGGCCTAGACCGATCGAGATCGAGGAGCATTCGCACGCGGCCATGGCCAACGCCTATGAGGCGGGCGCGGCCGGGCTGCCATTCGCCACCTTCCGCGGCTATCGCGGCGCGGAACTGAAGCGCGTCAATCCGAACATCAAGGAGATCGTCTGCCCGTTCACGGCTGAAAAGCTCGCGGCGGTGCCGGCGATGAAGCTCGATTGCGCGATCGTGCACGCGCAGCGGGCGGACCGTGCCGGCAACGTGATGTTCGAGGGCATCGTCGGCGTGCAGAAGGAAGCGGTGCTCAGCGCCAAGCGTTCGATCGTCACGGTCGAGGAGATCGTGGACGATTTCGGCGAACGCTCGCCGAACGCGGTGATCCTGCCGGGCTGGACGTTAAGCGCGGTGGTCAAGGTCCCGGGCGGCGCGCATCCGTCCTACGCGCACGGCTACTACAAGCGCGACAATGCGTTCTACAAGGCGTGGGACGCGATCGCGCGCGATCGCGATTCCTTCCGCGCCTGGATCGACGAGCACGTGCTCGGCAAAGGGCCGGATGCGTTCGCGGCGCATGCGAGGAAGGCAGCGTAGGATACTTTCACCTCTCCCCGTCGGGGAGAGGTCGGCGACCCCGGCGCAAGCCGGGGGCGCCGAGTGAGGGGGGAACGGATCGCGAAGTGGGAACCCCTCACCCCATCCCTCTCCCCACAGGGGGAAGGGGAGGAGCGACGCGGAGAGCGAAGCGGATGAATTATTCGCCGACCGAAATGATGACGATCGCGGCCGCGCGCGCGCTCAGCGATAACGACGTCTGTTTCGTCGGCATCGGCACGCCATCGGCCGCGTGCAATCTCGCGCGCCTCACGCACGCGCCCAGGATCGTGCTGATCTACGAGTCGGGCACGCTCGAAACCAAGCCGAACGTGCTGCCGCTTTCGATCGGCGACGGCGAGCTGTCCGAGACCGCGCTCACCACGGTGTCGGTGCCGGAAATGTTCCGCTATTGGCTGCAGGGCGGGCGCATCACCACCGGCTTTCTCGGCGGCGCGCAGATCGACCGGTTCGCCAATCTCAACACCACCGTGGTCGGGCCCTATGCGAAGCCGAATGTGCGGCTCCCGGGCGGCGGCGGCGCGCCGGAAATCGCCACTTCCTGCGGCCGCATCTTCATCGTGATGGCCCAGTCCAAGCGCTCGTTCGTGGACAAGCTCGATTTCGTGACCTCGCTCGGCTTCGGCAAAGGCGGCGACGACCGCGCGAAGCACGGGGTAAACACCCAAGGCCCGACCAAGGTCTTCACCGATCTCTGCGTGCTGGAGCCGGATCCGAAATCGAAGGAGCTCATGGTTGCGTCGTTGCATCCCGGCGTCGCGCGCGAGCAGGTGGTCGACGCGACTGGCTGGCCGATCAAGTTCGCTGCCAAGGTCGGCGAGACGCCGCTGCCGACCGCGAAAGAGTTGCAGGTGTTGCGCGAGCTCTACGCGCGCACCGAGGCCGCCCACGGCGAGGCGGCCTAGAGAGGGACCATGGCGAACCCGTGCGAAGCCTATATCTGCGATTTCGTCCGTACCCCGATCGGCCGCTATGGCGGCGCGCTCGCCAAGGTGCGCGCCGACGATCTCGGCGCGGTCCCGATCAAGGCGCTGATGGCGAGGAACCAATCGGCCGACTGGTCGAAGCTCGACGACCTGTTCTTCGGCTGCGCCAACCAGGCCGGCGAGGACAACCGCAACGTCGCGCGCATGGCGCTGCTGCTCGCGGGGCTGCCGAACTCGATCCCCGGTGCCACCATCAATCGCCTGTGCGCTTCCGGCATGGAAGCGATCGGAATGGCCGCGCGCGCGATCAAGGCGGGCGAGATCGAGTTCGCGATCGCCGGTGGAGTGGAATCCATGTCGCGGGCGCCGTTCGTGATGGGCAAGGCGGAGGAGGCCTTCGCGCGCAAGGCCGAGATCTTCGACACCACGATCGGCTGGCGCTTCATCAACCCGCTGATGAAGGCGCAATACGGCGTCGATTCCATGCCCGAGACCGGCGAGAACGTGGCCGAGGAATTCCAGGTCTCGCGCGCGGACCAGGACAAGTTCGCGCTGCGTTCGCAGCAACGCGCGGTGGCGGCGCAAGCCCGCGGCTATTTCGCGGCCGAGATCGTGCCGGTCGAGGTGCCAGGCGGGAAGGCGGGCCCGGTCAAGGTCGAGAAGGACGAGCACCCGCGCGCCGACACCACGCTCGAAGGCCTCGCCAAGCTCAAGACTCCGTTCCGCAATCCGGGCACGGTGACCGCCGGCAACGCCTCGGGCGTGAACGACGGCGCGGCCGCAATGCTGATTGCGTCGGAAGCGGCGGTGAAGCAGCATGGGCTGAAGCCGCGCGCGCGCGTGCTCGGGATCGCGGCCGCCGGCGTGCCGCCGCGCATCATGGGCATCGGTCCAATTCCGGCCACGGAGAAGCTTTCTGTCCGGCTCGGCATCAAGGTGTCCCAGTTCGACGTGATCGAGCTGAACGAGGCGTTCGCGAGCCAGGCGCTCGCCTGCCTGCGCGGGCTCGGGCTCGCGGACGATGCCGCCCACGTCAACCCGAACGGCGGGGCAATCGCGCTCGGCCACCCGCTCGGCATGTCGGGCACCCGCATCACCGGTACCGCGCTGCACGCATTGGAGGAAATGGGCGGCAAGCGCGCGCTCGCCACCATGTGCGTGGGCGTGGGGCAGGGGGTCGCGATCGCGCTCGAGCGGATTTGACGCGGCGCGTGCGTGACGCGTTCGCCGAAAGCGAATAGGATTTCCGACGGTCGAATCTCTTTTTGGACGGGGGCGAAGATGACGACACTCAAAGCCTTGCTGTTCCTCGGCGCGTTCGCGTTGATGCTGATTCCGATGGAAGCTTCGGCGTGGAGCTGCCGCGCGGATAGTCCAAGCGCGTACGGCTGGAGTAGCAACTACTACTCCTTGAACGCGGCCAGACGCCGGGCGTTGAACGAATGCGCGGTCCGCACCCCGCGCGGCCAGGTTTGCCGGATCACGTACTGCAACTGAGCTCGAACGCCCGCGCTCGTAGTCTCGCCGACTGCCGCGTGCCGGCGGTTGGGCGCGGATCGTTTGCACAACGGCTGGCAGGACGCGCCGGTCGGCGACGCGCAATTGCACGCGCTCTACGACCTAATGAAATGGGGGCCGACCATGTCGAATTCGCAGGCGCAGCGGATCCTGTTTCTGCGCTCGCCGAAGGAGAAGGAGCGGCTGAAGCCGGCGATGACGGCGAGCAATCTGGAGAAGACCATCACGGCGCCGGTGGTCGCGATCCTGGCCTATGATCTGAAATACTACGACCACATCGAGCGCTTCTATCCGATCGTGTCGAAGTCCTTCATGGCGCGCTCGCGGGCCGACTCGGCATTCACCGGGATGACCGCGTTCCGCAACGCCTCGCTGCAGGGCGCCTATTTCATCCTCGCGGCGCGTGCATTCGGGCTCGATTGCGGCCCGATGTCCGGATTCGACAACGTCAAGGTCGATGCCGAGTTCTTCCCGGACGGCCAGTTCAAATCCAACTTCCTGTGCAGCATCGGCAAGGGCGATCCGTCCAAGCCCAGGCCGCGCTACGGCCGGTTCGAGTTCGACGAGGTCTGCAAGATTCTCTAGCGCCCGGCCGCAATCCCGCCTTGACCGTATCTTCATGGTTCCGCGGCAGGGTCGCTCCGGCGGTGGCGGCAACAGCATGGCGGAATACGATCTCGCGGTCATCGGCGGCGGCATCCACGGCTGCGGCATCGCGCGCGACGCCGCCGGCCGCGGGCTGTCGGTGCTCCTGGTGGAGCAGGGCGACCTCGGTTCGGCGACGTCCTCGGCCTCGACCAAGCTCATTCACGGCGGCTTGCGCTATCTGGAGCATTTCGCCTTCCGGCTGGTGCGCGAGTGCCTGGCCGAGCGCGAGCTCCTGCTCAAAGTAGCGCCGCATCTGGTGTCCCCGATCCGGCTCGTGCTGCCGCAGGTGCCGAGCATGCGGCGCGCGTTCCTGCTCAAGCTCGGCCTCATGCTCTATGACCGCATCGGCGGGCGTTCGAGCCTGCCGAGAAGCCGTGTGCTCGACCTGGCCGATGATCCGGCCGGCGCCGCGCTGAGGCCGGGCTTGCGGACCGCGTTCGAGTTCTCCGACTGCATTGTGGACGATGCGCGGCTCGTGATTGCGAACGCGATCTCGGCGCGCGAGAAGCACGCCACCATCCGCACCCGCACGCGCTGCGTCGCGGCCCGGCGCGAGGACGGGCGCTGGCAGCTCGTGCTGCAATCGGGAGGGCAGCGCCAGACCGCAACCGCGCGGGCACTGGTCAACGCCGCCGGGCCCTGGGGCGGCCATTTCGTGGAGAACGTGGTGCGCCGCCCGGCGCGCACGCGGCTCAAGCTCGTCAAGGGCAGCCACATCGTGGTGCCGCGGCTGCACGCCCATGACCGCGCCTATATCTTGCAGAACGACGATGGGCGACTGGTGTTCGCGATTCCCTTCGCGCGGGCCTACACGCTGGTCGGCACCACCGAGGTGCCGATCAGCGGCGACCCGGCGCAGGTAGTCGCCAGCGCGGACGAGATCCTCTATCTCTGCCGGGTCGTGGGCGCGTTCTTCCGCTCCGCCATCGAGCCATCGCGGATCGTCTGGACCTATGCCGGCGTGCGCGCGCTGATCGACGACGGCTCGGCACGGCCGAGCGAGACTACGCGCGACTACCGGATCGAAATGGACGGCGGCTACGGCGAGCCGCCGCTCGTCTCCGTGTTCGGGGGCAAGCTCACGACCTATCGCCGCGTCGCCGAGATGGCGGTCGACAAGCTGCGCCACTGGTTCGTGCTGGGACCGGCCTGGACGGGCGAGGCGCCGCTGCCCGGCGGTGATTTCATGGGCGGGATCGATCGATTGCTCGCGGAGCTTTCGGCCGCGCACCCGTATCTTCCGGCGCCGCTCGCACGCCGGCTGGCGTCCGCCTATGGCACGCGGGCGCTGCGGATACTCGGACGGGCCAAGCGCCTGGAGGATCTCGGCCCCAGGATCGTCGGCGATCTGCACGCCGCCGAGCTCGATTATCTCAGGCGCGAGGAATGGGCGCGCACGGCCGAGGACCTGCTGTGGCGGCGGACCAAGTTAGGCCTCGGCGCCAGCGCTGCCGAGGTCACAGCCCTGAAAGCGATTTTCGGCTCGGTGGAAGCGGAGGAAATCCCCACGCGCTGAGCCGCGCGTCAACCGCGGCGGCCGTAGGCGGCGATGAACGTCTCGACCGCGCGCGCGACCACTTCGTCGATGCGCGCATGCGACGGCCGCGGCTCGCCGCCGAGCAGGACCGGTGCCAGCAGCGGGCCCTGACACAGGGCCAGAAACTGCCAAGCCGCCAACTCCACGTCGGCGATCGTAAGATCGCCGCGGGCGATCTTGGTCCGCAGCCAGTCGGAAAGCCGCGCCACGCCCGCGCGCGGCCCGGAGTCGATGAAGATGCGTCCGAGCTCGGGCAGCTTGTCGGCGACGGCGGTGACGATACGGATGGTCGCCAAGTGCTGCGGCCGCATCAGGCCGTCGACGAAGCTCTTGCCGAGGCGGGTCAGCGCCGCGCGCACGTCGTGGTCCTCGGCGTCGAGCACGAACGAGCGCTCGGCGGTCTGCCGGCATTGCTCGGCGACCAGCGCGGCGAACAGCTTCTGCTTGTTCTCGAAATAGACGTAGAGCGTGCCCTTGGAGACCCCGGCCGCGAGCGCGATGTCGCCCATGCTGGCGCCGTCGAAGCCGCGGGCGAGGAACACCTCGCGGGCGCCTTCGAGAATCTGTTGGCGCTTGTCCGGGTCGTGGCCGGGGCCGGCCGCCGGGGCCGGTACGGATTGGGCGAGTGCCGATCGGGCCATGGGGCTTTTGGTTTCCGTCCCTGGGGTTACGAAAGATTGAACCAAACGGTTCGGTGCTGGCTTGATTTGGGGTCTGAAATCCTTTATGTCAAGAAAAAAATGACCGAACCGTTCAGTCAAATTGTCGCTGACGGGTGCGGAGGAATTTCGCGTCGCCGGTAATCGATTGTTTTGGTCGATTGCCCACTTGATCGAGATTGCGGAGTGAGGTCGTGGACGCTGTTCGCAAGCCAGACGAAGAAGAGGCGACGCCCGCGGTCGCGCCGCTCGCGCGCGCGCGGCCCGCCGCGCGTCCGCACAAGCCCGGAGCCGCGCCGGCCACCGAACACGCCGGCGACATGCGCGCGTCAAACGCGGGTGCCGACGACAGTGGTCCAAAGCCGCCGCAGAGATTCGACCGCCGCCTGATCCTCGTGGCGGTCGGCGCGCTCGCTCTGATCGGCGCGCTGACCTGGGGCTGGAACTACTGGACCGTCGGCCGGTTCCTGGTCTCCACCGACAACGCCTATGTCGGCGCCGACATGTCGATCATCGCGCCGCGGGTCGCGGGTTACGTGGCGAACGTGCCGGCGCGCGCGAACGTGCGCGTCAAGGCCGGCGACGTGCTGGTGGTGATCGACGACGGCGACTATCGCATCGCCGCGAACCAGGCGGAGGCGCGGCTGGCGACCCAGGACGCGACGATCGCGCGGCTCGGGCAGCAGATCGTGGCCGGCGTCACTGCGATCGATCAGGGCCGTGCCGGGCTGGTGGCGGCGCAAGCCGACGCCACGCGTGCGGCCGCGGATTTCGAACGCACGCAGACGCTGGCCGGCAACAATTTCGCGAGCCGCGCCGCGCTCGACGCCGCGCGTGCCAACCGCGATCGCAGCGCCGCGGCCGTCGATCAGGCCCGCGCCGCGCTCGCGAGCGCGGAGGCCAATCTCGAAGTGCTGAAGGCGCAGAAACTCGAAGCCGAGCGCGCGCGCAAGGAGCTGGAAGAGGTCTTCGCCAAGGCCAAGCGTGATCTCGAAGCGACCGTGATCCGCGCCCCGTTCGACGGCATCGTCGGCAACAAGGCGGTCCAGAGCGGCGACTACGTGGCGCCGGGCAAGCGGCTGATGGCGCTCATTCCGGTTGAGGCCATCTATGTCGATGCGAACTTCAAGGAGACGCAGCTGGCGAGCATCCGTCCGGGCCAGCCGGTGAAGCTCATGCTCGATGCCGATCCGAGCCGCGCGGTCGAAGGCATCGTGGAGAGCCTGGCACCCGCCTCCGGTGCGCTGTTCAGCCTGCTGCCGCCGGAGAACGCGACCGGCAACTTCACCAAGATCGTGCAGCGCCTGGCGGTGCGCATCCGCGTGAAAGGGAACGACGAGCGGCTGCTCCTGCCGGGCCTTTCAATCTACGTCACCGTGGATACGCGCCCGGCCGCGCCGTGAGCGACGCCGCCGCCCCGCCGGCCGCGGCCGGCGCCCCCACTGAGCCGAAGGTCACGCCGCGCCGATTCGTGGCGTTCGCCGCCCTCGTGTTCGGCATGTTCATGGCGATCCTGGACATCCAGATCGTCGCCTCCTCGCTCGGCGAGATCCAGGCCGGGCTGTCGGCCGCGCCGCAGGAGATCGCCTGGGTGCAGACCAGCTACCTCGTGGCCGAGGTGGTGATGATCCCGCTCTCGGGCTTTCTTTCCCGCGCGCTTTCGACCCGCATCCTGTTCACGATCTCGGCCGGCGGCTTCACGCTGGCGAGCGTGTTGTGCGCGACCGCCACCTCGATCAACGAGATGATCGTCTTTCGCGTGCTGCAGGGCTTCATCGGCGGCGGCATGATCCCGACCGCCATGGCCGCGGCCTACACAATCTTTCCGCGCCGACTGATGCCGCCGGTCATGGCGGTGATCGGGCTCACGGTCACGCTCGCGCCCACGATCGGCCCGACCATCGGCGGATATCTGACCGATATCTTCTCCTGGCACTGGCTGTTCCTGGTCAACGTGGTGCCGGGCACGGTCGCGACGCTGCTGGCCTGGACGCTCATCGATTTCGACGAGCCGGATTTCCCGCTCTTGAAGCGCATCGATATGCTCGGCCTCGCTGCGCTCGCGATCTTCCTCGGAAGCCTCGAATACGTGCTCGAGCAGGGTCCGGTCGACGACTGGTTCGAGTCGAAGACGATCGCGACGCTCGCCGTGGTCAGCGCGGTGGGCGCGGTGGCGTTCTTCTGGCGCGCGTTCCGCGTCAAGGTGCCGATTGTCGATCTCTACGCCTATGTCGACCGCAACTTCGCGGTGGGCTCGCTGCTCACCTTCGTGCTCGGCATGGGCCTCTACGGCCTCACCTATCTCTATCCGCTGTTCCTCGCGCGCGTGCGCGGCTTCAACGCGCTCGAGGTGGGCGAAACCATGTTCGTCACCGGCGCGGCGATGTTCCTGGCCGCGCCGATCGTAGGCACGCTGGCGC
The DNA here is from genome assembly GCA_023269635.1 of Hyphomicrobiales bacterium. Taxonomy (GTDB): domain Bacteria; phylum Pseudomonadota; class Alphaproteobacteria; order Rhizobiales; family Xanthobacteraceae; genus JAHFPN01. The sequence goes on along the minus strand of JAHFPN010000087.1, from coordinate 897 downwards.
GCAAGGTCGACCAGCGCATCTTGATCGGCGGCGGCTTCGTCGGCTTCGTGCTCTCGTGCGTCGAGCTGTTGCCGATCACCAGCCAATGGGGCTTCTGGGAGCTGCTGCTGCCGCAGGTCTTGCGCGGCGTCTCGCTGATGTTCAGCATGGTGCCGATCAACGTGGTGGCGCTCGGCACGCTGGCGCCGGAGCACCTGAAGAACGCGGCGGGTCTCTTCAACACGGTGCGCAACCTCGGCGGCGCCTTCGGCCTCGCCATCATCAACACGATCCTCAACCAGCGCACTGATTTGCACATCCTGCGCCTGCGCGAGCAGGTGATCTGGGGCCGGCAGGCGGCGGAGGAGGCGCTCGCGGGTCTCACCCAGCGCTTCACGCCGAGCCTCGGCTCCGACGCCGAGCTCGCCGCGATCAAGAAGCTCTCCGCGCTGGTATTCCGCGAGGCGCTGGTGCTCGCCTTCGCCGACGTGTTCCTGCTGATCGCGGTGACCTTCAGCGTGTGCGCGGTGTTGGTGCTGCTCGTGCAGCGGCCGCGCCTGGAACCGGCCGGGCCGGCGCACTGAGCGGCAGGTTGAGCCGCTGCAGCTTCCCCGCTAATCAAGCGCTTTGCCACACAAGGGACGGCGCTTTCATGGATGCTGCCGCCGGCAAGGCGCCGAGGACGCTTAGGCCAACGCGCCGCAAGTTCGCGCCCTGGACCGATCCGGCGGCGCGGCCGCTGATCCGTTTCGAGCAGTTGAGCAAGCGTTTCGGTGACGTCAGCGCCGTGTCCTCGCTTACGCTCGACATTTTCGAGGGCGAGTTCTTCGCCCTGCTCGGCCCGTCCGGCTGCGGCAAGACCACGCTGATGCGGCTCGTCGCCGGTTTCGAGCAGCCCGATGAGGGCCGCATCCTGCT
>JAHFPN010000086.1 GCA_023269635.1 Hyphomicrobiales bacterium | reverse complement strand
ACCTTCGACGTCGGCATCGCCGAGCAGCACGCGGTGACCTTCGCAGCCGGCCTGGCGGCCGAGGGCTTCAAGCCGTTCGCCGCGATCTATTCCACCTTCCTGCAGCGCGCCTACGATCAACTGATCCACGACGTGGCGATCCAGTCGCTGCCGGTGCGCTTCGCGATCGACCGCGCCGGCCTGGTCGGCTCCGACGGGCCGACCCACGCGGGCGCGTTCGACGTGGCCTACCTCACGTGCCTGCCCGGCTTCGTGGTGATGGCCGCGGCCGACGAGGCCGAGCTCGTGCATATGGTCGCGACCGCGGCTGCGATCGGCGACCGGCCGAGCGCGTTCCGCTATCCGCGCGGGGATGGCACCGGAGTGGCGCTTCCGCCCGAGGGCCGCGTGCTTGCGCTCGGCAAAGGCCGCGTGCTGCGCGAGGGCGGCAAGGTCGCGTTGCTCTCCTTCGGCGCGCGGCTCGGCGAATGCCTCGTTGCCGCCGACGAGCTGGCCGCGCTCGGCCTTTCCACCACGGTCGCCGACGCCCGTTTCGCCAAGCCGTTGGATACCGACCTCGTGCTTCGCCTCGCCCGCGAGCACGAGGTGCTGATCACCATCGAGGAAGGCGCGCGCGGCGGCTTCGGCAGCCATGTGCTGGAGACGCTGGCGCGCGCGGGCGTGCTCGACCAGGGGCTGAAGTTCCGGCCCATGGTACTGCCCGACGTTTTCATCGAGCAGGACACGCCTGCCGCCATGTATGCGCGCGCCGGCCTCGATGCCCGCGCCATCGTCGCTACCGCCCGGGCCGCGCTCGGCCGCAGCGCGCGCGAGGCGATTCGGCGCGCGTGACGCGTTCGCTGGCCGGGATCTCCGGCCGCCGATGGTTAAACGTTCCTTTCCGAGATCGCCGCAACACGCTCGCATTCAATGAGGCTTGAATCTCTGCGATCGCCCGCGGCTGCGGCCGATTAAGCATTTGCCGATACCTGCCACCTAAAGTGCGCTCGGTTGCAACAGACGGTCGCGCCTCCCATGCTCGATACCCGCCGGCGATCATTCATCGGACCATTGGTCACCGCCGCGGTTGGCGCCGGCATTCTCCTGGTCGATCGCTTCGTGATGCCGGTTCAAGTCCCGGTTCTGGGCGCGATAATGCTGTTCGCGGTGTTGTTCGCGGCCTATGTGGGCGGCGTTTTGCCCGGCCTGGTCAGCACCACGCTTGCGATCGTGGTTGTCGCGATCAATTTCTCCGAGCCGGGACAGCTGTTCGTGATCATGTCCGACCGTCTCGCGCGTCTTGTGGCATTCTCCTTCATCACGACCTCGGCCGCGTTGCTCATCGGCATCTCGCAATCTCGCGCCCGCCGCGCGTTCGAGTTGATCAAGACGGCAAATCGCAAGCTGGGAATCGCCCGCGAGGCACTCGATCAGGTCGATTACGGGGTGATCGTCCTGGACAGGGATTTGCGCGCGCAATTCATCAATCCGCGCGCATACCAGCGTGCCGGGTTGCGCCCGCGCGGGCCGGAGGAAAAGCCCACCTACGCCGAAATCGTGCGCGAGTGCGCCATGAGCGCCGGTTACGCGATCCCGCCTCAAAAGCTCGAAGAGTTTATCGCCCAACGCGTCGAGTTCGTTCGCTCGGGAAATCCCGCGCCGGTCGAGTTGCGCATGGCCGACGGCTCGGTCGCCCGCTTCCAATGCACCATGCTCCCCGACGGCGGGCGCATGCTGACCTATACCGACGTCACCGATCTCACGCGCCAGCGCGACGAGTTGCACTCGCTCCGCGCAGCCCTCGACCAGGTCGATGTCGGCGTCTTGCTGCTCGACCGCGATTTCAAAGTTCGACACCTCAGTCGGGTCGTCCGGGAATTGGGCAACAATGACGTCGGCTGGTCGGCGGCCGGCATGAGTTACGAGGATCTGCTCTGCTATTTCCAAACCAGCAAGCAGGCCAGTGTTGAAGCCGAAGACTTCGAGGATTACCTCGCCAAGCGTGTCCAATATGTGCGCTCGGGCAATCCCGCGCCGGTCGAGCTTCAACTCGCCGACGGCACCGTCCTCCGCGCCAAGAACACGGTTCTGCCGGACGGCGGCCGGATGATCACCTACGTAAACGTCACCGACCTCGTGATGCGGACCAAGGAGATCGAGGCCGCCTACCGAAAAGCCGGCAGCTTGCGGGCCGCGCTCGACGAACTCGAGGAAGGCGTCGTTCTGCTCGACAAAGACTTGCGAACGGACTTCATGAATCGCGCCATTCGCGAGATCGGCGGCCTGCGCGAGCGTAGGGCCGACGAGCGACCGACTTTCGCCGAGTTGCTGCAGGAGGTGGCCGCCAATCGCGCCTACGCGGTTCCCGACGACCAGCTCGAATCCTTTGTCGCGCAACGGGTGGAATACGTGCGCTCCGGCAATCCGAACCCGGTCGAGTTGCGCCTGGCCGACGGTAAGATTCTGCGGTTCAAGTGCACGATGCTTTCCGACGGCGGACGCATGCTGGTCTATGCCAATATCACCGACCTCGCGCGCAACGCCGAGACGCTGGAGAAGCTCGCGACCACCGACGGCATGACCGGCCTCTACAACCGCCGCCATTTCCTCAAGCTCGCCGAGACCGAATGGAACCGCTTCGAGCGCTATGGCCGGCCGCTGTCGTATCTCTTGCTCGATTTCGATTTCTTCAAATCCATCAACGACCGCTTCGGCCACGATGTCGGCGATGAAGTGATCTTCCACGTGGCCGCGCTGTGCTGCCAGGATCGCCGCGTCACCGACATCGTCGCGCGCATCGGCGGCGAGGAATTCGCGATCCTGCTGCCGGAGACGCCGATCGAGGCGGCGCGCGTGGTGGCCGAACGGCTGCGCGAGAACGTCGAGTCGACCCCGTTGCTGCGCGACGAGCTCGAACTGACGGTTACGATCAGTATCGGCGTCGCCGAGGTCCAGCCGGACATGACCGGCATCGTCGACCTGATGAAGGCCGCCGACCGGGCGCTCTACGAGGCCAAACGGACCGGCCGAAATCGGGTGGTGCAGGCTCAGAAGCGCGCGATTGCGTCGACCCTCACGGCGGACCAAGTGCCGCTGCACTCGGCTTGAGTTCGCGCTCGCGCTAGCGTCCGGCCAGGCACGCGCGCTCGAACGCTTCGCCGCGCGGACCGAGCCCCTTCAGCGAAATTCCGGTGGTGCGGCCGGGCACTTCCACGGTCATTGTTTCGGCGCGCTTGAACAGCGCGAAGAAGCGCGGCGCGATGCGGGTGGTGCCGCTGACATAGATTGTCGTGCCGGTGTCGCTTGTGAACGCGGTTCCGGCGAGCTCGAAGCGGGTCGGACCGGCCATCAGGCGGATGCGCGCGCCGTCGCCGGGGCGCGGCGCGCGCCGGCCTGCCGGCGTGCCTGCGATCGTCACCACGCGCACGAGGCCGGTCTCCAGCAAGCACGCGAACGAGATGATCGTTTCCTCGGCGCCCTTGCCGTACATGAGGACCGGATTGCCGCCCTCGCGGCTCGCGGACCAGGCGCGTGCGTCTTGAGCGGCCTTGTCCTTCTTTTTCTTCTTGCCCTTGGCTTTCGGGTCCACTTTTGCCTTCGCCTTGATCTTCGCCTTGGCTCGCACCGAGCGTTTCGGCGCGGTCTGGGCCGCAATAATTGTGCGATCCTGCGCGAATGCCGGCTCGGTCCCGATCGGGAGCGGAAGCAGGAGCGATGCGGCCAAAAGGGCAAGAACGCGGCGCGCGGCGCGGTGCATGGCCGACCCCGGGGGGCGAAGAGTGCGGCGGCTGATCCGCCGGCACGCTTCCCATAGCATCGACGGCGGTGCCGGCCAATCGAGAGTTGTTGTCGGCCCACGGGGTCTTGGCGGGCCGAAACGATTGGGGTCTGATCGGAGCGGACCTAAGCGGGAGAGCGCGATCATGCGTATGCGGGCCGACCGGCTCTTGGTCGCGCGCGGCTTGTTCGAAAGCCGCGCGCAGGCGCAGGCCGCGATCGCAGCCGGCCGCGTCGCGGCCGATGGCGCGCCGGTACGCGAGGCTTCGCAACTGCTCGAAGAAAACGCGCGGATCGAGGCCGGGCCCGCGCATCCCTATGTCTCGCGCGGCGGGATCAAGCTCGAAGCCGCGCTCGACCATTTCGGATTTCGACCGGCCGGCAAGGTCTGCCTCGACGTGGGCGCTTCGACCGGAGGATTCACCGAAGTCCTGCTCGCGCGCAACGCCAGGCGCGTCTACGCGGTGGATGTCGGCCGCGGTCAGTTGCACCCGAAGCTGCGCGGCGAGCCGCGGGTGACGATGCTCGAAGCGACCGACGCGCGTCGGCTCGACCGCGCGCTAGTCCCGGAGCCGGCCGCGCTCGTCGTGATCGACGTGAGTTTCATCTCGCTCAAGCGCGTGCTGCCGGCCGCGCTCGCGTGCGCCGCGCCGGGCGCCGAGCTGGTGGCCCTGATCAAGCCGCAGTTCGAGGCCGGCCGGAGGCGCCTGAAGAAGGGCATCGTTCGCGATCCCGCGGTGCATCGGGCGGTGTGCGAGGACATCATCGCGTTCCTGGCCTCGCTCGGATGGACCGAGCTCGGCTTGATCGAGTCGCCGATCCGGGGCGGCGACGGCAACCGGGAGTTCCTGCTCGGGGCGCGTGCGCCCGTTGGAGGAATCCGCCGGTTGTGAGCTAGGATCGGATCATGAAACGGGAATTGCGCGCGGGGTCGGAGGGGATCGTCCCGTTCCGGCAAGATCGGCCGCTGCGCCTTCGTCCCCAACGCGCCGGATCCGAATCGGGTTGATGACCGAAACCCTCTCGATCGCTCGCCTCGGCCACCGCGGCGACGGCGTTGCCGACACGCCGTCTGGCCCGGTCTACACGCCCTATACATTGCCCGGAGAAGTGGTCGAGGCCGAGCGCAGCGGCGACCGCGGCCGGCTATTGCATGTTCTCGCGTCGAGCCCGGACCGGATCGCGCCGATCTGCCCGCACTTCGGCACCTGCGGCGGCTGCGCGCTCCAGCATTGGCGGGCGGAGCCTTACCGCGCCTGGAAGCGCGGGCTGGTGGTCACCGCGCTCGACCAAGCCGGGATTGAAGCTGAAGTCGCCGAGTTGATCGACGCCCATGGTGCTGGCCGCCGCCGTGCGGTGCTGCACGCCAAGCGGAGCGGCCGCAAAATCCTCGTGGTCGGCTTCACCGGCTTGCGATCGCACGTGGTGGTGGCGATCGATCGCTGCCCGGTGCTGGCGCCGGCGCTCGAGCGCGCGTTGCCGATCGCATGGCGCCTGGTGGAGCCGCTCGCGCTAGCCGGCAAGCCGATCGACATTCAGTTCACCGCGACCGAAAGCGGCCTCGATGTCGACCTGCGCGGAACCGGCCCGCTTCGAGCTTCGACCATCGCCGCGCTCGCGCGCATCGCCGGCGAGGAGAAGCTCGCGCGGCTCACCCGCCATGGCTAGCTGCTGGCGCTCTTCGCCGAACCCTGGGTGCGGATCGGGCGCGCCCGCGTGGTGCTGCCGCCCGGAGGCTTCCTGCAGGCGACCGCGGTCGCCGAGGAGGCGCTCGCCGGGCTCGTGGGCGAGGCAGTAAGCGAGGCCACCTCGATCGCCGATCTCTTCTGCGGCGTCGGCACCTTCGCGCTTCGGCTCGCGGAACGGGCGCGCGTGCGCGCATTCGACGCCAGCAAGGAGGCGATTGCCGCGCTCGCCCGCGCCGCCGCCGCACCGGGGTTGAAACCGGTCGAGGCCGCGGCCCGCGATCTATTTCGCCGGCCGTTGCTGCCGGCGGAACTCGATGGCTGCGATGCGGTGGTGCTCGATCCGCCGCGCCAAGGCGCGGAGGCGCAGGCCAAGGCGCTCGCGCAGTCGCGCGTGCCGCGGATCGTCTATGTGTCGTGCAACCCGGCGACCTTCGCGCGCGACGCGCGCCTGCTCGCCGATGGCGGCTATCGCCTCGGGCGCGTCGTGCCGGTGGACCAGTTCCGCTATTCCGCCCACGTGGAGCTGGTGGCGACCTTCGCGCGCTGAGCTCAGCGGCCCCAGCGTTCCTGCCACATGCGCTCGCCGATGGTGCAGGAAACCCGCGGTGGCTTCACCGCCGGAACGACCTTGGGCTTCCCTGGCTGCGGCCATTGCAGGTTGGAGACCTCGAGCACGAGCTTGTTGCGGATCGCGTCCACGAAATGCTTGCGGTCGCGCGCCGGAACGACGAACGCGCCCGGCCCGCCGATCACGCAATCCTCGTAATATTCGTCGAGATTGGGAATATCGATCATGGAGGTGACCGGCACCTTGAGCATGATCGGGAGTCCGTTGATCGTGATGCCCTTCGCGATCAAGTCGTCGCGCGTCGGCTCGATCAGGTCGCCCTGGTTGTTGGTGCCGTCGCCCGAGACGTCGATCACGCGCCGGATGCCCTTGAAGTCGCTGCGGTCGAACAGCGCGGCGGAGAACTTGAGCGCGCCCGAGATCGAGGTGCGATAGGCGCGGCGGATCGGCGCCTCGCCGAGCTTGTTCGCGAATGCCGTGGCTGCGGCGGGGCCGTCGATCAATTGCCAGGGCACCAGCACCTGCTGGTCGTTGGCGCCCGCCCATTCGACATAGGTGACCGCGATGCGTCCGTGCGCGCCCTGCCGGAGCGCGTCGAGGAATTGCTTCGAAGTGAGCGCCGTGATGTAGCCGCCGCGCTGCAGCGCAAGCTCGTCATAGTCCATGGAATAGGAGATATCGACCGCGATCACGAGCTCGATATCGACCGGGATCGGCTCGCCGGCCCGGCTCGGCATGGCTGGCGAAAATGCCGCGAGCAGAAGGCCCGCGGCGACGGCCGCAAACACGCGTTGGAAGGCTCGCCTCATCGCCGCCTCCACCGGAGCCGACTCGAAAAGAATGTTGCCACGTCCCGGCTGCCGCACCAAGGCGGGTCAGGCGGCGAGCGCCTCGGCCGCGGGCGTGAACGGCAGCTTCAGCGCCTCGGCGACCGCCCGGTAAGTGACACGGCCGGCGCACACATTGAGCCCGTTGCAAAGGCCGGGATCGGCTTTGAGCGCGCTCAAGCCCTTGTCGGCGAGCGCGAGCACGTAGGGGAGCGTCGCGCTGTTGAGCGCGAAGGTCGAGGTGCGCGCCACCGCGCCCGGCATGTTCGGCACGCAATAGTGGATCACGCCGTCGACCACGAAGGTCGGCTGCGAGTGGCTGGTCGGCCGCGAGGTCTCGGCCACGCCGCCCTGGTCGATCGAGACGTCGACGATGACCGCGCCCTGCGGCATCGCCTTGACGGTCTCGGCGCTGACCAGCTTCGGCGCCCGGCCGCCGCGCGCCATGGCGGTGCCGACCACGAGATCGGCCCGGCGGCACAGGGCCTCGATCGCCTCGCGGGTCGAGAACGCGGTGCGCACGCGGCCGCCGAAGCGCTCCTCGACGTGGCGCAGCGAATCCGGGTTGCGGCCGACCACGGTGACGTTCGCGTTCATGCCGGATGCGATGAGTGCCGCGTTGGTCGCGACCGTGCCGCTGCCGAGGATCAGGACCTCGCCGGGCGCCACGCCGGGCGCGCCGCCGAGCAGGATTCCACGCCCGCCGCTGGTCTTTTCCAGAAGATGGGCGCCGACCTGCGGCGCCATGCGGCCGGCGATCTCCGACATCGGGATCAGGAGCGGCAGCCGGCCGGCGGCGTCGGTCACCGTCTCGTAGGCGATCGCGGTGACGCCGGACGCCATCAGCGCCTCGGTCTGCTCGCGGTCGGGCGCGAGATGGAGATAGGTGAACAACACCTGGCCGCGCTGCAGCCGCTTGCGCTCCTCTTTCAGCGGCTCCTTGACCTTCACGATCAGCTCCGCGCGCTCGAAGATCGAAGCCGGCTCGGCGACGATCTCGGCCCCGGCCGCTTCATAGTCGGCGTCGACGATGCCGGCACCGAGGCCGGCGCCGCGCTCGATCATCACCTTGTGGCCGTGCGCGACCAGCTCGCGCACGCTCGCGGGCACCAGGCCGACGCGATACTCCTGGTCTTTGATCTCCTTCGGCGCGCCGACGCGCATTGCGCTAACCTTCGATCGGTTCGGTGGCGACGATCTCGATGCCGAAGCCCGCGAGACCCACGTAGGTGAGCGAGCTCGAGGACAGAATCCGGATCGAGGAAATTCCGAGATCGCGCAGGATTTGCGCGCCCAGCCCGACCTCGCGCCAATGCTTGTCGCGCACCGAGGCGGTGTTCGGTTCGGCGCCGGGTTTCAGCACGGGAACGCCGGCGGTGCCGTCGCGAAGCAGCACGAGCACGCCGCGCCCGTCGGCCTTGAAGCGGGCGAGCGCGTTGTGGATCGTCTTGGCGCCGCCGAACAGGTCACCCACGATATCGGCGCGGTGCAGACGAACGAGGATATTCGTCCCCTCGCCGATGCGGCCATGGACGAAGGCCATGTGATAGACCGGGTCGAACGGCGTGATGAAGGCGTGGCCGGTGAGCTCGCCGATTTCGCTCTTCACCGGAAACGTCGACACCCGCTCCACCAGCTTCTCGCGCGCCTGCCGCCACGCGATCAGGTCGGCGATCGAGATGTGCCGGAGCCGGTGCGTCTTCGCGAACGCCGCGACATCGGGCCCGCGCTTCACGGTGCCGTCGTCGTTCACCAGTTCCGCGAGCACGCCGACCGGCGGCAATCCCGCGAGCCGGCAGAGATCGACGCAGGCCTCGGTGTGGCCGGAGCGCATGAGCACGCCGCCGTCGCGCGCGACCAGCGGGAACACGTGGCCCGGCCGCACGAAATCCGACGCGCCCATAATGGGGTTTGCCAGCGCCCGCACGGTATTGGTGCGCTCCTCGGCCGAGATGCCGGTGGTGAGCCCGTGGCGCGCGTCGACCGAGACCGTGAAGGCGGTGCCGAGCGGCGCGTTGTTCGCCGCCACCATGGGGTCGAGATGCAGCCGCCGCGCCTCGTCGGGCGGCAGCGGCGCGCACACGATGCCGCTGGTGTGGCGGACGATGAACGCCATCTTTTCCGAGGAGCACAGCGAGGCCGCGACGAACAGATCGCCCTCGTTCTCGCGGTCGTAGTCGTCGGTGACGACCACGATCTCGCCGCGGGCAAAAGCCTCGAGTGCACGCTCGACGCGCTGGCGGGTTTCGTTCACGGCAAGCTCACGTCCCGCGCGGAGCGGGGAACGGCCAGGCGACCGGTTCGCCCACCTGGCCGCGCTGGCGGAGATAATGGTCGGCGAGCACGCAGGCGACCATGGCCTCGCCGATCGCGACCGCGCGGATGCCGACGCAAGGGTCGTGGCGGCCCTTGGTCGAGATCTCGGTCTCGCGGCCGTAGCGGTCCACGGTCTTGCGCGGGTTGAGGATCGAGGAGGTGGGCTTGACCGCGAAGCGCGCTACGATCGGCTGGCCAGTGGAAACGCCGCCGAGGATGCCCCCGGCCTGGTTCGACAGAAACCGCGGCTTGCGGTCGTTGCCCATGCGCATCTCGTCGGCGTTGTCCTCGCCCGAGAGCGCGGCCGCGGCGAAACCGGCGCCGATCTCGACACCCTTGACTGCGTTGATGCTCATAAGCCCGGCCGCGATGTCGGCATCGAGCTTGCCGTAGATCGGCGCGCCCAATCCGGCGGGCACGTTCTCGGCCACGATCTCGATCACGGCGCCGACCGAGGAGCCCTTCCTGCGCACGTCCTCGAGATAAATCTCGAACTCGGCGGCGGCCTTCGCATCCGGGGAGAAGAATGGGTTCTTGGCGACCTCGTTCCAGTCCCAACGCGAACGGTCGATTTTCTTCGCGCCCATCTGGATGAGCGCGCCGCGCACCGTCGTGCCGGGCACGATCTTGCGCGCGATCGCTCCGGCCGCGACGCGCCCCGCGGTTTCGCGCGCCGACGCGCGGCCGCTGCCGCGCGGGTCGCGGATGCCGTATTTGGCGTCGTAAGTATAGTCGGCGTGGCCGGGGCGGTAGATCTCGGCGATAGCGTCATAGTCCTTGGGCCG
>JAHFPN010000220.1 GCA_023269635.1 Hyphomicrobiales bacterium | reverse complement strand
GGTAGCGAACTTGACCCAGGGGAAGTCGGTGCGGCCGTCGATCTTCAAGAGCGCCAAGTCGGTGCGCTGATCGCGGCCGACCACCTTGGCCTTGTAGATCTTGCCGTCGTCCATGATGACTTCGACCTCGTTGGCCTGGCCGATCACGTGATTGTTGGTGACCACGAAGCCGTCGGCGGAGATGAAGAAGCCCGAGCCCTGACCGGTGACCTGGCGGTTCGGCGGAGTCGGGTTGAGCTCGGGCCGGTCGCCGAAGAAGCGGCGGAAGAAGCGGTCCATATTGGGCTGGTCCGGATCCGCGTTTTCGCGCTCTTCCATGCGCGTGGTGCGCGGGCTGTCGAGCCGCACGCGCACGCTGACCACGGCGGGCCGCACTTTTTCCACCACGTCGGCGAACGAATACTGACCGGGCGCCCGGTCGGTCGTGATCTGGGCGTTGGCGGGCGCGACGGTGGTTGGAAGAATCTGGCCGACGGCGAAGCCGAGGACGGCTATGCCGAGAACGCCGGCAAGCAACAGCGAGCGCCGGCGCGCGAGGTGGCCGGACTTGTTGGCGTAGTCCTTAGGCGGGGACGCTTCGGTGCGGGACATTCAGGTCTCCCTCGTTCTCGGGCTCGAGAAAACACGGGAAACCTAGGAATTGCAGCCTTAAGGCGGAATGGCTGCCGGATTACAAATTCGTAAGGTCGGTTGAACCCTTGGTGAGGGCGGAAAGCCGCTGTTTCTCCGCCTTGGCGAGGGGAGCGGGGCGCGCACGCGGGCGGCGGCAAGGACCGTCGTGCACTAGAGCGGCCGGAGCACGGCGAGAATCGCCGCGCCGGTCGTGATCGCCACCCGCGCCGAGAACGGCGTGGAGAGGGTCTATTCGACCAGCGCAACGATGGCAAAGGTTGCGGCGATCGGCCTCATCCTTCGAGACGCCGCGCTTCGCGCGGCTCCTCAGGATGAGGCCGGAACTATTCAGCCCTCGCGCTGAGGAGGCCGCGCAAGCGGCCGTCTCGAAGGGCGAGGGCTCGTGCCTCAATTCGACGAAGTCCGGATCTCGTTGGGATCGCGGCAATCACGCCGCCGGCAGCACGAGCTCGGCGCGCAGGCCGCCGATCGGCGCGGTCGAAAGCTCGAGCCGCCCGCCATAAAGGGTGGCAAGCTCGAGCACGATCGAGAGCCCGAGCCCGGAGCCGGGCCGGCTCTGGTCGAGCCGGCGGCCGCGCTCGGGGATTTCGCGGCGCGCCTCCTCAGGGAGTCCGGGGCCGTCGTCGTCCACGATCAGATGGAAGAAGCGTCGGCCCTGGCCATCGGCGGGGTCGGCCACCACCGCGATGTCGACGTGCGCGGCCGCCCACTTGCAGGCATTGTCCACGAGGTTGCCGAGCATTTCCTCGAGGTCCTGCTGCTCGCCGCGGAAGCTGACGCCCTCGGCGACCCGGGTCTCGATCTTGAGCCCGCGGCTGGCGTGCAGCTTCTCCATGGTGCGGGCGATGCCGGTGATCACCGGCGCGACCTCGGCGACCGCGCCCACCACCGCGACGCGCGCGATCAGCCGCGCGCGCTCGAGGTGACGCTGGACCTGGTCGTGCATGAGCGCGGTCTGCTCCTGCACCTTCTCGGCGAGCGGATCGGTCTTGCCGGCGGCCTCGTTCCGGAGCACCGAGAGCGGCGTCTTCAGCGCGTGCGCGAGATTGCCGACGTGGGTGCGCGCGCGCTCGACGATCTCGCGGTTCGATTCCAGCAGCGCGTTGAGCTCGCGCGCGAGCGGCGCGATCTCGCGCGGGAATTGGCCCTCGAGCCGCTCGCTGGTGCCCGAGCGCATGGTCGCCAGCGCGTTCGAGATGCGCGCGAGCGGCTGCAAGCCGAAACGGACCTGGAACAGCACCGTGAGCACGAAGGCGAGCAGGATGCCGGAGAACGTGAGCCAGAGCGCGAGGTCGAAGTCGTTGCTGTCTTCCTCGATCTCGGCCGAATCGCCGGCGACCGCGACCAGGAAGCGGCCGTCCTCGCCGAGATCGACGATGCGCTCGATCACGCGCAGGTGCTGCTTCTCGGGGCCGTCGATATAGCCTTCGCGGAAGCCGCCGGGTCGCGCCGGCACGCCGCGCTGCTCCAGATTCGGGATGCCGGCGGCGGGCGCGGAGCGCGAGCGCTTGACCGCGGGATCCTGGGCGTCGATGCGGGTGATCTGCCAGTACCAGCCGGAAAGCGGCAGATCGAACAGCGGATCGCCGAGCGCGGACGGCTCCGGAATGGTGCCGGCGGTGGCGCTCGCCACGTCCGCGACCAGGGTCTTGAGATAGATGTTCAGCCGCCGGTCGAACGAGCGCTCGACCGCGTTGTAATAGAGCGTGGAGAGCACGAAGCCGATCACGAACAGCACCACCGCGCTCACCGCGGTGGCGGTCACGAACAGTCGCCGCGCGAGCGAGCCCGCGCCGAGCCAGCCGGCGAGCGTGCGGAGGCTAGCGAGCATCCGCGGGCGGGGTCAGGAGATAGCCGAGACCGCGCACGGTCTGGATCACCTCGATGCCGAGCTTCTTGCGGAGCCGGCCGACGAAGACTTCGATGGTGTTGGAGTCGCGGTCGAAGTCCTGATCGTAGAGGTGCTCCACCAGCTCGGTGCGCGACACCACCCGGCCGGCGTGGTGCATGAGATAGGCGAGCAGCCGGTATTCGTGCGAGGTGAGCCGGATCGGATTGCCGTCGACCGAGACGCGGCCCGAGCGGGTATCGAGGCGGACCGGGCCGCAGGTGAGCTCGCTGGTGGCGTGGCCGGAGGCGCGGCGGACGAGCGCGCGCATGCGCGCGAGCACTTCCTCCAGATGGAACGGCTTGGCGACGTAATCGTCGGCGCCGGCGTCGAAGCCCTGCACCTTGTCGGACCAGCGGTCGCGCGCGGTCAGAATCAGCACCGGCATGGTCTTGCCGGAGCGGCGCCAGGACTCCAGCACCGAGATGCCGTCCATCTTGGGCAGCCCGAGGTCGAGCACGACCGCGTCATAGGGCTCGTTGTCGCCGAGATAATGACCCTCCTCACCGTCGAAGGCGCGGTCGACCGCGTAGCCCGCGTCGGTGAACGCGGTGCAGAGCTGGCGGTTGAGGTCGGGATCGTCCTCGACGACGAGAAGGCGCATTGAAGGGGGAGCCCACCCGTAGATTCGGGCGAGAGTGTGCCACTCGGGCGGGCGGGTGTCAGCCGGAAGCGGGGCCGGCCGGGAGATAAAGTAAATTGCTGAAATCGCTGAAAGATTACAAATTCGCAATCATCGCCGCGCGCGGCAGGCGCGGGCCTGGTCGCGCAAGGAAAGCCACTCGGAAACGGCGCTCATGGT
>JAHFPN010000085.1 GCA_023269635.1 Hyphomicrobiales bacterium | reverse complement strand
CGTTCCAGTCGCGGTCCTGGATCGCGTTGTAGAAGTAGCCGTTCCAATGATTGAAGGCGACGAGGGCATAGACGACGCCGAACTCGGAAAGCACCACGCCGAGGAGTAGCCCGCGCGCCCGCCAGCGCTCCTCGGAGCGGAAGTAAGGCATCGCGAGCGCGAAAAAAGTGCGGAGAACCTCGAAGACCTGATGCATGGCATGAACCCGCTGACAGAACGGTGCCGAGTATACATGCGCGCGGCGCCGAAGGTCGCAACCGGCTCCGCGCGCCGGCCACGCGCGGGCCGTTGCAGTGCAACGGTGCTGTGCTAGACCCGAACGCGAGAAAAACGAAAAAGGCTCGGAGGCACAGGATGGCGACCCACACGCAACGGATCGGCTGGATCGGCATGGGCCGCATGGGCTTTCCCATGGCCGAGCGGCTCTTGAAGGCGGGCTACGACGTTTCGATCTGGAACCGCACCCGCGCCAAGGCCGAGCCGCTCGCCGACAAGGGCGGCAAGATCGTGAACCGGCCCGCGGACCTGGCGGGCGTCGACGTCGTGTTCTCGATCGTCTCCACGGGTAAGGACCTCGAGCAGGTCTATTTCGGAGAGAACGGGGTCGCGGCCGGCCAGGGGAAGATTCCGCCGGTGTTCGTCGATTGCTCCACGATCGCGGTCGAGGAGTCGGCGGCGATCCGCGAGCGGCTGAAGGCGCGCGGCAGCGATTTCGTCGCGGCGCCGGTGAGCGGCAATGCCAAGGTGATCAAGGCCGGGAAGCTCTCCGCGGTCGCCTCGGGAACCGAGGTCGCGTTCCGCAAGGCGCAGCCGATGATCGAGGTGATCGCGCCGAGCGGCGTCTCTTATGTGGGCCAGGGTGAGCTCGCGCGCATCTGCAAGATCGCGCACAACGTGATGCTCGGCGTGGTAATCGAGAACCTGATCGAAATCACGCTGCTCGCCAATAAGATGGGGATTCCGCGCCACGCGTTTCTCGCGTTCATGAACAATTCGGTGATGGGCTCGATGTTCACGCGCTACAAGTCGCCGGCGCTGGTGAACCTCGACTGGACCACCACCTTCACGCCGGAGCTCTTGCGAAAGGACATCGACCTCGGGCTCGAGCTCGCGCGCGAGCATGACGTGCCGATGCCGGTGACGGCGGCGACGCGCGAGGTGCTGCAGAGCCATTTCGGCGCGGCGCAATTCAAATCCGACCCGGCGAAATATCTGGGCATGGATTTCGCCGCGCTCATGGAGACCATGGCGACCGCCGCGGGGATGAAGCTCGAGAGCGAGCACAAGAACGTTCCGAGCGGGCTCGAAAGCTGACGCACGACGGCCGGGATTCGGGCCATGTCGGCGGCGCTGGTGTTCCCGCAAATGGGCAGCCTCTATGCGGCGCTGGCGCCGTGGGTCGAAGCGCTTTTGCGTGTGGCGACCGGCCTTCTGCTCGTGCCGCACGCTTTGCGCATGGGCTTCGGGTTTTTCCCGCGCAGCGGCGGGCCGGTGAAGAGGTTGGACGAGCTCGCCCGCTTTCTCGATGGCAGCGGCAATCGGCCGGGCAAGCTCTGGGGCGTGGTCATCCTGGTCACCGAAATCGTCGGCGGACCCATGCTGGCGCTCGGGCTGTTCACGCGCGCGGTCTCGATCCCGATCTTCATCCTGCTCTTGTTGTCGATCCGCGCCCACCTGCGCGACGGGTGGTTTTGGAATACGCTCGGCGTCGAATACCCGATCCTGTGGACCGCGGCTTCGCTCTATTTTCTCGTCAACGGCGGCGGCGCGATCTCGCTCGACCGGCTGATCGGCTGGGAATTCTGAACCGCCTCAGCCGCGGCGCTTGAAAAACTGAATCGCGCGCTCGTGCTGGAGCGCGGCGGCGCGGCTTAAGAAGGTGCCGAGATTGCGGCGCCTGCCGGTCTTGGGATTCTTCTTCCGCGAATAGAGGCGGAAGCCGCCGGATTTCAGCTTGCGGATCATGGTTTTCACCCCGCGCATCAGCTTAGCCGACCGGCGCGCTCCGAACAGCCCATGGGGATGGCCGACGCAAGGCCGGGCATGACAAACTGGCTCGAGGAGACGCCCATGCCAGCAGCCGCCAACCGCTACGAATCCCTGATCGACGTGATCCACCGCCGCCGCTCGGTGCGCCGCTTCGAGCCCGGCCAGAGCGTGAGCCGCGAGCTGCTGCTGCAGATCGCCGAGGCTGCGCGCTGGGCGCCCACCGGCGCCAACTCGCAGTGCTTCGATCTCCTGGTCGTGGACGACCCGGCGGTGCGCGAGCAGGTGCTCGAGATCTTCCTGCGGCAGTCGAACCGGCTGATCGACCACGTCAAGGGCTTCCCGGCGGTGAAGAAGGACTACATGGCGAACACGGTCGCGATCCTGATCGTGCTCGCGGACGCGCGCTGGAAGCAGGCGTTCCCCGTCGCCACCTCGCCGGAATGGGCGGAGGAATACCGCGCGAACAATGAGCGCATCCTGGTCGCCTCGATCGGCGCGGTGGTGCAGAACATCCAGCTCGCGGTGACCGCGGTGGGCCTGACCTCGGCCTGGCTCTCCGGCGGCGGCGAGGACACCACCAACCGCGAGCTCGCGGCGCTGCTCGGCTACCCGGACTGCATGCGCGCGATCGGCACCGTCCCGATCGGGGTGCCGGAGAAGGATCTCGCCTCGCGCTACCGGCGGCCGCTCGCGCAAATGGTGCACTGGAACCGCTACCAGCCGGAGAAATTCCGCCCCGACGCCATGGTCGACTACTACGTCAAGAACGTGCGGCAGTTCGCCATGTATCGCGGGGTCGAGGATCCGAACCAGTGGCAGGACGCCGAGAAACGGCTGGGCCGGTGGCGGGAAGCGTTCACGGGCGAAGCCGTCACGACCGGGCATGGGAAGGACTAGAAGTCCCGATCGCCGGGGCGCTGCGCTCGCCGCCCGACCGAATTTCTTTACGGGGAAGAGGGCAAGGACGATCGTGCGCGCGGGGCGCGGCGGAGCTAGACTGCTTTAACCGAATCTGGCGGCTCTTGCCCCGGGGCGCGATCATGCGGAACTGGCCGGGCATTGTGTTGGCTGCGGCGCTTGCGTGGCTCGCGAGCGGCGGTGCCGCGCCGGCGCAGACGACCTCGGTGGAGGAGCTCGTCTCCGCGGTCGTGCGGGTCAAGACCTTCATCCATCCGGAAGGCCGCACGGTCGCGAACCTCGGGCGCGAGCGCGAGGGCTCAGGGATCGTCATCGACGCCAGCGGCCTCGTGCTCACCATCGGCTATTTGATGGTCGAGGCGCACGCGGCCGAGGTGGCGACCCATGACGGCCGCACGGTGCCGGCCGAAGTGCTCGGCTACGACCACGAGACCGGCTTCGGGCTGCTGCGCGCGCTCAGCCCCCTCAAGGTGCGGCCGCTCCCGCTCGGAAAATCGGCCGAGCTCAAGGCCAACGACCCGGTTCTGGTCGCGAGCCACGGCGGCGCGCGCATGGTGACGGCCGCCCACGTGGTGGCCAAGCGCGAGTTCGCCGGGAGCTGGGAGTATCTCTTGGACGAGGCGATCTTCACCGCGCCGCCGCATCCGGCCTGGAGCGGGGCCGCGCTGATCAACCGCGAGGGCAAGCTCGTGGGCGTCGGTTCCTTGATCGTGACCGACGCCGCCGGCACGCGCGAGGTCAACCCGGGGAACATGTTCGTGCCGATCGACCGGCTGCCGCCGATTCTGGCGGAGCTGATCGCCGACGGGCGGCCCACGGGGCCGGTGCGGCCCTGGCTCGGGATGACCACCGAAGAGATCCGCGGGCGGCTGTTCGTGGTCGCGGTCGCGCCCGACGGCCCGGCGGAGAAGGCGGGGCTCAAGCGCGGCGACGTGATCATCGGCATCGCCGGGGTCGCGGCCCTGGGGCTCGCCGATTTCTACCGCAAGGCCTGGGAGGCGCGCAGCGCCGGCGAGGTGGTGCCGATCGATGTGCTCAAGGGCAGCGAGCTGCGACGTTTCGACGTCAAGTCGATGAACCGGCTCGATCACCTGAAGCTGAAATCGACGTTCTGACCGGCGCGCGCCGGGCCCCGCTTGCCCCTTGATCTAGATCAACGTTGCGCGCGGCGCGGACCCTAGCCTCGATCGATCGAGAAACCGGATCGAAGGCGAGGTTCGCGACGATGCAGCACCACGACATTCCAGGCACCACCATCTTCGGCAGCGAGGAAGCGCGGAAGGGCTTCGCGCTCAACCGCATGTGCTTCTCGTTCAACAGCGCTTCGAATCGCGCGGCGTTCCTGAAGGACGAGGACGCCTATTGCGCCAAGTACGGGCTCACCCCCGAGCAGTGCGAGGCGGTGCGCGAGCGCAACGTGCTTCGGATGATCGCCGCCGGCGGCAACGTCTATTACCTCGCCAAGCTCGCCGGTATTTTCGGCCTCAACGTGCAGGACATCGGCGCGCAGCAGACCGGCATGAGCGTGGACGCGTTCAAGGCCAAGCTCGTGGCCGCAGGGAGATAAGCCATGGCCGAAATCATCGGCGCGATCGCCACTTCGCACGTTCCCGCCATCGGCAAGGCCATCGCCGACAAGCGGCAGGACGAGCCCTACTGGAAGCCGTTCTTCGCCGGCTTCGACTACGTGCGCCAGTGGCTCGGGCGCGAGCGGCCGGACGTGATCGTGTTCTTCTACAACGACCACGGGCTCAATTTCTTCCTCGACAAGATGCCGACCTTCGCGGTCGGCGCCGCGGCCGAATACAAGAACGAGGACGAGGGCTGGGGCCTGCCGGTCACGCGCTCGTTTCCGGGCGATCCGGAATTCTCCTGGCACGTGATCGAGTCGCTGGTCGCCGACGAGTTCGACATCGTCACCTGCCAGGAAATGCTGGTCGACCACGCGGTGGCGATCCCGATGTCGCTCTATTGGCCGGGCGCCGCCCAATGGCCGGTGAAGATCATCCCGGTCTCGATCAACACGGTGCAGCATCCGCTGCCTTCGGCCGCGCGCTGCTTCAAGCTCGGGCGTTCGGTCGGCCGCGCGATCGAGTCTTACGGCAAGGACCTGAAAGTCGTGGTGTCCGGCACCGGCGGTCTGTCGCACCAGCTCGACGGCGCGCGCGCCGGCTTCATCAACAAGGAGTTCGACCTGCTGTGCCTGGAGAAGATCGTGAACGAGCCGGAGGCGCTGCTGCGCTACTCGAACGAGGAGCTGGTGAAGCTCGCCGGCACGCAAGGCGTCGAGTTCCTGAACTGGCTCGCCATGCGCGGCGCGCTCACCGGGCAGGTCTCGCAATTGCACCGGAACTATCACATCCCGATCTCGAACACGGCGGCGGCGACGCTCGTGCTCGATCACCGGAAACACGTGCAGCGTAAGGCGGCATGAGGCTTGAGCCGCCGGTGCTGCGCGGAAACCGCGCGCTCATCCTCCGGGGCGCGCGGTTTCGTTTTTTCCTCCCGGCCGGGGAGAGGCGATGAGGTCGCGCGGCCGCGGCGGGCGCTGCGATCCCGCAGGCGGTCGGCCTGGTGATCTTGTTGCACCCGCGAAATGAATTCCATCATTCGGCCTTAAGTCGGCCCCTATTCTCGGCCGGCGGGACCCGCATCACGATCACGATGCGTTTGCCGCCGACGCCTCTTCTCAAGGAGGTTCCAATGTTGCGGAAATTCGCTCTCATGCTCGCGGCGGCCGGCGGCCTCGGCCTCGCGGTGCTGGTGACGACGCCGGCGGGGTCGGTGCCGATCGGCCCCGGGCTCGCGCCGACGGTCCAGTCCGCGGTCGAGCAGGCTCAATATCGCCGGTGCCACGTGCGCCGGAACAGCCGCTGGGCCTGGTGCCGCTATCGCGGACCTTACGGGCCCTATCCATATCCCTATTGGGGCCCGTATTGGGGGCCGCCGGCGCCCTGGCCGTTCTTCCCGTTCCTGCCGTAGGCGGGAAGCGCATCGCCGCTCAATTGCTTCCCTCTCTCCAGCGGGAGAGGGACGCTCGGCCTTGCGCGTGATCTCGAAATTCGAACGGCAACGATCCCTCTCGGCGCCGAAATTCCGCTAGCATCGGTGCGAAGACGCGGAACGGAGAGGGCGATGCACATCCATGAGGGCGGCTCGCGGCCGACGCGGCGCGCGAACAAGGATTATTTCACCGGCACGGTCTGGCAGGACCCGATCGTCGAGGCGCCCGAGCCGGCGCGGCTGCGCTCGAGCCGCGTATCGTTCGAGCCGGGCGCGCGCACCAACTGGCACACGCATCCTTACGGCCAGGCGCTCTATATCGTCGTCGGCGTCGGGCGGGTGCAGAGCTGGGGCGGGCCGCTGCGCGAGGTGCGCGCCGGCGACGTGGTCTGGTTCGACCCGGGCGAGAAGCACTGGCACGGCGCTACGCCCACGACCGGCATGGTCCATATCGCGATGCAGGAGGCGAAGGACGGCAAGTACGTGGATTGGATGGAGCCGGTGAGCGAGGAGCAGTACGCAGCATTGGGCTGACGTACTATTGGTCGCCCACGCGCTTACGCCAGCATTCCTGTTGAAGTCGCATGGCAGTGCCGCGCAGTCGAGTAGTGCATCGTGTTGCGAGTGAAGCGTATCCCGGAAATGCGCTAGTGCGGTCTTAAGCCCTCGCGCGCCTCGGCGTGATGCTCGAGGAAGTGGCGCAGCGCCATGAACAGCTCGGCTGCGTGATCGACGCGGCTTTCGTCGAGCGCCGTGTGGATGTCCTCGATCATCATGGTGCGGATGCGCGTGGCGCCGCCGGCCTGGTGCAGCAGGTAATTCGCCAGCGCCGTGGCGGCGACTTCGGGAATGTGCTCGTGTTCGCTGATCGCGTCGACCTCGTCCTTGTCCAGGCCGCAAAGCGCGACGCAGTCTTCGAGTGAAATCATGGCCGGTCCCCGTCCTTGAATTCGCTAAGCCTAGGTGCGGCGGGGGCGATGGCTTTGATCAAGGTCAAACCGCCCGCAAGTCATGGCCGCCTCGGAGCCGGGGCGCGGGCATGACGAGTGCGACGAGGCGGATAGGCGCTATGCGGCACCGGGCCGCGGCCGGGAGCAGTGAGATCACCCGGCAGCCGCAACTCTAGTGCTTCCTCGCCTGCACCAGGAAGCCTTTGATCGTCTGCTCGCCGAGCGTCTTGCACGCCTCCAGGCGATGCAGGCCTTCGATCAGCACGAAGCGCTCGCCGTCCGCGCGCACCATGATCGGGGTCTCCAGGCCCTTGGCCAGGATGCTTTCGGCGATCGCGCGCACGGTGGCCGGGTTCAGCGTCTTCCGCCGCTTCGCCGGCACATAGATGGCGCTGATCGCAAAAACTTGTGGCTTCATCATGGGCTGCCACGCATGAGTTTCGGGTCCCGGCCGGAACGGCCCCGGGTTCAACCCGGGGGCGGCCATGATGGTCTAGCATACGCTCGCGATCGGCAATGCTTCCGTCGGTAGCAGCGCGCGCACGCGGCGCTATTTCGGCGGCGCCTTCCTGGGGTCGAGGATCGACCATACCGGCGAGCCGAACATGCCGTCGATCTGGTTCGTGAGCTGGCGAACCGGCGCGGGCGCCATGTCGCTGTAGCCGATCACCATCAGCATGAATAGGAGCGGCGGGATGGCGGCGAGCCAGATCAGCGCCGAAATCCTGCGCGTCCGCATCTCGGCGGCTTGCTTGGGCGTGGGCGGGGGGACGTAGGGAGGCATTAGATGTCGCTCCGCCCTTCACCTCTCCCCCAAGGGGAGAGGTCGGCGCAGACGAAGTCGGACTTGTCCGACTTCGTCCACTTCATAATGCCGAACTCGGGTGAACCCGAGTTCGGATGCGCGCCGGGTGAGGGGGTGCGTGCCGATCGGTCGGTACCCCCTCACCCGGCTCGCGCCTTCGGCGCTCGCCACCCTCTCCCCAAGGGGAGAGGGGAATCTTCTGAATCAATACTCATTCGCGATCGGCAACTCCTCGGCCGGGAACAGGCTGATGACCACGTGGCCCTTGTCGGTCACTACCACTTCCTCCTCGATGCGCGCGGCGGAGAATCCGTCCTTGGCCGGGCAATAGGTCTCGAGCGCGAACACCATGCCGGTCTTGATCTCCATCGGCGCGGTCATCGACACCACGCGGCTGATGATCGGCCGCTCGTGCAGGTTCAGCCCGAGCCCGTGGCCGAATTGCAGCCCAAACGCCGCCATCTCGTCGGGGAAGCCGAATTCCTCCGCCTTCGGCCACACGCTGCATACCCGGTCGGTGGAGACGCCCGGCTTGATCAGCTCGATCGCCATGTCGAGCCATTCGCGGCAGAGCTTGTAGGCGTCGCGCTGCGCCGGCGTGGCGCGGCCGACGTTGAAGGTGCGGTAGTAGCAGGTGCGGTAGCCCATGTAGCTCTGCAGCACGTCGAAGAACGCCTGGTCGCCGGGCCGGATCATGCGGTCGGTGAAATTGTGCGGGTGCGGACTGCAGCGCTCGCCGGAAATCGCGTTGATCGCCTCGACGTCGTCGGAGCCGTGCGCATAGAGGAAGCGGTTGGCGTTGGCGACGATATCGCTCTCGCGCGCGCCCGGTTTCAGCTCCTCGTAGATCTGCTGATAGACGCCGTCGACCATGGCGGCGGCGCGGTTGAGCAACGCGATCTCGTCCACGTTCTTGATCTCGCGCGCCTCCAGCATGGTCTGCTGGCCGTCCTGGATGGTGAGGCCGGCCTTCTGCAGCTCGAACATCATGGGCGGCTCGACGATGTCGATGCCCAGGGGCATCTTGGCGACGCCGGCGTCGCGCAGGATTCCGGCGATTTCTTCGGCGTGGCGCTTCATCAGGCCGGCGGAGGGCGGCACCGTGCCGCGCAGCCCGATCAGCCCGGCCTTGCAGTGCTCCTGCAAGAGCCAGGGCGCATAGAGCCGGTGGTGCACCGCGGCCGAGCCGAAGTCCCACAGCACCGGCTCGCCGCCGCGCGGCAGCAGCGCGAAGCGGGCGAGCTTGTCGCGCTCCCATTCGCCGATCTTGGTCGAGGTGACGTAGCGGATGTTGTTGACGTCGAACAACAGCAGCGCGCCGAGGTCGGATTTTTCCAGCGCCTGTCTCGCGCGTGCGATCCGGTAGCGGCGCATGCGGTCGAACTCGACGCGGCTCTCGAAGTCCACGCCCATGGTGCCCCAGGCGGGCAGGTGCCGTTTCCAGTTGTAATGCGGGTCGAGGTCGTCGGGCGCGGGCTTGCCCCGCTTCTGCACGATCTGGTCCATGGGGTGCTCCTTGAGCTGAGTTCTCTTGCTGCGAGGACATTATAGCGCCCTCTCCCGCTTGCGGGGGAGGGTTGCGGAGGGGGCCCCTCCCGACGAGCTTCGCTCGTCGACCTCCCCCGCAAGCGGGGCAGGTGGAAGGCTACGCCGCGCTCTTGCCCCACAGCCGCTTGGAAGCGAGCGCGGCGCCCTGGCTGAGCGACTTCAGCTTCGGCCACACCACGCTCGCGACCACCCACTCTCTTCCCGCGAAGGTGCCGAAGCCGCAGTCGGTGGAGGCGATCACGCGCTCGCGCTCGCCGACCGCCCGCACCGCCTCTTCGATCCGCATCGCCACCACCTCGGGGTGCTCGACGAAGTTCGAGGTGGTCTCGATCACGCCCGGGATCAGGATCATGTCCTTGGGGAACGGGTGGCGCTTGAGCGCCGCGTATTCGTGCGCGTGGCGCGGATTGGAGAACTCGATCGAAAGCGCGCCGACCCGCGCCTGGTAGAGCACGGGCAGGATCAACGCGAGCGCCACGTCGTAGATGTGCGGGCCTTCCCAGTTGCCCCAGCACACGTGCAGGCGAATTTTTTCACGAGGAAGCCCCTCGATCGCCTTGTTGATCGAGGCCATGTGCAGCTCGCACGCCTTCACGAATTGGGCGTCGGTTTCGTCCTGGTAATACATGACCCGGTCCATGGCCAGGTCGGGCGCGTCGATCTGCAGGATCAGGCCGGCGTCGACGATCGCGCGATATTCCTTGGCGATCTCGCCGGCGAGCTTCATCAGATAGGTCTCGTGCGACGGGTAGAACGCGTTCAGCAGCGTGGTCGAGACGATGCCGGGCGAGGGCGCGGTCATGAAGGTCTCGAGGAACGCGTTGCCGGCGGCCGCCACCTGGCGCTTGACGCGGGCGATCTCGTCCTTGATCGCCGCAGTGTCGCGATAGGAAATCTCGGCCACCGCCTGCGGCGCGTTCTGGATCTTGG
>JAHFPN010000084.1 GCA_023269635.1 Hyphomicrobiales bacterium | reverse complement strand
CGCGCGGATGCGCGCTCGCTCGGCCGGGACGACAGGTTAGGTTGATGCAAACTTCCTTCACCCTCGCCCAGCTTGCCGACCGCAACATCGCGGAAGCCGACAAAATCTTGCGCGCCTGCGTGCATTGCGGCTTCTGCACCGCGACCTGCCCGACCTATGTGCTCCTGGGCGACGAGCTCGATAGCCCGCGCGGGCGAATTTATCTCATCAAGGAAATGCTCGAGCACGACCGGCCGGCGGATGTAGAGGTCACCAAGCACATCGATCGCTGCCTCTCCTGCCTCGCCTGCATGACCACGTGCCCGTCGGGCGTGCACTACATGCACCTCGTGGATCAGGCGCGCGCGCATATCGAGCAGACCTACCGGCGGCCGCTGCTCGACCGCGCGATGCGCGCGCTGCTCGCCTGGCTCATGCCCTATCCGGCGCGGTTCCGGCTCGCGCTATTGGCGGGACTTGCTGCAAAGCCTTTCGCGCCGCTCCTCGAGCTCCTCGGTATCAAACGCATCGCCGCCATGCTCAGGCTTGCGCCCTGGCGCCTGCCGGCCGGCGGATTTCAAGCCGGCGTGCATCCCGCGCAGGGCAAACGCAAGGGCCGCGTCGCGCTGCTCTCTGGCTGCGTGGATCCGGTGGTGCGGCCTTCGATCCGCGATGCCGCGATCCGGCTGCTCACCCGCAATGGCGTCGAGGTGGTGCTCGCGGAAGGCGAAGCCTGCTGTGGCTCGCTCGTGCACCACATGGGGCGCGAGGCCGCGGCGCTCGAATCCGCGAAGAACAACATCGACGTCTGGACGCGCGAGATCGAGGAGAAAGGGCTCGACGCGATCCTGGTCACCGCGTCGGGCTGCGGCACCACGATCAAGGACTATGGCTTCATGCTGCGCGCGGACTCGGCCTACGCTGCCAAGGCCGCAACGGTCTCCGCGCTCGCCAAGGACATTTCCGAATTTCTGGCCGGCCTCGAAATCCCCGCAGCGCGGCCGCGCGGCGTGAGCGTCGCCTATCACTCGGCCTGCTCCATGCAGCACGGGCAGCAGATCGTGCGCGAGCCGAAGGATTTGCTCGCGCGCGCCGGGTTCGAGGTGCGCGAGGTGCCCGAGGGCCACCTCTGCTGCGGCTCGGCCGGCACCTACAACATCCTGCAGCCCGTAATCGCGGCGCGGCTGCGCGCCCGCAAGGTCGAAAACATCGAGAGGACCGCGCCCGATCTGATCGCCACCGGCAATATCGGCTGCCTGGTGCAGATCGCGGGAGGAACGACGATCCCGGTCGTCCACACGGTCGAGCTGCTCGATTGGGCCGGCGGCGGGCCAATCCCCGAATCCTTGCGCGGCAAGGGTCTTTCGTCGGGCTTCGAGTAGGGCCGTCCATGCCCTAGACTGCCCGTGGGCAAGGCATGGGCAGTGGGGCCGGGATGGCCAAGGCAAGAAAGGCCAAGCCGACCAAGGGGAAAGCGGGAACGCCGGCGGGCAAGCGCGCGCCGGCGTCAGGCGGAGCGCGAGCCTCGGCGTTCGGCCGCAGCCGGTTTCCGAGCGTCCAAGGGGTGGCCATTCGCGGTGCCGCGGGCCCGCGTTACGGCGAAATTCTCACCCACCGCGCGCTCGGGTTCCTCGCCGATTTGCACCGCCGCTTTGATGCCACCCGCAAGCGGCTGCTCGCGCGCCGGCTCGAGCGCCAGCGGCGCTTCGACGCCGGCGAGCTCCCCGACTTCCTACCGGAAACCAAGGAAATCCGCGACGGCGCCTGGAAGGTGGCGCCCACGCCGAAGGACCTCCTCGACCGGCGGGTCGAGATCACCGGCCCGGTCGATCGCAAGATGGTGATCAACGCGCTCAATTCCGGCGCCAGCGTCTATCTCGCCGATTTCGAGGACGCCTGCGCGCCGACCTGGGCGAACCTGCTCGAGGGCCAGATCAATCTCAAGGACTACTGGGCCGGGAAGCTCTCCTATACCGAGCCGCAGACCGGCAAACACTACGCGCTCGGCAAGCGGCGCGCGGTGCTCATCGTGCGGCCGCGCGGCTGGCACCTGAACGAAGAGCATATGTTCGTGGACAACGAGCCGATCTCGGGCGCGCTGTTCGATTTCGGGCTCTACCTGTTCCACAATTTCAAGCGCTTGGGTGCGGCCAGGACCGGCCCCTATTTCTATCTGCCGAAGATCGAGAATCATCTCGAAGCGCGGTTGTGGAACGACGTGTTCGACTACGCCGAGCAGAAGCTCGGCATCCGCAGGCGCGCGATCAATTCGACGGTTCTGGTCGAGACGCTGCCGGCGGCGTTCGAGATGGACGAGATCCTCTACGAGCTGCGCGACCACGTCGCCGGGCTCAATTGCGGCCGCTGGGACTACATCTTCTCGCTGATCAAGCGATTGGGTAAGAACAAGCGCTTCCTCACCCCCGACCGCGGCCTCATGACCATGGATAAGGCGTTCCTGCGCGCCTATTCACTGCTCCTGATCAAGACCTGCCACCGCCGTGGCGCCTTTGCCATGGGCGGCATGGCGGCGCAAATCCCGGTGCGCGGCGATCCCAAGAAGAACGAAATCGCTTTCGTGAA
Organism: Hyphomicrobiales bacterium; assembly: GCA_023269635.1. GTDB lineage: Bacteria > Pseudomonadota > Alphaproteobacteria > Rhizobiales > Xanthobacteraceae > JAHFPN01. The sequence continues at coordinate 7,650 of JAHFPN010000084.1, read as the reverse complement.
AGTGCGGGCCGACAAGGAGCGCGAAGCCGCCGACGGCCACGACGGCACCTGGGTCGCGCACCCGGACCTCGTCCCGGTGGCGAAGGCCGTGTTCGACAAGCTGATGCCGAAGCCGAACCAGCTTGCGAAGCTCCGCGCCGACGTGAAGGTGACGCGCGACCAGCTGCTCGAAATGCACCCGGGCGAGCGCACCGAGGCGGGCTTAAGGCAGAACATCCGCGTCGGCATCCAATATATCGAGGCCTGGCTGCGCGGCCGCGGTGCGGTGCCGCTCTACGACCTCATGGAGGATGCGGCCACGGCCGAGATCAGCCGCGCGCAGGTGTGGCAGTGGCTCTATCAGCGGGCGCGGCTGGCCGACGGGCGCGAGGTGACGCCGGGCCTGTTTCGCGACATTCTGACCGACGAAATGGCCAAGCTGCGCCAGTCGATCGGGCCGACCAGCTATGACAGCGGCCGGTTTCCCGAGGCGATCCAGCTATTCACGGATATGAGCCTGGCGCTGGAATTCGAGGAGTTTCTCACGCTGCCGGCCTACAGGCTCATTGTGTGAACTCTGCGAATCGCTACCTTAATGCGCCGGGTAGCGGAGCTGCTGCTTGCGCGAGTGGCTCGCAAGAAGGGGGCGAAACCGTGCAACCGACCAAGCCATATTCCATCGCAATCGCCGGGGCCGCGCTGGCGGCCTTCCTGGCGCTTTGCCCCTCCGACCCCCGCGCTCAGGAGGCCGGACCATTCACGGTCCTGACCGGGTCTTGGACCGGCAACGGCACGATCACCATGTCCACCGGCGACCGGGAGCGCATCCGCTGCCGGGTGAGATACGAAGTCACGCAGAACGGCAATTATGCGCGGCAGGATCTGCGCTGCGCCAGCGACAGCTACAAGTTCGAGATGGTGACGGAAGGCGAATACCGGGGAGGCTACCTCTACGGCCGGTGGAGCGAGCTTACCCGCAACGTCGGCGGCCAGATGACGGGGCGGGTGATCGGCGGCCTGATCGACGCGCTTGCCGAGGGCTCCGGCTTCAATGTGACCTTCACGGTGAACACGCGCGGCGACCGGCAGTCGGTGGTGATCGCGTCGCGGGCGGCGGTGAGCGATATTCGCCTGGTCTCGATCTCCGTGCACCGCGTGGCTAGATAGCGCGCGGCTCTCCGCGCTCCGCCGCTGGAGCCGCCCGGCTCAACCCTTGTTTCGCGATTTGCCGGCGGCAGCGGGCGTGCGCCGGGTCAGCCGGCGCAGGAACATCACGGTTGCGGGCAGGATCAGGAGATCGCCGACCAGCGCCGCGATCAGCGTGAACGCGCTCAGCCAGCCGAACAGGCGCAGCGACGGCAGATCGGAGAATACCGTCACCGCCAGGCCGCACGCGAGCACCAGCGAAGTCAGGATCAGCGCCGGGCCGACCAGCACGGTCGCGCGCTTGACGCCGATCGCCGGGTCCTCGCCCGGCCGGTCCTCGAGCCGCAGCCGGTTGAGATAGTGGATGGTGGCGTCGAGGCCGAGCCCGAAGGCGACCGTGAGCGCCACGATGCTCGCGAACTGCAGGCCCTCGCTGAACCACCAGAGCACCGCGCCGGAGATCACGATCGGGAACAGGCCGGGCAGGATGACCACCGTCATCACGAACAACGAGCGGAAGGCGATGCCGATCAGCGCCGCAACGAATATCATTTCGATGGTCAGGCTCTTGTTCAGTTGTCCGATCATGCTCGCGCTGTTGCGCGCGGCGATGGCGGAGAGGCCGGTCACGGCGATGGTGTAGCCCGGGTACTTGGCGCGCACGTCGCCGAGCGCCCGGTCGAGCGCGTCGATCACCGGCAGCAGCTCGCTCGCGTCCTTGTCGGGAATGCGGCCGGTGACCACGACGGCGTCCTCGTTCACGGCGATGAATCGCCGGGTCAGGTGGGTGGGGAGGATCTCCACGTATTGCTTCAGCACCGCGATGTCCGAGGTGCCCTGCTTCTCCTTGAGCCAGCGGCGCAGCGTCTCGACCGACCAGACGTTGCCCACGCCGGCCTGTTTCTCCACGATCGCGTGCACGGCAGCGATGGTGTCGAGGGTGGCGGGCGCGTAGAGCGAGGTGCCGGGCGGCAGTTCGATCAGGACGTGGATCGGATTGGCGCCGGTGAGCTTCAAGTCGAGCCGGCTGCCGGCGGCGACCGCCTGCTCGCGGTCGGGCACCTGGTCCGCGAGCCGGTAGCGCGGCTCGAGCGTGGTGTAGAGGAGCGTCAGTCCGGCTACCGCGAGCAGGCTCAACAGGCTGAACAGCCCGGGACGACGCACCATGCGCTCGGCGACCCAGGTGCAGATGGCGCGCAGCGCGTCCACCGCGGCGTCGGCGCCCCTCATCTCGACCGCGAAGGCCGAGCCCTTGCGCAGGAGCAGCACGCCGAACAGCGGCACCAGCATGATCACCGCGAGGTAGGCGACCACGCACGAGATCGCTCCCGCCGCGCCGAAGGTGCGGATGAGATGGGAGTCGGAGAACAGGAGCGCAATGAACGAGAGCGCCGCGGTCGCGTCCGTCACCACCACCGCCGGCCCCACCACCAGGACGGCGTTCCGCATCGCCTCGAATTTGCTCTCCCCGGCGAGCAGCCGGTCGCGCGCCGCGAAGGTGATCTGCATCGAGTCGGAGAACCCCATCACCATGATGAGCGGCGTCATCACGTTGAGGAACAGGTTGAGGCGGAAATCGAGCCAGCCGAGAGCCCCGAGCGACCATAGAATCGCGAGCAGCGGCGGCGCGGCGGCGATGATCATGAACGATACGCGCCGGAAGAACAGGATCGCGATCAGGCAGCCCGCCACGAAACCGATGGCGTTGTAGATCAGCCGGTCGCGCTCGACCGCGTTTCGGATCTCGAGCTGCATCACCGGCGCGCCGGAGAGCCGGCCGGTGAGAGACGAGCCGGCGAGGCTCTCCTCCACCGTCTTCTGGATCTGGCCGATCACGTCGCGCAGGCCCTTGCTCTCGACCACGGCCTGATCAAGCGCGATCACCACGAGCGCGAGCTCGCCGTCCTCCGACATGAGCTTGCCGCGGATGATCTCGTTCGCCCTCACCTGCTCGATCAGCTTGTCGTACTCGGCGCCCTCGGGGAGCTCCTCGGGAAACAGCGCGCGCGGGATCTGGCCGCTGGTCGCCGGCTCGCGCGCCGAGAACAGCGAGACGATGCCTTTGATGCCGTCCACCAACTGGACGTCGGTCACGAGATCGCGCAGCTTTTCGAGCGAGGCACGCTCGAGCAGGCTCTTGCCCTCGACCACGATCAGCACGTCGAACTCGCTCGACGGGAACCGGCTGGACAACGCTTCGTATTGCCGGAATTCGGCGGTGTCGGAGCGGAACAACTGGCTCAGCGAATCGTCGACCTTGATGCGCGCGACGCCGAAGCCCGCTGCGACGGAAATGGCGACGATGACGGCGAATGCCACCAGCGGCTGGAACAGCGGAACGAGGCCGATCTTCTCGAGGCCGAGCGCAAGCTGGCCGGGCTCGGCCGGGTGCGCCGCGGGCGCGCCGCCGGCGGGCGCTTGCTCAGGCTTCGACTTGCGCTTGGCCAAGGCGTTTCCCCTGCTTCACCGAGACTACAGGAATGCGCCGCAATTCGGCACCGGCGAGCGGGTTGCGCCGGGCTTCGATCAGGATGCTCCGGGTGGCGCGCCGCGCCGGGCGCGCTTCGGTTTCAGCGGTGGCCGCCGCTCCAGGCGTGCTGCACGCGCAGGCTCAGCGTCTTCAGGTACATCGCGGTCGGCCGCAGGATCAGCATGTCGGCGAACAGCGCCGCGATCATGGCGAACGCGCTGAGCCAGCCGAATAGGCGCAGCGACGGCAGGTCGGAGAGCACCGTCACCGCCAGCCCGCACGCGAGCACCACGGAGGTCAGGATCAAGGGCGGGCCGACCAGCACGGTCGCGCGTTCGACGCCGATGGCCGGATCCGCGCCCGGCTTGTCCTCGAGCCGCAGGCGATTGAGGAAGTGGACCGTCGCGCTCAAGCCCAATCCGAACGAGACCGTGAGCGCCACCACGCTCGCGAACTGCAGGCCCTGGCCGAGCGCCCACAGCACGGTGCCGGAGATCAGGATCGGGAAGATCCCCGGCAGGATGCTGACCACCATGACCACGACCGAGCGGAAAGCGAGACCGATGAACGCGGCCACGAAGATGATCTCCACCGTCAGCGCCTGGTTGAGCTTGCCGATCATGTTGGCGCTGTTGCGCGCCGCGATGGCGGCGAGCCCGGTCACCGAGATCGTGTAGCCCGGGTGCTTGGACCGCACTTCCGCGAGCGCCCGGTCGAGCGTCGCGACCACCGGCAGGAGCCGGCTGGCGTCGATATCGGGAATGCGGCCGGTCACCACGACGGCGTCCTGCTCGGCGGAAATGAATCGGCGGGTCAGGTGGGTCGGCAGCAGATCGACATATTGCTTCAGCGTCTCCACGTCCGACTTGCCGGCTTTCTCCGCGAGCCAGCGCCGCAAGGTCTCGAGCGACCAGACATTGCCGACGCCCGCCTGTTTCTCGATCATGGCATGGACGGCGGCGATCACTTCGAGCGTCTCGGGCGCGTAAAGCGAGGCGCCCTTGGGGAACTCGACCAGGATGTCGATCGGGTTGGCGCCGGTGAGCTTGGCGTCGAGCCGGCTGCTCGCCGCCACGGCCTGGCGTTTGTCGGGCACCTGGTCGGCCAGCCGGTAGCGCGGCTCGAGATTGGCGTAAATCAACGCCAAGCCGCCCACCAACAGCACGCTGAGCAGGCTGTAGAGTCCGGGGCGGCTCACCATGCGCGCGGCAATCCACGCGCACAGCCGTCGCAGCCAGTCCACCGCGACGTCCGCGCCCTTGATGTGGGCGGCGAACCTTTGCTCCTTGTGAATCAGCCAGACGCCGAGCAGCGGAACCAGCATCAGCACCGCGACCAGCGCGATGATGGTCGCGATCAGGCCGGCCTCGCCGAAAGTGCGGATCAGGTCGGAGTCGGAGAATTGCAGGGCGACGAAGGAGAGTCCGGCGGTTCCGTGCGTCAGCACGCAGGCCGGCCCCACCACCAGGATCGCGTTCTTGAACGCCTCGTATTTGTTCTCGCCGGCGATCAGCCGGTCGCGCGCCGCGAAGGTGAGCTGCATGGAGTCGGAGAAGCTGATCACCATGATGAGCGGCGTCATCACGTTCAGGAACATGTTGAGCCGGAAATCGAACCAACCGAGGAGCCCGAGCGCGAGCAGGATCGCGATCAGCGGCGGCGCGGCGGCGATGATCATGAACGAGACGCGACGGAAGAACAGGATCGCGATCAGGCAGCCGGCGGCGAAGCCGATGGAGTTGTAGACCAGCCGGTCGCGCTCGACCGCGGTGCGGATCTCGAGCTGCATGACCGGCACGCCGGAGAGCTGGCCGGTCAAGCCGGTGCCGGCGATGTTCTCGGCGACGGCTTTGCGGACTTCGGCGATGACGTCGGCCAGGCCCTTGCCGTCGACCACCTTCGGCTCCAGCGCGAGCACGATCAGCGCAAGCTCGCCGTCCTCCGACATCAACTTGCCGCGGATGATGTCGTTGGCTTTCACGTTCTCGATCAGCCGGTCGTATTCGGGGCCATCGGGCATGTCCTCCGGAAACAGCGCGGCCGGCAGGCGTCCCTGCTCGGGCGGCTGGCGCGCGGAAAACAGCGAGATGATGCCGCGGGTGCCGTCGATCAGCTGCAGCTCGGTCACCAGATCGCGCAACTTCTCCATCGATTCGCGCTCGAGCAGCGTCTTGCCCTCGACCACGACGAGTACGTCGTACTCGCTGGAGGGGAAGCGGCGCGTCAGCTGCTCGTATTGTCGGAACTCGGCGGTGTCGGAGCGGAACAGCTGGCTCAGCGAATCGTCGACTTTAAGCCGCTCCACGCCGAACGCCGCGACGACCGCGAGCGCGATCAGAATGATCGTGGCGGGGAGGCGGAAACGCAGCGAGATGAGGCCGATGCGCTCGATACCGAGCGCCAGGTGCCGCGGTTCGCGCCGGTGCCAGGCAACGCGCTCTTCGCGCGCTGCTTCGGCGGCGCCGCTGACGTGCCTGGGTTGCTTGCCTGTCACGGCCCGCTTTCGAAGCACTGGTCGGATCGAGCCTACAGGAATCACGCGCGGCGGAAGGCGTCAATCGCCTTGCGGCGGCAAATCCGCTTGAATCCGGGGGCCGGTCCCAGCGGACCCGGCAAAACGAAAGGGCCGCCCGCGGGCGGCCCTTGATCCATGCGATTTGCGGAGCGGTCAGATCACCACGACCTTGGTCCCGATTTTCACCCGGTCGTAGAGGTCGATCACATCGTCGTTGCGCATGCGGAAGCAGCCCGAGGATACCGCCGTGCCGATGGTGTGCGGCTCGTTGGAGCCGTGGATGCGGTAGAGCGAGTCGCCGAGATAGATCGCACGTGCGCCGAGCGGATTGTCGACGCCGCCCGCCATCCAGACCGGAAGATCCGGCCGGCGCTTGCGCATCTCGTCAGGCGGGCGCCAGTCGGGCCATTCGCGCTTCTGGGAGACGTGCTTGGTGCCGTTCCAGGTGAAGCCGATGCGGCCGACGCCGATGCCGTAGCGGATCGCCTTGCCGTCTTCCTGCACCAGATAGAGGAAGCGGTTCTTGGTATCGATGATGACCGTGCCCGGCTTCTCGACGGTCGTGTAGCTCACCGTCTGCTTCCTGAAGCGCGGGTCGAAGGCCGGGCGCGGAACCTGGTCGCGCGGCTCGACCTGCTCGCGCGGGCCGTAGAACATGCGCTGGCTGTAGCGCTCGTCGTAGCGGCCGTCGGTTTCGCGGTCCGGATAAGCGTTCTGCCACGCCCGGTCATTGGACTGGCGCGGCAGGGTGGTGCGGCTGCCGGTGCGGCCGGTGACCAGGAACTCGATGAAGCCGCCGCCGAGAGTGCTCTGCTCGGCCGCGGCGAGCCGCGTTTCGGGCGCGAAGTCGGGGGCGCCGATCGGCGTCGAATTGATCGTGAAGCGGTCGGCGGCGGCCGGCACGGCCGGCGTCGTGTCGAACCGCGGCGCGGTGATGACGAGCGGGCCCGAGCGCTCCTGGGCTTCGGCCAAAGACGCGAGCGGACCGGCGGTGAGGGCGGCGGTGGTGAAGACGAGCAGCGGGAACGAGATCAGGGTGCGCATCGACGTACTCGGTACATTCGTCGGAACAACGAGCGGCACACGTCGCCGCCCGCATGATCCTTAGGCCGCTATGGCGACCGATCGGTAAATCGACCGCGGCGGCGCGATGGCCGCGGGCGCTTCCTTGCGAATATGGTTTACGATTGGTTGACGGCGCTTACGTAGGGCGGCGGATCAACAGGAAGCAAAGGAGTGCGACCGCTGCGAAGGCTGCGACCGCCGCCAGCGCAATCTGATCGGAAAAGCGCTCGGCCAGGACCGCGATCGCAAGCGGGGCGAGCGCCTGCAGCACGCGGGCGGGCCCGCCGATCCGGCCCAGGAGCCGGCCGTAGCCTTCGGCGCCGAACAGCGCGAGCGGGACGGTCCCGGTCGCGATCGTGATCAGGCCGTTGCAGACGCCGAACATCACCGCGAAGGCGATTGCGACCGGAACCGAAAGCCCGAACAGCGCGAGCAGCAGGAACGCGGCGAGCATGAGCCCGACCGCGAAGCGGGC
>JAHFPN010000083.1 GCA_023269635.1 Hyphomicrobiales bacterium | reverse complement strand
AAGCACCAGAACGTCTTGGTGTCCGGGTCGAACTCGACCTCGATTTCGCGGTAGTGATCGGTCGCGACCTGAAGATAGAGTGGGAAGACGACCGCGCCGGGCTTGTCGTTAGCGCCGGTCGGCTCGGTCCAAATGGACGGAGCCCCGTCGAGACTCTTCAACGCATACATGACCAGGATGCCGCATCAATCGGGCGAGCGCGGCCGACCCGCCGCAGCGCTCAAAGGGTGGCCTTCACCCTTTTTCGGCGGTCGACTTAACACATCATTAACCAGTTCGCTTGGGATTCCAGTAACTTGGTTAATTGACACGCGGCGACTCCGAACTCATATTGGCCCGTACAATCAGAACGGGAAGATGGAAAACGTATAGCTTCGGTGGGTATCTTGCAACCGACTGGCGGCCACTTTTTTGGGCATGTAGTCGGTCTGCCTGCATTTTTCCGCGTCATATTGCCCGATCAACGCCTCTCCCGATATTCGAGCAGAATGGTGCCTTGGGAGTTCGATCCATGAGCAGACTTTCCGGGCGCGCGGCGATCGTCACCGGCGGCGCCAAGGGCATCGGCCGTCACTACGTCGAGCGGCTCGCGGCCGAGGGCGCGGCGGTGATGATCGCCGACGTCGCCGACGGCCGTGCCGCGGCCGAAGAAGTCGCGGCCCGTCATGGCCGGAACGCCAGCGCGAGCCGGATCGCCGACGTGAGCGACGAGCGCCAAGTCAAGGCGCTGGTGGCCGAGACGCTCGAGCGCTTCGGCAAGATCGATATCCTGGTCAACAACGCGGCGCTTTACGCCCCGCTCATGCCGACCAAGTGCACCGAGATCGACGTCGATCTGTGGGACCGGGTGATGGCGGTGAACGTGCGCGGCTCGTTCCTCATGGTGAAGCACGTGGCGCCGCACATGATCGCGCGCCGCTACGGCAAGATCATCAACATCGGCTCCGGCACCATCTTCAAGGGACTGCCGCGGATGCTGCACTACTCCACCTCGAAGGGTGCGATCGCCACTTTCACCCGCACGCTATCGCGGGAGCTCGGCGAGCACGGGATCTGCGTCAACACGCTCGCGCCCGGGCTGGTGATGAGCGACAGCCTGTTAGAGAGCGGGTCGCACGACGACGCCATGAAGAACGCGGCCGTGCAAAGCCGCGCCTTCAAGCGCGAAGCCTACCCGGAGGATCTGCTCGGCGCGCTGGTGTTTCTCGCTTCCGCCGACAGCGACTTCATCACCGGCCAGATCATCGCGGTGGACGGCGGCTCGGTGAATACCTGAGCCGGTGAAGGTTTTTGACAGGCTTCTTGCGTAACGCGTACATTCGAAGTCGAGGTCGAGTTCAAGGAGCACGCCATGGAAAGCCCGACGACGGGACTGATGTCGCCACCGAGCGAATCGGTCGCCGGCGCCGTCACCCCCGAGCGCGCCGCCTATTACGAGCGGATCGGGAAGCAAAACCTGGCACCGCTGTGGGAAGTCTTGAGGGGCCTGGTCCCGCCCGAACCCAAGACGCCGTGCGTGCCGGCGCTGTGGCGCTTCGCCGAGGTGAAGAAGATGGTGCTGGAGGCGGGCACGCTGATCACCGCCAAGGAAGCCGAGCGGCGCGTGCTCGTGTTCGAAAACCCGGCGCTGCGCGGCAAATCGCGCATCACGCAATCGCTCTATGCCGGGCTGCAACTGATCCTGCCGGGCGAGATCGCACCCGCGCACCGGCACACGGCGTCCGCGATCCGCTTCGTGCTCGACGGCGAGGGCGCCTATACGGCGGTCGAGGGTGAGAAGACCGTCATGCGGCGCGGCGATTTCGTGATCACGGCGAATTGGGCGCCGCACGATCACGGCAATCCGTCGAAGCAGCCGATGATCTGGCTCGACGTGCTCGACGTGCCCACCGTCAATTTCTTCGATGCCGCCTTCTCGGAGCACCTCGAAAGCGAGATGCAGTCCAATACCCGCGAGAGCGGGGACTCTTATGCGCGCTACGGCTCCGGCGTCCTGCCCGACGGCGTCAAGCCGATGCTACGGAGCCCCATCATCAATTATCCCTATACGCAGGTGAAGCCGGTGCTCGAGCGCCTGGAGGCCTCGGGCGACGTCGATCCGCATCACGGCGCGCGCGTGCGCTACGCCAATCCGTTGACCGGCGGCTGGGCCACGCCGACCATGGGCGCCAACATCGCCATGCTGCCCAAGGGCTTTCGAGGCAAGGACTATCGCTCCACCGACGGTGCCATCTTCGTGTGCGTGGAAGGCGAGGGCTCGACCCGGGTCGAAGGCGAGACGCTGGAATGGGGACCGAACGACGTATTCGTGATCCCGTCCTGGAAGCGCTACGCCCACGCGGCGAAAGGCCGGACCGTCTTGTTCTCGATCTCCGACCGGCCGGCGCAGGAAGCGCTCGGCCTCTGGCGCGAGCAGAACTGAAGCTCAGCGCGCGGCCGCCGCTTTGGCCCGCGGCGGGCGGCTCTGGTTCCAAGCGCGAGCGTGGCAGCGCCGGCGCTGATCCCGGCAATCACGGTTCGCCGATTCAATCGAATCGCATGAATGCATGGCGTTCCTCCCTCGGACAGCAAATTGCGTTGTTATCGTTAGAACCCCGCTGCGGTGGGGTTTCATCGCGCATTGTGAGGATTTTTCGTCGCCTGGCTAGCCTCCCGGCCGTGGCCATGCGCTCCCTCAGCGCACGAGTTTCTTGCCGGTGATGTGCTCGAGGTTTTTGTAATAAATGTTGTCGCGCTGTTCCTTGGTCAGGTCGAGCGAATCCAGGATTTTGATGGTCTCGCGGATGTAGCCGGGACCTTTCTCCGGATCGAACGGGCTGTCGGAGGCGAACACCACCCGGTCGGTGCCGTAGAACGAGAGCCCGCAGACGGTCGCGGCCTTCGAGCCGAACACGGCGGAATCGGCGTAGAAATCCTGCTTGAAATAGTCGAGCGGCCGCTTCTTCAGGCTCTTGCGCAGCGCCACGTAATCCTCGTCCGATGTGCGCGCGCCGAGCTGATCCCAGCCCGGGCCGACCCGCCCCTCGAAATAAGGCACCATGGCGCCGAGATGGTGGATGATCAATTTCAGGCCCGGATACTTGTCGAGCGTCTTGGAGAATACCAGCCGCGCCATGGCGACGCTGGTCTCGTACGGCCAGCCGAACGTCCACCAGATCTCATAGAGCGACTTCTTCTCGTCGAGGTAATCCGGGTGCGTGGCCGGGCGGTCGGGATGGATCCAGATCGGCTTGCCGATTTTGTTCATGGCGGCGAAGAACGGTTCGAACTCGGGCCGGTCGAGCGGCTTGCCGCCGACGTTGGTATAGATCTGCGTGCCGATGGCGCCGAGCTGCTTGATCGCGCGTTCGGTCTCGGCGACGCCGGCGTCCTTCGCGATCAGCGGCGTCTGCGCCACGAACGCGGGGAACCGGTCGGGGTGTTTCGCGACCAGCTCCGCGAGACCGTCATTGCCGATCTTGGCGAGTTCTTCGGCGATCTTCGGATCGCCCTTGGCGATCACTTCGAGCCGCGGCGCCGGCAGGGACAGCACCTGCGCGTAGTCCTGGAACAGGTCCATGCAGCGGAAGCGCTCGTCGAGGTCGTGGATGCAGGGGATCGAGCGCGTGCGGTTGAACATGTCCTTCAGGCCGGCGCCGACCTCGCCCATCTTCTCGTAGTATTTCTTGGGGAAGAAATGATTGTACGCGTCGATCCGCATGGACATCCTCCGGTTTCTTGGTGCGCGGCCGTGTGCGTCATCGCAGGTCCGCAAGCACGCATCAAGTAGGCGGCCCGTGGCGCACTCTCGTCAGGCGGAAATATTCTTCAGCGCGCTGAGCAGCGCCGCGCTCGCCTTGGCGTCGAGCGGCTCGAGCGGCGGGCGGATGCGCAGCCAATCAGGCCGGCCTTCACGCTCGGCGAGGATCGCTTTGACCGCCGGGATGAATGGATAGTTTTGCACCGCCCGGCGCACGCGGCTCGCGACCTCGTGCAGCGCTTCGGCGTTCGGCCCCTGCCAGCCGTCATAGAGCCGGCGGATGACGGCCACGTGGGTGTTGGCGGTGGCGGAGATGCAGCCGGCGGCGCCTTTTTTCAGCGCCGGGAGCAACAGCGCCTCGTTCGACGGGAACACGGCGAAGCCGGGGTGCTCGGCGAGCAACCGCTCCACATAGGCGACGTCGCCCGAACTGTCCTTGAGCCCCACCACGGTGCGCGGATAAGCCGAGATCAGGCGTGCGACCAAAGCTGGGGACCACGCCAGCGCGCTCATCTGCGGAAAATTATAGAGATAGACGCGGAGCCGCTCGTCGCCCACGCGCTGGATCACCTCGGCGGCGAAGGCGAACAGCCCTTCGTCGGACACGCCCTTGTAATAGAACGGCGGCAGCAGGAGCACGCCGCGCATGCCGAGTTTCACCGCGAGGCGGGACAGCCGCACCGCATCGCCGATCGAGGGCGCGCCGGTGCCGGGCAGGAGCTGCTCGGGCGCGATCCCGGCCGCGACCACTCGTAGCAGGACCTCTTGCCGCTCCTCGATGTCGAGCGAGTTCGCTTCGCTGGTGGTGCCGAGCACCGCGAGCCCGTGTGCGCCGTCGGCGAGCAGGCGTTTGCAATGGGCGATGAAGCGATCGAAGTCCACGGAAAGATCGGCGCGGAACGGGGTCGCGACCGGCGGCCAGATGCCCTTGGCGGGTTCGGCGGTCATGGCAAGCGCGCGTCTCAAGCGAAGCCGTAGAGCCGCGCCGGGTTCTCGACCAGGAGCCGCTGCTGGTCGGCCGGATCGGGCGCGATCTGCGGCACCAGATCGACGAGATCTGCCTCGTCCACCTCGATCTTGAGGTTCGGATGCGGAAAATCGGTGCCCCAGAGCACCCGTGTCTTGCTCGCTTCGATCAGCGCGCGCGCGATCGGCACCGCGGCGGAGAACGGGGGCTTCGAGATGCGTTCCGCGCCGCTCACCTTGATCCAGCAGCGCTCGATCCGCACCAGCTCCAGAAGCGCGCGGAACGGCTCCTGGTCGATGCCCTTGCTCGAGTCCACGCGCCCCATGTGGTCGATCACGAACGTGAGCGGGAGCGCGCGGATCATGTCGCGCAAGCCGGGGATGTCCTGGGCGTCGAGATGCAGCACCACGTGCCAACCGAGACCCTTGATGCGGTCGATGCAGCGCCGAAACACGTCCATATCGGGCGCACCGCCGAGGTGGCGGACGAAATTGAAGCGCGCACCGCGCACGCCGCCTTCGTGTAGCGCGTGCAATTCGCGCTCGCCGAAGCCGTCGTCGATGATGGCGACGCCGCGATAGCGCCTTGGATTCGAGGCGATCGCGTCGAGCATCGCCCGGTTGTCGGCGCCATGGCAGCTTGCCTGTACGATCACCGCGCGCCCAACGCCGAGATGGGCGTGCAGCGCCGCGAGCGTCTCCTTCGGCGCGTCGTCCGGTGTGTAACGGCGCTCGGGCGCGTACGGAAACTTGTCCGCGGGGCCGAACACGTGGCAATGCGCGTCGCAGGCGTTGGCCGGCAGCTTGAAGCGCGGCTTCCGCCGCGCGTGCAGCTTGAGATCGACCGCCGTCATTCCGCCGCCTCCCGCTTGCCGCTGCCCGCGAAGTACTTCGCCTCGATCGCGGCGAGCACTTCTTCATAGCTCCTGGGCCCACCCGCGGGCCAGCGCACGTCTTTCAGTTGCTCGTGCGCCCACTCGATCCGCCGCGCGATGGCCGAGGTGAGGATCGGATCGAGCCCGAGCTCGGCCACGGTCGCCGCCGACTCGTGCATCTCCGCGGCGCGGCGCGCGCCGTGCTTGGCGGTGCGCTCGAGATAGTAGGTGGCCACCGCGCGCCAATCGATGCCCGGAATGGTCTGTTGCACCGAATCGAGGATGCGGCCTTCGAGCCCGACGCGATGCGCCGCGACCAGCCCTTCGAGCAAGAGCGCCTCGAAGCCCTTGATGAAGATCGAGCGCAGCATCTTGTTGAGCGAGGCGTCGCCGATGCGTTCGCCCACGGTCTCGGTGCGCATGCCGAGCGCATTGAGGCGGGAGGCGAGCGCCGCGGCCTTGGGGCCGGAGAGCAGGACCGGCACGCGATGGTTCGGGCCCGGTACCGGCGCCATGATCGCGGCTTCGACGAATTCCGCGCCCGCGGCCGCGACCGCTGCGGCCACCGCTTTCTTGGTCATGGGCGAAACCGAGTTGAGATCCAAATAGACCTGGGCGGCCTTGAGGTGCTTCGCAGCCGCGCGTGCGGCGTCGACCGCGGAAGAGGCGGTCACCAGCGAGAACACGATCCGTGCATCCGCGAGCGCCGGCGCCAGCGCGGCTTCGAATGTCACGCCGGCGGCGCGGGCAGCCTCGCTCATTTCGGCGTCTTGCCGGATGTCATAAGCGCGGACCCGCGCCTTGGCCTCGGCCGCGAGCCCGCGGCCGATATGCCGGCCCGCCTCGCCGAAGCCGATGATCGTGATCCTCTCCGCCATCGTCGCGTTCTCGATCGAGCGAGCTATTTCAGCTCGCCGAGGTCGTCCACGTAGGCAAGCCCGAGCTTCTTCAAGGGCTCGCGCATGCCGTCGATGTCGAGCGTGAGCTCGCCCTTGGCCAGCCGCCGCTTCTTCTCGGTCTCGTTGGCCTCGCGTTTCTCGCCGGCGGCGATCGCGGCTTCCGCTTCCGCGCGCGGCACCACCACGACGCCGTCGTCGTCGGCCACGATCACGTCGCCGGGTTCGACCCGCGCGCCGGCGCAGGTCACCGGAATATTGACCGAGCCCGGCGTCGCCTTGATCGTGCCCTTGGCCGAGATCGCGCGCGACCAGACCGGATATTTCATCTCGGTCAAGTTCCGCACGTCGCGCACGCCGGCATCGATCACGAGCCCGGCGATGCCGCGCGCGATGAAGGTGGTGGCGAGCACGTCGCCGAACATGCCGTCGGTATTGTCGGCGCTGCAGGCGACCACCATGACGTCGCCCCTCTCACACTGCTCGACCGCGACGTGGATCATCCAGTTGTCGCCGGGGTGGGTGAGCACGGTGACCGCCGGCCCCGCGACCTGCGCGCCCGGCCAGATCGGCCGCATATAGGGCTTCATCAGCCCGCGCCGGCCGATCGCCTCGTGCACGGTGGCGACGCCGAGCGCCTTGAGCCGCGCCGAAATGGCGGGCGCGACGCGCTCGATCTTGCGGACCACGACCGGCTTCACCGGGAAACTCTCCGCTGGAACAGGCTCGTTCTAGGCCGCCATTGGCAAGCGCGCAACAATGCGGTGCGCGCGGAAACGCGATGGTGGGCAAGAGTCGACACTTTCCGCGGAAGCTTCTATGGCAAGCGCATTCGCGAAGGGCCGCGCCGATCTTTCGCGGCGAGCGAGGGGCAATGAAGCAGCACGACATCGTCATCGCCGGCTATTCCGAGACCAAGATCGATCAGAAGACCGGCAAGAGCGCCTACGAGCTCGGCGGCGAGGCGTTCGACCTGCTCCTGCAATCGACCGGCGTGCCGAAGCGCGCGATCGACGGCCTCTCGGTCAACGCCGCGATCAGCGAGGCGTGCAATCCGTTCTTCGCCGTCTTCATGTGCGACGCGCTTGGGCTCACCCCCAGCTGGCTCAATCTCTCCGGCCTCGGCGGCTGCTCCTCGCTCGGCGGCGTCGCGCGCGCGGCGTCCGCGATCCGCGACGGGCAGTGCGAGGTCGCCGTCGTCCTCGGCGCCGACGCGCTCGGCACCTTCAACCGCTCGATGTTCGGGGCCTGGCGCGGCGAGTTCCTGGAGCCGACCGGCGCGCTCGGGCCGCCGGCCGCGTTCGGGCTCTTGATGAGCCGCTACGAGCATCAATTCGGGCTGAAGTACGAGGCGCTCGGCAAGATCGCGATCACCCAGCGCGAGCATGCGTTGCTCAACGACAACGCCTGCCCCAAGCTCCGGAAGCCGCTCACGATGCAGGAATATCTATCCTCGCGCATGATCGCGGATCCCTTAAGGCTGCTCGATTGCGTCATGGTGTGCGAGGGTGCGAACGCGGTGCTGGTGACTTCCGAAGCCAAGGCGCGCGCGCTCGGCTTGAAGAAGATGGCCTACATTACCGGCTATGCCGAGCTCACCAATTTCGGCGGCGACGACCCGCTCACCGACATCACCTTGAGCGGCCATTCCCAAATCGCGTCCCGCGTGTTCGAGCGCGCCGGCCGCAAGCCCGACGACATCCGCATGTTCCACCCTTATGACGATTTCACCATCGCCGTCGTGATGCAGCTCGAGGAGTATGGGTTCGCGCCGCGCGGCAAGGGCTGCGACTACGTGCTCGCGACCGATCTCTCGTTCAAGGGGAAGCTCCCGCTCAATACCGGCGGCGGGCAGATTTCCGCCGGACAGCCCGGGCTCGCCGGCGGCGGGCTGAATCTCGTGGAAGCGGTGCGCCAGATGTTCGGCGAGGGCGGCGCGCGCCAGGTCGCCGACCCTAAGAATGCGCTCGTCACCGGCATCGGCATGATTCCTTACGGCCGCAACTGGAGCGTCAACACGGCGCTCATCCTGGAGCAATGAGATGGCCGAGCCGAAACGCCCCGTGCCAGCGGAAAACGTGTTTGTGGATACGCGCCCGTTCTGGGCCGGCGCGCGTGCCGGCAAGCTCGTGCTCCAGTTCTGCCGCGACAGCGGGAAGTTCCAGCACCATCCGCGGCCGGTGAGCATCCATACCGGCCGGCGCAATCTCGAATGGCGCGAGGTGTCCGGCAAAGGCACGATCTATGCCCGCACCATCGTCCGCGTTCCGGGTCCCGGCCTCGAAGGCCGCCTTCCGCTCAGCGTCGTGACCGTGGAGCTCGAGGAGGGCGTGCGCATCATCGGCAATATTCTTGACCGCAGACCTGAGGACGTGCGTATCGGCCAGCGCGTCGCGCTCGCCTGGGACAAGCTCGACCGCGGCGTGTGCTATCCCGCCTTCAAGATCGTCGACTGAGCGCGCGCCGCGCGCCCGCGCAGAATCTCGCGCCCGATCCCGGCGACGGCGCCGATCGCGCCCGCGACGTTCACCCAGATCGCGGCTTCGAACATGCTCGGCTGCACCAGCAGCATCAGCGCGAACACGCCATAGGCGAGGCGATACAGGAGCGGCACCGGCGCCTTCATGTAGCCGACCACCGCCACCGTCCCGATGAAAATGCCGAGCAGCACCGTCGCGAGCGCGAGCAACACCGCCGCCGGCGAGCCGTTCAGGATGAGTTGCGGCGAGTAGGCGAACATGAACGGGATGAAATAGGCGCACCAGCCCATGCGGGTCGCGGCCCAGCCGGTCTTCCACTGGTCCGAGCGGGCGATCGCGGCGGCGGCGAAGGCCGCGAGCGCCACCGGCGGCGTCACCATGCCGAGCATGCCGTTGAACAGCACGAACATGTGCGCCTGCATCGGCGCGACGCCGGCCTGGATCAGCGCCGGCGCCGCAAGCGTCGCCAGGATCACATAGACGCCGACCGTCGGCAGCGGCAGGCCGAGTACGAAGGCTGCGAAGGCGGTGACGACGAGCAGGAGGCCGAGGCTGCCGCCGCTCAGGCTCAAGAGCTGCTGCGTGAGCGCGAAGATCACGCCGGTGAGATTGAGCGCGCCGATCAGGATGCCCGCGATTGCGGTGACCGCGATGATATCGACCATGGCGCCGCCGGCCGATACGATCGCGGAGATGGCGCCGCGCGGCGTGATGCGGCGCCCCTTGTAGGGCACGATCATGGCGAGGCCGATGAGCACCGCGGTCGCGAGCAGCGCGGCGTACTCGGCTTCGAGATTCCACCACACCAGCCCGCCCACCAGCACCGCGAACGGAATCGGGAAGTGCCAGCCTTGCCGGAGCACGCGCCCGACTGGCGGCAGCTCGGCGCGCGGCTGGCCGCGGATCCCGAGCTTGGCCGATTGCAGATCGACCTGGATGAAGAGCGCGGCGTAATAGAGCAGCGCCGGAATGATCGCGGCGACCATCACCTGCGCGTAGGGCACCTGCAGGTACTCGGCCATCAGGAAGGCCGCCGCCCCCATCACCGGCGGCGCGATCTGGCCGCCGGTCGAACCCACGGCCTCGACCGAAGCCGCGATGTGCGGCGGGAAGCCGGCGCGCTTCATCAGGGGAATGGTGATGGTGCCGACGCTCGCGACGTTGGCGACCGCGCTGCCCGAGATAATCCCGAACAGCGCCGAGCCGACCACCGCGATCTTCGCCGCCCCGCCGCGGAAGCTGCCCATCAGCGCGGTGG
>JAHFPN010000082.1 GCA_023269635.1 Hyphomicrobiales bacterium | reverse complement strand
CGATGCAGTCGTAGAAATCCTTGGTCTCGCGCGGCGAGAAATGATCGATAAAACCCGGCGAGCAGCCGCAGCCGCGCGAGTCGACGCGCACGCAGGCATAGTCGTGCGGCACCCACTTCTCCGGGTCGACCACTTCCCAGCTTTGGTACTTGTTGCTGGAACCGGCCGGAACGTCGGGATGGTCGCGGACCATCCGCTCCCACGCGCTGGGATAACCGTCCTTGAAGGCGAGGCCTTTGGCATAGGGCCCGTAGCTGAGAATGACCGGATAGCGCCCTTCCGCGATTGGGCGAAACACGTCGGCGCAGAGCTCGAGCCCGTCGTCCATGCGAATGGGAACGTTCAAATCGATCCGCATGCCATCGCGGATTTCGCTGCGGCGCGCGATGTTCATGGGCTCTCCGCGTATTCCTCGGCTCTTGCCGTCGGCTTGCCTGGGGAAGCTTTTGGTTCGATCGTATCCGGGTTGGGCGCCGATAGCCTAACATCAACCGGCGGCGAGAGGTCATCTTCAGGACCGGAAACGAAATTCGCCCAATGGAGGAAGCATTCGCATGTCGGTGGGAATTGCCGGGCTCGGCCGCATGGGTGCCGCGATCGGCGCCAATGTGCTGAAGGTGCGCGGCGCGGCCATTGCCAGCGCGCTCGGCGGGGGCGATTTCGGCAGCGTCGGATTCGATATCGATTCCGGCCGCAAGGATTTGCGTGTGATGCTGGCGGAAGCGGATGCGCGCAGGATCGAGCTGCCGCTCGTGGAATGCACGCTTGAGTGTTTCGACGAAGCCGAAGCTGAGGGCTGGGGCGCGCGCGATGCCTCGAATTTGCCGATCTATTGGTCGGCGCGGAAATCCGGGTGATCTCGGCTGATCGAGGAGGGTGGCGATGAAATTTTTCTCGTTCTGGCGTTCGCTCGCGAGCTTTCGCGTTCGGATCGCGCTCAATCTCAAGCGGCTCGATGCCGAGGTGGTGCAGGTCAATCTGCTCAAAGGCGAGCAGCGCCGCGACGAGTACCGCGCGGTCAACCCCTTGATGGTGATCCCTTCGCTCGTCGACGGCGACGGGCCGATTTTGTTCGAGTCGCTCGCGATCCTCGAATATCTCGACGAGACCCATCCGCAGCCGCCGCTCCTGCCCAAGGAGCCGCGCGCGCGGGCGCGCGTGCGCGGGCTCGCGCAGATCGTCGCCTGCGACGCCCACCCGCTGATCGTGCCGCGCGTGCGCAATTATCTCGAGCACGAACTGAAGCTCGACGAGCCGGCGCGGCTGAAATGGGTCCGCCACTGGTTCATCGAGGGCTACCAGGCGCTCGAGACTCATCTCGCGCGCGATCAGGAGACTGGCCGCTATTGCCACGGCGATGCGATCACGCTCGCCGACATCTGCCTGGTCAGCCATTCGGTCGGCGGGGAATTCTTCGAGCTCGATCCGGCGGCCTATCCCACCTGCAATCGCATCGCCGCGCTGTGCCTGAAGGACGACGCCTTCGCCCGCGCGCATCCGTTGAAGCAGCCCGGCGCGCCGGCGGGGTTCAAGCACTGATCAGGAGAGGAGCGCACTCGTCTCGAATTGCAGTCTCTCGGCTGGCAAGACGCTCCGCATTGCTGCGCCACGCTTACCGTCCACGGCGGTCGCCCTGATGCATCGCGCATCTATTGGGAACCCCGTATTTTTTTTGCCGCGGGCGCGCAGCGAGTATCCAGGATTGCGCGATACAATAGAAATATTCCAACGACGCGTACTTTGGATCTCCTCTAAGTACTTGAAAACACTTTGACTTTACCGTTCGCCGTTGATACGGCTGCAAACCTATTCGATTTCGACAGCGCGGTTGGTCGCGTCGTCCGGGAGGTCGACATGCGCGGATTGGTCTGGGCCGCCACGGCGTGTTTCGCAATCATCGCGCTCGGCTCGTCGGCGTTCGCCAAGGAATATCGGATCGGCAAGCCGCACAAGGTGGCGGGGATGGAAATTTCGGCGGTCTATCTGCAACCGATCGAGATGGACCCGCCGAATATGATGCGCGAGGCGAAGGATCCGGACGTGCATCTCGAGGCCGACATCAAGGCTTTGAAGGGCAATCCGAACGGTTTTCCCGCGGGCAGCTGGATTGGCTATCTCGCGGTCACCTACGAGTTGACCAAGGTCGGCGAGAGCGAGAGCCGGAAAGGCCTGCTCATGCCCATGGTCGCCAACGACGGACCGCACTACGGCGATAATGTGAAGCTGATGGGCCCGGGAAAATACAAGTTGAGGCTGATCATCGCTCCGCCGAACGAGAGTCCCCAAGCCCACTTCGGGCGCCACGTCGACAAGGAGACCGGCGTAGGTCCGTGGTTCAAGACTTTCTCCGTGGAATACGAATTCACCTATGCGGGCACGGGCAAGAAGGGCGCTTACTGAAGGATGGCCCGCATCGCGAGCCGTGGCGGCATTGGAATCGATGCGAACGGCAACGCGCCTGCTTGCGGCGTGACCGATGGTGGGCCGTTGGCGGCTCGCGCCGGCCGGCGCGCGACCGGCCGTCAGCGAGTTCCTCGTCCCCGATTCGTGCCGGGAGGGATGTCTTGGACGCCGTTCATTTTTCGGCCGAACGCGCGGCCGGCGTGAGGCTCACCTCGCCGGCCATGCCGCCCAGCCGCGTCGACAAGATGCTGCGTCGGATCGGCGAGCTGCTCGTGCGGAATCAAGCGACGATCCGCGCCGGGCAGTGGGTCGTCGTCGCGATTTATGCCTTGCTGGTCGTTGTTCCGGCCGTCCTGCCGTTGCCGCAACGGACCGCTCACATCTGGACCAATCTCACCCTTTTCGCGCAGTTCGTTTTCTGGGGCATCTGGTGGCCCTTCGTCTTGCTGAGCATGGTGTTGGTGGGACGTGCCTGGTGCGGTCTGTTATGCCCCGAGGGCGCCCTCTCCGAGGCCGCCAGCGCGCGTGGCAAAGGCCTCGCGGTTCCGCACTGGATCAAGTGGAAGGGCTGGCCGTTTGTCGCGTTTGCCGGCACCACGGTCTACGGGCAGATGGTGAGCGTCTATCAATACCCGAAGCCCACGCTCGTCATCCTGGGCGGTTCCACGCTGGCGGCGATGGTCGTGGGCTATCTCTATGGAAGAAGCAAGCGCGTGTGGTGCCGCTATCTATGTCCGGTGTCGGGTGTTTTCGGTCTGCTCGCGAAGCTCGCACCTCTGCACTTCCGGGTTGACCGCGACGCGTGGCGAGCGTGGCGCAAGCCTGGAGGCGCCAAGGTGAGCCCCGTCAACTGCGCTCCGCTGGTACCGATCCACGACATGCGCGGCGGCAGCATGTGTCACATGTGTGGTCGGTGCAGCGGTTTTCGCGATGCGGTCACGCTCGCCCGCCGGTCTCCAAACCATGAAATCGTGCATGTTACCGGAAGCGAACCGAAACCGGTGGAGACCTTACTGATTGTTTTTGGCTTAATCGGTCTTGCGGTCGGCGCCTTCCACTGGATATCGAGTTCGTGGTTCATCGATGTGAAGCAGGCGAGCGCTGAATGGCTCGTCGATCGGAGCATCGTGTGGCCGCTCGAGCCGCTGGCGCCGTGGTGGATCCTCATCAATTATCCCGAGCAGAACGATGCGCTCTCGCTGCTCGATGGCGTGGTGCTGATCGGCTATCTCCTCGCCAGTACGGTGATCATCGGTGGCGCCTTGAGTGGATGTTTGATGGCCGCTACGCGCGTTCTCGGACGATGGTCGGCGGCGCGCTTCCATCACTTGGCTCAGAGCCTGATCCCGATCGCTGCGTGCGGCGTGTTCCTGGGCTTGTCCTCGCTCACGGTCACTATGCTGCGAGCCGAAGGACTTGCACTCGATCTTGCGGGTGCGTTGCGCCTGGGTCTGCTCACGGGCGCGTGCGCATGGTCGGGTTGGCTCGGTTGGCAGATTGCAGCTCTGTACGCGCGAACCCGTTCGAGCCACTTCGCCGCAATGCTTCCGCTTATTCTCGCCGTTGCGGTTGCTGGCGCCAGCTGGGCAACGCTGTTCTGGCGTTTCTAGGCGGCCGCGCCAAACCATTCCGGGCACCCGGCGGACATCCAGTCGGACGGCTTTCAAGGGGAACAATCACACCCGCCCCAGCGCTTTCAAAATCCGCTCCGGCGTGAACGGCATTTCCACGAGCAGCTTGGCGCCGAGCGGCTTAAGCGCGTCGTTGATCGCGTTCATCACCGCAGCCGGAGCGCCGGCGGTGCCGGCCTCGCCCGCGCCCTTGGCGCCGAGCTCGGAATCGGCGGTCGGCGTCACCACGTGGCCGACCTCGATGTCGGGCATCTCGGCCGCCATCGGCACCAGATAATCGGCCATGTTGCCGTTCACGAGCTGGCCGTCGCGGTCGTAGATGCAGTGCTCGAACAGGGCCCCGCCGATGCCCTGCACCACGCCGCCGCGGATCTGCTCGTCCACCAGCTGCGGATTGATCACGGTGCCGCAGTCCTCGACGCACCAGTGGCGGAGCAGTTTCACGGTGCCGATTTCCACGTCGACCTCGAGCCAGCTCGCCTGGATGCCGTTGGTGAACGCGAACGGCCAGGCGCGCGGCACATAGTGGCGCGTCGCCATCAGCTCGGCCTGGAAGCCCGGTGGCAGCGTATCGGGCCGGAAATAGGCGACGCGCGCCACTTCATCGAGGCCGATGCGCTCGCGGCCGCTGTCCTTGTCCACCACCACGCCGCTGCGGATATCGAGCGCCTCCGGCGTTGCCTGCAGGATCGAGCCCGCGACCGCCAGGATATTCGCGCGTAAGATTTTGCCCGCCTGCCAGCCGGCTTCGCCGCCGATGCCGGCCGCGCGCGACGCCCAGGTGCCGCCGCCATAGGGCGTGTTGTCGGTGTCGCCGGTGATCACGCGCACGCGCTCGATCGGCACGCCCACCGCGGTGGCGACCACCTGCGCCATCACCGCTTCGGCGCCCTGGCCTTGCTCGGTCACGCCGCTCTGGCAGATCACGGCGCCGGTGGCGTCGAGCTTGAGCGTGGCGCCGTCCTGCGAGCTGATGCGCGCGCCGCCGACGCCATAGAATGCCGCGCTCGGATTGGTCACCTCGATGAAGGCGGCGAAGCCGATGCCGCGATGGATGCCGCGGCGGCGCAGCTCTTCCTGCTCGCGGCGCAGCTTGGCGTAGTCCATCATGGCAACGATCTTCGCGAGCGATGCGTGGTGCGAGAGCTTCTCGAATTTGATGCCGGACGCGCCCGCGCAAGGATAGCCGTCATCGGGGATCAGATTGCGCCGGCGGATCTCCACCGGGTCCATGCCGATCTTCATGGCGGCGAGATCGACCAGCTCCTCGGTCACTGCGGTGGCGATCGGGTGGCCGACCGCGCGGTACTGGCACATTACATTTTTATTTTGGAACACGACCCGCGCCCGGGCGCGATAGTTCATGCAGCGGTACGGCCCGCCGGTGAGATTGACGATCTGGTTGGCCTCGATCCCGCTGGTGCGCGGATAGACCGAATAGGGGCCGATGCCGGTGAGGTCGTCGATCTCCCAGGCGGTGATGGTGCCGTCCTTCTTCACGCCGATCTTGGCCTTGACCCGGTGGTCGCGCGCATGGATGTCGGTGACGAAGCTCTCGATCCGGTCGGCGACGAACTTGACCGGGCGCTGCAAGAGCTTCGACAGGGCGGCGACCGCCATCTCGTCGGCATAGACGTGCACCTTGATTCCGAACGAGCCGCCGACGTCCTTGCAGAGGACGCGCACCTGGTGCTCCTCGAGCCCGAGGTGCTTGGCGAACAGGTTCTGCATCATGTGCGGGGCTTGCGTGCCCTGATAGACGGTCAGCCGCTGCTCGCCGGCGTTCCAGTCGGCGACGATCGCGCGCGGCTCGACGCACACGCCGGTGTGCCGCCCGAACACGAACGTGGTCTCGACCACCGCGTCGGCCTCGGCGAAGCCCTTGTCCGGCTCGCCGGCCTCGTACTTGCGCTCGAAGGTGAGATTGTCGCCGAGCTCGGGATGGATCACCGGCGTCTTCGCGTCGAGCGCGGTTTCCGCATCGGTGACGGGCTTGAGCTCTTCGTACGCGATCTCGATCAGCTCGCACGCGTCCTCGGCTTCGGCGCGCGTGTGCGCCACCACCGCGCACACGGCTTCGCCCTGCCAGCAGGCGCGCTCGACCGCGATCGCGTGCTGCGGCGCCGATTTGATGCCCTTGAGGTGCGTGAGCACGCCGACCCAGGGCGTGATCACCTTGGCGAGTTCTGCCCCGGTCACCACCGCGACCACGCCCGGCGCCTTCTCGGCCTTGGCGGTCGCGATCTTCTTGATCCGGGCATGCGCGTAGGGCGAGCGCAAGAAAGCGACGTGCGCCATGCGCGGCAGCACCACGTCGCTCACGAATTGGCCGCGCCCTTGCGCGAGGCGCTGAAGATTGGGCCGCGGAATCGCGCGGCCGATATAGGAATTGGGCCGGTCGAGCGCCGACAGCCCCGGCGGCAGATCGTCGACGATCTTCATTTGCGGCCTCCGGCGCGCGCTTGCGCGGTCGCTTCGATCGCATCCACGATGGCGTGGTAGCCGGTGCAGCGGCAATAATTGCCCGCGATCTGCTCGCGGATCGCGTCCCGGGTCGGCACCGCGCCGGCTTTGAGAAATTCCTGCGCGGTAAGCAACATTCCGGGCGTGCAGTATCCGCATTGCAGCGCGTTGCGCCGCTGGAAGGCATCCTGCAGGTCGGCGATCTCGCCGGAATCGGACACGCCCTCGATGGTCTCGACCCGGGCGCCGTCGCATTGCACCGCGAGCATCAGGCAGCCGCGCACGATCTCGCCGTCGACCCGCACGGTACAGGCGCCGCACACGCCGTGCTCGCAGCCGACATGGCTGCCGGTGAGGCCGAGATCCTCGCGCAGAAAATCCACCAGCGTCTTGCGCGCCTCGACCGTCGCGCGCACCGGCTCGCCGTTCACGTGAAGCGCGATCGCGAGCGCGGCTCGGCTCATGCGCTTGCTCCCGCAAGCTCGCGGGCAATGCGTCTCAGCAATACGCCGGCGAGATATTTCTTGGTCGCGCCGCTCGCCTGCACGTCGTCGGGCGGATCGAGATCGTCCTGAAGCGCGGCCACGGCCGCGTCGGGCCCATGCTTGGCGAGCGCGGTCTCGGCCCGGCGTGCGCGCACGGCGGTCGATCCAACGCCGAAATAGACCAGGCGAATGTCGCGGAGGTGCGCGCCTTCCGCGCGCGCGGCCGCCGCAAGCCCGACCATCGCGTAATCGCCGTGGCGGCGACAGATTTCCGCGAACCCGAAGCGGGATTCGCGGTTCGCAGCCGGCACGCGGATCGCGGTGAGCAGGTCGCGCGGACCGAGCGCGGTTTCGAACAGGTCCTTGAAGAAGCCGTCGGCCTTGACCGTTCGCTTGCCTTTCGGGCCGGAGATGACGACCTCGCCGCCGAGTGCGATCAGGCAAGCCGGCAACTCGGCCGCGGGATCCGCGAGCGCGATCGAGCCGCCGATGGTGCCGCGGTTGCGGATCGCGGGATGGCCGACATGCGGCAACGCCTTGGCGATCAACGGCGCGTGCTTCTGGACTACGGCTGAGCGCAGCGCCGCCGCATGCCGGACCAGCGCGCCGAGCTCGACCCAGTTCTGCTTGAGCGCGATCTTGTCGAGGCCGCCGATGCCGTTGATGTCGATGAGCAGGCTCGGGGCGTCGAGCCGCAAGTTGAGCGCCGCGATCAGGCTCTGTCCGCCCGCCAAGAGCCGCGCTCCCTTCTTGTTCTTGCCAAGAAGC
Source organism: Hyphomicrobiales bacterium (assembly GCA_023269635.1). Classification (GTDB taxonomy): domain Bacteria; phylum Pseudomonadota; class Alphaproteobacteria; order Rhizobiales; family Xanthobacteraceae; genus JAHFPN01. The sequence goes on along the minus strand of JAHFPN010000082.1, from coordinate 2,494 downwards.
TCGATCGCCTCGCGGACCGACGAGGCTTTGGCGTACGCAAATGCCGCCGGCTTCACTTGAACTCCCCCCAGGGCCGCGCGCGCTCAGTTCGGCGCGGCGTCCTTTTCGGCGAGCGCCGATGCCATGACGGGCGCTTTCCGGCCCTTGGCCTCCGCGGCCGGGTAATTCAGCTCGATCTTGACCCCGTTCGGATCGAACAGGAACAACTGGTAGAGCCCCTGATCATTGACCTGCCGTTCCTTGAACGCGATCCCGAGCCGGCCGAGGTGCGAGATCATGTCGGTGAGCCCGCTCGCCCGGAAGGCCACGTGGTCGATCACGCCGGAGCCCTGCGTCGCCTCCGACTCCTGCCCGAGATAGGTCTTGCGATTCTTGGATACCTGCTTGCCGCCCTGCGTCATGTGCAGGACGTCGGCGTCGCCGAGATAGAGCCAATAGACCGGGAACTTGAAGTCCGGGTGCGGCCCGACCCGGAAGCCGAGCACTTTGACGTACCAGTCCTTGGTCGCCTCCAGATCCTCTGCCTGGATCAGGAAGTGTTCCATGTGGGCGAGCGGCATGGCCTAGCCTCCATCAATCCCGGCTAGTATCCATCAGGGCGCGATCCGCGCAAAGTCCGCCCCGGAGCCGGGGCGGGTGCATCGGCCGGGAGCGAGGAATGCCAGCCTATTGGGTTGCACGGTCGCGGATCAACGACGCGGTCGAATACAAGAAATACACGGATTTGGTGCCCGGCATCATCGGCCGCTACGGCGGCAAGGTGCTCGCGCGCGGCGGCCGTTACCGCATCATGGAGGGGCCGGACAAGTTCCACCGTTTCATCGTCATCGAGTTTCCGAGCTTCGAAGCGGCGGTCGCCTGCTTCAACTCGCCCGCATATGCCGCGGCGGCGGTCTTCCGCCGCAACGGGGCCGGGGAGGTGGAGAATGTGATCGTCGAGGGCGGCGAAGCCACGCCGATCTAGGCGCATGCGGCGCGCGCCCCTAGCGCGCGCGCGAGAACTCGGCCAGGATGCCGGAAAACAACAAGAGAAAAATCTGTAATGGGGAGGGAATCACGATGCTTCAAGCACTGAAGCGCATTTGCCTCGGCGCGATCTTGGTCGCCGCCGCGGCACTGCTGGCGTGGCCGAGCGGAGCGTCGGCGCAGACCGGCGAGCCGATCAAGATCGGCTTCAGCATGGCGATGACCGGCGGTCTCGGCCCGAACGGCCAGTCCGCCCTGCTCGCCCAGAAAATCTGGGAAGAGGACATCAATGCCAGGGGCGGGCTGCTCGGCCGCCCGGTCAAGCTCATCTATTACGATGATCAGACCAACCCGGCGACCGTTCCCGGCATCTACAGCAAGCTGTTGGATGTCGACAAAGTCGATCTGATCATCGGCGGGTACGGCACCAACATGCTGGCGCCGGCGATGCCCGTCGTGATTCAGCGAAACAAGCTGTTCATCGGGCTGCTCGGGCTCGGGGTGAACGTCTCGTTCAACTATCCCAACTACTTCGTCATGATTCCGTCGGGACCCGATCCGAAGCCTTCCTTCACCAAGGGCTTCATCGAAGTCGCGATGACGCAGAATCCGAAGCCGCAGACGATCGCCATCGTGGCGGCCGATGCGGAGTTCGCGGTCAATGCCGCCGACGGCGCGCGCGAGAACGCCAAGAAGGCCGGTCTCAATATCGTCTATGACAAGCGCTACCCGCCGAGCACGACCGACTTCGCGCCGATCGTCCGGGCGATCCAAGCGACCAATCCGGACCTCGTCGTCATCTGCTCCTACCCGCCCGATTCGGTCGGCATGGTGCGCGCGGTCAACGAGATCGGCTTCAAGCCCAAGATGATCGGCGGCGCCATGGTCGGCCTGCAGAACACGGCCATCAAGGCGCAGCTCGGCCCGCTGCTCAACGGCTGGACCAACTACGACTTCTGGATTCCGGTTCCCAAGATGCAGTTCCCGGGGGTGACCGAACTGATGAGGAAGTACCAGGAGAAGGCGGCGGCGACAGGCGTCGATCGGCTCGGCTATTACATGGCGCCCCAGGCCTACGCCCAACTTCAGGTGCTGGCGCAGGCAATCGAGGCCACCAAGAGCCTCGACGACCAGAAGCTCGCCGACTACATCCGCGTCAGTACGTTCAAGACCGTGCTTGGCGACGTGAAGTTTGGCAAGTACGGCGAATGGGCGGAGTCGCGCGTTCTGCAAGTGCAGTTTCAGAACATCCAGGCCTACGAGGTCGCCCAATTCACGAGCGTTGTGACGCAGGTCGTCGTCTCACCGGCAGATTATGCGTCGGGCAAGCTGATCTACCCGTACGAAAAGGCCAAGTGATCACGGCAGCCGGTCGGACCGATCCGGCCTCCGGAAATGCGAGCGCCGCGCGGGCTTCCCGCGCGGCGCGTCGTTCTCGAGCCGAGCCGCTCACTCGGCGGCGGTCGCGATCGCCTCGGGAATTTCCAGCGGCTTGTTGGCGCTGTTCAGGAACTCGACCGTCGTGAAC
>JAHFPN010000081.1 GCA_023269635.1 Hyphomicrobiales bacterium | reverse complement strand
CGGACGGCTCCTTGCGACTGTCCGGATAGTCTTCGATTGGCACGGCCGCCTGAATACCGGCCAGCACGTCGCTGGCAAGAATATCATCGGCCGCGAGTTCTCGAAAGCCGTGGCGCGACACACGGTAGTCGCCGCTGAGAACGAGCGTTTGCACGCGACGCAGGGTTTCGCTCATGGCTCGCCCTTATCACCCCACCCCGGCGCTGCGCGCCGACCCTCCCCATCAAGGGGAGGGTGAAGAAAGGACTCACTCCGCCGCCACGCTCCGCCGCTTCCCAGCCCGCCTCCCCAACACCGGCGCCAGAAACTGCCCGGTATAGCTCTTCTTCGTCGCCGCGATCTTCTCCGGCGTGCCGGCGGCCACGATCTCGCCGCCGGCGTCGCCGCCTTCGGGGCCCAGATCGATGATCCAGTCCGCGGTCTTGATCACTTCGAGATTGTGCTCGATCACGACGACCGTGTTGCCGCTGTCCACCAGCTCGTGCAGCACCTCCAAGAGCTTGGCCACGTCGTGGAAATGCAGGCCGGTGGTGGGCTCATCGAGAATGTATAGCGTGCGGCCGGTGGCGCGCTTGGCCAGCTCCTTGGCGAGCTTCACCCGCTGCGCCTCGCCGCCGGAGAGCGTGGTCGCCTGCTGGCCGATGTGGATATAGTCGAGCCCCACGCGCGCGAGCGTCTCCAGGACTTTCCGGATCGCCGGCACCGCCTGGAACAAGTCGATGCCTTCCTCCACCGTCATGTCGAGCACGTCGGCGATGGATTTCTGCTTGAACGTCACCTCCAGCGTCTCGCGGTTGTAGCGCTTGCCCTTGCAGACGTCGCAGGTGACGTAGACGTCGGGCAGAAAGTGCATCTCGATCTTGATCACGCCGTCGCCCTGGCAGGCCTCGCAGCGCCCGCCCTTGACGTTGAACGAGAACCGGCCCGGCTCGTAGCCGCGCGCCTTGGCCTCGGGGAGCCCCGCGTACCATTCGCGGATCGGCGTGAACGCGCCGGTATAGGTCGCCGGGTTCGAGCGCGGGGTGCGGCCGATCGGCGACTGGTCGATGTCGATCACTTTGTCGAGGAACTCGAGGCCCTGGATCGCGTCGTGCGGGGCAGGGGCCTCGGAGGCGCTGTTCAGGCGGCGCGCCACCGCCTTGTAGAGCGTGTCCACCAGGAGCGTGGACTTGCCGCCGCCGGAGACACCGGTGATGCAGGTGAACAGGCCGATCGGGATCTCGGCATGGATGTTCTTCAGGTTATTGCCGCGCGCGTTGACCACTTTCAGCACCCGGCGCGGGTTTTCCGGCCGCCGCTCGGGAATCGCGATCTCGCGCCGGCCGCTCAAGTAATCGCCGGTGAGCGATTTCCTGGCGCCGATGATGTCCTCGACGCTGCCCTCGGCCACGATGTGCCCGCCATGGATGCCGGCGCCGGGGCCGACGTCGATCAGGTAGTCGGCGCTGCGGATCGCCTCCTCGTCGTGCTCGACCACGATCACGGTGTTGCCGAGATCGCGCAGGCGCTTGAGCGTTTCCAAGAGCCGCGCATTGTCGCGCTGGTGCAGGCCGATCGAGGGCTCGTCCAGCACATACAAGACGCCGGTTAAGCCGGAGCCGATCTGCGAGGCGAGCCGAATGCGCTGGCTCTCGCCGCCGGATAGCGTGCCCGACGCGCGCGCCAGCGTGAGATAATCGAGCCCCACGTCGACGAGGAACGTGAGCCGCTCGCGGATCTCCTTCAAGACCCGGATCGCGATCTCGTTCTGCTTCTTGCCGAGGTGCTTCGGCAGCTCCTCGAACCAGCGCCGGGCATGGCGCACGCTCATCTCCGCCGCTTGGCCGATGTGCTTGTCGGCGACGCGCACGCTGAGCGCTTCCGGCTTCAGCCGATAGCCCGAGCACACGGCGCAGGGGATGGTGGAGAAATAGCGCTCCATATCCTCGCGCGCCAGGTTGCTTTCGGTTTCGCGCCAGCGCCGCTCCAGGTTCACGATCACGCCCTCGAACGGCTTCTTGGTCTCGAAGCTGCGCATGCCATCGTCATAGAGAAAGCGGATGTCGTCCTCGCCGGAGCCGTACAGGATCACATCACGCGCGCGCTTCGGCAGCTCCTTCCAGGCCGTGTCGGTCTTGAACTTGTAGTGCTTGGCGAGCGCGTCGAGCGTCTGCGTGTAGTAGGGCGACGAGCTGCGCGACCATGGCGCGATCGCGCCGGCGCGCAAGGACTTGGTCGGGTCCGGGATCACCAGGTCGGCGTCGATCTTCTGCTCGGTGCCGAGTCCGCCGCAGGCCGGGCAGGCGCCGTGCGGCGAGTTGAACGAGAACAGCCGCGGCTCGATCTCCGAGATGGTGAAGCCCGAGACCGGGCAGGCGAACTTAGAAGAGAAAATGATCCGACGCCCCTCGTCCTTCGAGACGGCGCTTCGCGCCTCCTCAGGACGAGGGGCTTTCTTTCGGCCCTCATCCTGAGGAGCGCCCGCAGGGCGCGTCTCGAAGGATGAGGGCCCGTCGGCCAGCTCCGCCACCGCGATCCCATCCGCCAATTTCAGCGCGGTCTCGAAGCTCTCCGCCAGCCGTTGCGCGATCTCCGGCCGCACCACCAGCCGGTCCACCACCACGTCGAGATCGTGCTTGAACTTCTTGTCGAGCTGCGGCGCCTGCGCGATCTCGTAGAACGTGCCGTCGATCTTGACGCGCTGGAATCCTTTTTTCAGGAACTCGCTAAGCTCCTTGCGATATTCGCCCTTCCTGCCGCGCACCACCGGCGCCAGGAGATAGAGCCGCGTGCCCTCAGGCAACTGAAGCACCCGGTCCACCATCTGCGACACGGTCTGCGACTCGATCGGCAGCCCGGTGGCGGGCGAATAGGGAATCCCGATCCGCGCCCACAAGAGCCGCATGTAGTCGTAGATCTCGGTGACGGTGCCGACCGTGGAGCGCGGGTTCCTCGAGGTGGTCTTCTGCTCGATTGAGATCGCCGGCGACAGGCCCTCGATCCGGTCCACGTCCGGCTTCTGCATCATTTCGAGGAATTGGCGCGCATAGGCCGAGAGCGATTCCACGTAGCGCCGCTGGCCTTCCGCGTAGATGGTGTCGAACGCGAGCGAGGACTTGCCCGAGCCCGACAGCCCGGTGAACACCACCAGCCGGTCGCGCGGGATGTCGAGATCGACGTTCTTTAAGTTGTGCTCGCGCGCCCCGCGGATCGAGATCACGCGGGCGTCCGGGTCGCGCGGATGCTGCTTGCCTGTGGCCATCGGAATGTCGCGCGGCGACCGGGAGGGCGCGCCGCGAATGCCCAATTTAGTGCGCGAGGGCCGCCGGCGCTACCTCCCGAACCCCAACCTCCACGCGTCGTCCCCGCGAAAGCGGGGACCCATACACGCCGGCCGAGAAAACTGGCGCCGACTGGGGTTATGGGTCCCGGCTCTCGGCGCTTCGCGCCTCGGCCGGGATGACGAACTAAGCCGCCTTCTGCACCCAGAATTGGTACATGGAGATGAAGCTGTCCGGGTTTTCCCGCTCGAACTGGTCCCAGTGCTCCAAGTTGGTGCGGGCCGGGTCGTCGGGAAAGCGCTCGGAATAGCGCTTCTGCACCGGCTCCGGCAGCACGAAGCCGAGGAATTTCAGGCCGTTCTCCTTGAGGAAGCCCGCGATCTCCGGAAGCGTGAAGCGCGTCTCCTGCACGTGGAACAAGAGATCGCGGCAGGTGCTCATGGTGAAGAAATCGCCGGCAGCGGTCACGCTCTTCGCCCGCGAGCCGTCCGCGAGCGCCATGATCGCCTGCCGGCCGCGGCGCATGTCCTCCGGCGTGGCGCGGAAGCCTTGCGCCGCGAGATACTTCTGCGCCGCCACGATGTTCCGCCGCGCGCGCTCGCTATAGAGCCCGATATACATGAGCCCACCGGGCGCCAGCAGCATGGCGAGCTTGCGCCAGGCGGTAAAAGGGTCCGCGATCGCCACCAGCACGCCGCCGGATTCGATCACGTCGAAGCTGCGGCCGAGCGTGCCCAACTCGAGAATATCGGCCTGCGCGTATTCGATGCCCGAGATGCCAAGGTCCTTCGTCTTGCGGCTGGCATAGGCGAGGCTCGCCAGGCTCAGGTCGATCGCCAGCATGCGCGCGCCCGCGCACTCGCGCATGCGCTCGATCGGCTGCTGGCCGGTGCCGCAGCCCGCGATCAGCACCTCGACGCCGGCTTCCTTAGGCAATGGCACGAAGCCCGAGAGCGGGAACGCCTCGCCGAGGATGCGGTTGAACGTCCGCGGCCGCGCCGGCGCCCCCAACCGGACCCAGCGCGGGTAGGGGTTCTGCTCGTATTGCTCCTGCACCCGGAGCGAGACCTCGTCCTTGATCGCGGTGAGTCGGGGGATCGCGGCCTGCAACGCCAATTCTTCTTTCGGCTCGCGCACCTGCTGCGCGAGCAGCGCGGCGATTGCGTTGGGCCAGGATTTCGCGAGCAGGTTCTCCGCGCCTGCGATCGCCTGCAGCGGGAAATAGGCCCCGACCACGGCGATCCATGCGGCCGGAGTCTCGCCGCCGGCTTTCAGCGCATCGGCCAGCCGATCCCGCAGCGCCTCGGCGCGCTTCCGCTCGTCGTCGCCGCAGGCGAACACGTACTCGTTGATGAAGCACTGGCGCGCGAGCGCCGCGACCAAGCGCAAAATGTGCTCGCGCTCGAGCTCAGGCGCGCCGGCCGCGGCCAATTCCAGGATCGCCGCCCGGGTGGCGGTGAGGAAACGCTCGAGCTCGACGTCGTGGTTGCGGGTCGTCTCCAGATGACAGCGCAAGAGCTCGTCGATCGCGATCTCGGCGAGGCCGGAGGACCCGAGCAATTCATGCGCCGATAGCAACGCCGGCCAGGCCGCATTCGCCCCTTTAAGATACTCGCGCGCGCTCCCGGTCTTGATGAAGCTCGCGGCGATGCCGGCGAGCTCGTCCGGCCAGACCCAGCTTTCGGAAAATGCGCGCAGCAGGAGCGCGCGCGTGGATTCGGTCGCCGGCAGCGGCCTGCCGCTCGTGAGGCAGGCGGCGATCAGCCGCTTGGTCTCCTCGGTTTCCCGCACTTTCAGCGCGCGCGACAACGCCGGCAGTGCGCCGTCGGGGCTGCCGGTTTCGAGCAGGAGCTTGCCCTGGTTATTCAGCGCCTCGATCAGATCGGGTTTCAGCTCGAGCGCGCGCTTGAACGCGACCGTGGCCTCGATCACGCTGCCCTGCGCGCCGAGCGCCAGGCCAAGATTGTTATGCGCCTCGGCGCTGTTCGGATCCTGCTCGAGCACGCGCCGGCACTCGGCCGCGGCTTCCGGCCAGCGCCGGGCGGCGATCAGGGCGACCGCGAGATTGATCCGCGCGCGCGCGTAATCGGGCTTGAGCCGGAGCGCTTCGCGGTATGCGGCGATGCTCGGCTCGAGCCGGCCGAGCGCCACCAGCGCGATCCCGCAATGATAGTGGAAGTCCGGCACCGCGGCGTTCTCGGCGATCGCCCGGCCGATCAAGTCGATCGCGGCCTCGTTGTCGCCGCGCTGGAGCGCGATCACGCCGAGATAGTGCAGGCTGTCGGCGTGCCGCGGCGCGAGCTTGAGGACCTGGCGGTAGCCGCGCTCGGCCTCGGCCAGCGCGCCCGCCTGGTGGAGTTGGACCGCCTGCCGGTAGAGGCCGGAAACGCCGTCGCCCGCCGCGCCCGCGGCCGGACGCCCGTGGCCGTTCGAGCCGGTCTTCTTCGCCGCGCGCCGTTCCTTCCGGTTCATCTCGGTCTTTCACTCGCGTTGAGGCGCGGCGCACGACCCGTCGCTGCGCGCGGCTGTTATAGACAAATTCGTGTGCGCGGCGCGACCGCTGCGGGCCCTAAAGCAGAAACCCCGGGCTCGCGCCCGGGGCTTCGGTTTCCGTAGAACGATGTCGGCTGGATTACATCTTCCAGGCCAAGCCGACCCGCAGGCTGTGCGCGGTCAGCGGATGCCGGAAGGTAAACGGGAAGCCGCCTGCGCTGGTCGCCGTGTGGCTCGCGGTGCCGAAGTTGTAATAGCTCCACTCGATGCGGCCGATCAGGTTGGGAGTGAGCCCGACCTCGGTGCCGAGGGCGCCGAGCCAGCCGCTGCGACCGGTGACCGAGGTGCCCGCGACCAGCGTGGTGCCGATCGGGTCGGTGTCGGTGAACGAGCTGCGGATGTCGGCCCAGATGCCGCCCGCTTTCGCGTAGAACAGCCAGTTGTTCATCGCGACGCCGATGCGGCCGGCGAGCGCCGCGTACCAGCCGCCGCGCGTGGCGGCGACGCTATCGAACGGCGTGCGCACGCCGACATAGGGCGGGAACTGACGGCTGCCGTTCAGGCCGAGCCAGCCGAATTCGCCTTCGACGCCGGCCACCAGCGCGCCCGACTGCCAATTGAAGCCGGCATAAAGGCCGCCCTGGAATCCTTCGGGGTTGTAGTTGAAGTTGCCGACCGGAGGCGCACCGTTATAGCCGGTGGCGTCGATCAGCCGCGCGCGACCCCAAGCATAGCCGCCGTCCACGCCGATATAGAAGCCGGACCAATTGAACAGTGCCGGCGCCATGATCGCCGGACCTTTTGCCGGAAGATCGGCCGCCAACGCCGGCGCCGCGATCGCCAGTGCCGCCACGCCAGCCATCAGAATCCGTTTCATCCAGGCCTCCTTCGAATATTCCCCCGGCCGGGATTCGGCCGAACTCTCATGAAGATTAGCCAAGCTCCGATGGTAAGGGGTGACGGAAAAGACACAGTCCACCGAAGATTGCAACACTTCGCTGACTGAACGCCTGACCAGAGCTCGAGCGAGATGCTGGTTTGGGATTTTGGAGCAAATTCCGGGGATTTTCCGGCCGATAAGCTTGCAAATAGACGCCGCAAGTGCAAGAACGAACCAAGAACAACATCGACGGCATCGATGACCGGCGACGAAATCCATGTGGATAGCGCCATTGCGGCTTGCCGCACCCGGGTCCGGCCCTAGGTTGGGTTCCCGCCGGGCACTGATTGCCGCGGCATCGCCGGGACAGCCGGACGGAGAACATCCATGGCAGGCAGCGTGAACAAGGTGATCCTGGTCGGCAATCTCGGCGCCGATCCCGAAGTCCGCCGCACCAATGACGGCCGGCCGGTGGTGAACTTGCGCGTCGCCACCTCGGACTCCTGGCGCGACAAGACCACCGGCGAGCGCCGCGAGAAGACCGAGTGGCACCGGGTGGTGATCTTCAGCGAGGGCCTGTGCAAGATCGCCGAGCAATACTTGAAGAAGGGCTCGAAGATCTACCTGGAAGGCGCGCTGCAGACTCGCAAATGGCAGGACAAGGAAGGCCAGGACCGCTATTCGACCGAGGTCGTGCTGCAGGGCTTCAATTCCGTGCTCACCATGCTCGACCGCGCGCCCGGCGCCGGCAGCGGCACGGTCGATACCGGCGAGGGCGAGTTCGGCTCGCCCGGACCCATGCGCGAGCGCCGTCCCGCGGTCGCCGCCGCCGGCAAGCGCGGCGAGCTGGACGACGAGATTCCGTTCTAATTTCTTGGTCGCGCCTACGTCCCGTCAGCACCCGCGGCATTTCCGAGAGTGCCGAAATGAGCCTCGCGCCGCTGCTTTCCGCCCCGACGTCGATTCAAATTCACGCCGTCGCGGCGATGAGCGCGTTCGTCATCGGCCTCATCCAGCTCTACCGCACCAAGGGCACGCTCTCGCATCGCGCCACCGGCTATGTCTGGGTCGCGATCATGACTTTGGTGGCGGCGAGCGGATTCTGGATCCACGAGATCAAGCTGTGGGGGCCCTGGAGCCCGATCCATCTGTTGTCGATCTTCACGCTGGTGATGCTGCCGCTCGGCGTCTGGCGCGCGCGCACCCACAACGTCACCGCGCACCGATGGACCATGATCTCGATTTTCGTCGGCGCGCTGGTGATCGCCGGCATCTTCACCTTCATGCCCGGCCGCATCATGCACGCGCTGGCGTTCGGGAATTAGGTTAAGCGAACACCGCGCGCACGCCGTCGATCACGAACTGCACCGCGAGCGCCGCCAGCACGATCCCCAACAGCCGCGACAGCACCGTGTTCCCGGTGGTGCCGAGCAGCCGCTTGATCGGCGCCGCCAGCGCAAAGCACATGGCGCAGAGCGCGCTCACCACCACGATGATCCCGACCAGAATCGCGAGCTGCGCCGGCTCGCCGCCGGCGCGGCCGGCCAACAACAGCGTCGCGGTGATCGCGCCCGGGCCGGCCATGAGCGGGATCGCCAGCGGATAGGTGGCCAGACTGCGGAGACGGTCTTCGTGCACCGCCTGTTCCGCTTCGCTGGTTTCGCGCGGCGTGCGCGCGCCATAGACCATCTCGAAGGCGATCGCGAACAACAACAGTCCGCCGGCGATGCGGAACGCAGGCAAACCGATGCCGAGCCGGGCCAGCACCCAGTTCCCGATCAGTGCGAACGCCACCAGCACGCAAGCCCCGATCAGGCTCGCGCGCATCGCCACGCTGCGCGCCTCGGCGGCGGTGAACCGGTGCGTCAGCGCCAGGAACACCGGCACCAGGCCGAGCGGGTCCACGACGACCAGGAGCGTCACGAAAGCGGTGGGCAGGAAATCGAACTGCATGGTGCAAGTAACGGCGGCGATGTGGTCGGTCAACAACGTTCCCCGGCCGACCGAGCGCGCGTAAGCGCGCCAGCGAGAGCCGGGGTCCAGGGGCGATAGGCTCCGAATCCACGGCCGCTGGACCCCCGGGTCTCGCGCCGCTGTCGCGACGCTCGCCCGGGGAACGATCCGGCTCCTAAGTTGCTGAAATAAGTAGATAATATCGTCTTTCTCCGTCGTTCATTAGCTGGCCTTGCACCCCCGTTTTCGCTATAAGGATTCGCGTTTCCCCGAACCGGATTTCTTACCCTTGGCCGAGCCCACGACCCCGATTCCGCCGGGCGCCGAGCCGCCGTCGGACATCAAGCCGGTGTCCATCACGGAGGAGCTCAAGCGCTCCTACCTCGATTACGCCATGAGCGTGATCGTGGCGCGCGCGCTGCCCGACGCGCGCGACGGGCTCAAGCCGGTGCATCGGCGCATCCTCTACTCGATGCACGAGAACGGCTACGAGTGGAACAAGCCGTATCGCAAGTCCGCGCGCGTGGTCGGCGACGTGATCGGCAAATATCACCCGCACGGGGATCAGTCGATCTACGACGCGCTGGTGCGCATGGCGCAGGATTTCTCCATGCGCCTGCCGCTGGTGGACGGGCAGGGGAATTTCGGCTCGGTCGACGGCGATCCGCCGGCGGCCATGCGCTACACCGAGGTGCGGCTTGCCAAGGTCGCCAACGCGCTGCTCGAGGACATCGACAAGGACACCGTCGCTTTCCAGGATAACTACGACAATTCCGAGCGCGAGCCGACCGTTCTCCCGGCGCGCTTTCCGAACTTGCTCGTCAACGGCGCCGGCGGCATCGCCGTCGGCATGGCCACCAACATCCCGCCGCATAATTTAAGCGAGGTGGTCGCGGCCTGCGTGGCGCTGCTCGACAAGCCCGATCTCTCCTTCGAGGAGTTGATCGCGCTCATTCCCGGGCCGGATTTCCCGACCGGCGGCATCATCCTCGGCCGCGCCGGCATCCGCGACGCCTATCGCACCGGCCGCGGCTCGATCGTGGTGCGCGGCCGCGTCGCCACCGAGACCAGCAAGCGCGGCGAGACCCTGATCATCACCGAGATTCCCTATCAGGTGAACAAGGCCACGCTGATCGAGAAGATCGCCGAGCTGGTGCGCGACAAGAAGATCGACGGCATTTCCGCGGTGCGCGACGAATCCGACCGCGACGGCATGCGCATGGTGCTCGAATTGAAGCGCGAGGCGGTCGCCGACGTGGTGCTGAACCAGCTCTATCGCTTCACGCCGCTGGAATCCTCGTTCCCCGCCAACATGGTGGCGCTCACCGGCGGCCGGCCGGCGACCATGGCGCTGATCGACCTGGTCGCCGCCTTCATCGCCTTCCGCGAGGAGGTGGTCGGCCGCCGCACCAAGTTCCTGCTGAAGAAGGCGCGCGAGCGCGCGCACGTGCTGGTCGGCCTCGCCATCGCGGTCGCCAATATCGACGAGGTGATCAAGCTGATCCGCGCCGCCAAGGACGCCAATGCCGCGCGCGACGCGTTGATGGGGCGCGACTGGCCGGCCAAGGACATGAAGCCGCTGGTCGAACTGATCGATGACCCGCGCCACAAGGTCTCGGCCAAGGGCACCTACCGGCTGTCCGAGGAGCAGGTCAAGGCCATCCTCGACCTCCGCCTGCAGCGGCTGACCGCGCTCGGCCGCGACGAGATCGCCGCCGAGCTC
>JAHFPN010000080.1 GCA_023269635.1 Hyphomicrobiales bacterium | reverse complement strand
CTGCCGGGCGCAAACGCCTTGACCGCGCCCTGCAGTGCGGGGTCGGAGGCCCATAGATCCACGTCGCCGAGCGGCGGCGGCTGGTTGAAGACCTCGTGGGTCGCAAACGGCAGCGGCGCGGACATGGTGAATCGAACCAATGGACCGGGTTAGAGACTAGCATGCGGGCGCGCGCGCCGCTTGCCGCGGCTTCAGACTCCCGCTAAGCAACTTCTTTCAGAAATGCGTGCCTGCTCGAATTCGGCCTCGCTTTGCCGCCGGCACCGGCTCGGCTGCGAGCGGCGTTCGCAACGGCGCGCCTGCCGCCCGGCCGGCAGATCGGGTGAACATTGAAGATGGCCACCAAATCTCACCCCGTCACGCGCCACGTCGTCTCGATCAACGATCTTTCGAAGAGCGAGATCGAGACCATCTTCGACCTCGCGCAGGCCTATCTCACGGAATATTCCGATCCGAACTTGCCCGAGCGGATCGGCCGCAGCAGCAATCTCGCTCCGAACTACATCCTGGCGAGCCTGTTCTACGAGCCGAGCACGCGCACGCGGCTCTCGTTCGAGAGCGCGATGCTGCGGCTCGGCGGAACCTTCATCACCAGCGCCGACCCGACCACGAGCTCGGCCGCCAAGGGCGAGAGCCTCGCCGATTCCGTCCGCGTGATCACGAACTACGCCGACGTCATGGTGATCCGCCATCCGCGCGACGGCGCCGCGCGTCTCGCCGCGGAATATTCCTCGATCCCGGTGATCAACGGCGGCGACGGCAGCCACGAGCATCCGACCCAGACGCTGTGCGATCTGTTCACGCTCAAGAAGAAGAACAAGCGCTTGAAGAATCTGAAGGTCGCGATCGCCGGCGACCTCAAGGGCAGCCGGACGATTCACTCCTTCGTCTACGCGCTCGCTCGCTTTGGCGCCGACATCGTGCCCATGGCGGCGGAAGGGATGGAGCTGCCGCCGCACGTCGACCGGCGGCTGCGCGAGGAATTCCATTGCAATTTCGTTCCCGGCGACGGCTCGATCGACGCCCTCTACCGCACGCCGGAGGAGCCGCACCAGCCGGCGCTGTTCTCCGGCCCCGACTTCGAACTGAGCGTCAATGTTCCCGGCGGCAATCTCAGTCCCGGCGAGGAGGCCGTTCAGCGCAGGAAGATCGACGCCGTCTACGTCACCCGCTTCCAGAAGGAGCGCTGGGCAGAAGCGCGCGAGGGCTATCCCAAGATCGACGCCAAATTCCTGAAGGATGCCAAATATTCGCACGCCAGCGTTCTGCATCCGCTGCCGCGCGTGGACGAGCTCGACGCCTCCTTGGATTCGGACAGCCGCGCCGTCTATTTCGAACAGGCGGCCTATGGCGTGCCCGTCCGCATGGCGCTGATTTCGCTCCTGCTCGGGCTGCAGAGGGGCAAGTCGCTGCGCAAGTTCGAGGGCGGGTTCGAGGCCGAGGATGTGCCGGTCTACGACCAACCGCTCAACGCCGGCATCCGCTGCGCCAACGCCAACTGCATCGTGCACGAGCCGAAGGAAAGTCCCTACGTCCGCAACAAGTTCCACATCGTGAAAAGCGAAAGCGACAAGGGATGCAGGCTCCGCTGCCTCTATTGCGAGACCGACATCGACCGCTTCTTCGTCGCCAGCAGGAAGAACAAGTGGTACACGGACGATACTTCCGAGCTGCTGCACGCGAGAGACCCGGGCATCAAGGATTTTCTGGCCTTCGCGGATGAAGCCGATGCGGTGAACCGCGGATTTCACTCCAAGCGGCACTCCGCCGCGCGTGCGTCGCAACGCTGAATGCGCGGTCCTGAGCCGCGAAGGGGAAACCCGGCCCTCGAAGGATGACGCGCCGATCATGCCGCCGGTCGAACCGCTCACGCTCATCGCCGCGCTCGCCTTCGGCTATCTCCTGGGTTCGATCCCGTTCGGCGTGGTGCTGACGCGGCTCGGCGGCCACGGCGACATCCGCGACATCGGCTCCGGCAATATCGGCGCCACCAACGTCTTGCGCACCGGCAACCGAACGCTTGCCGCCGTGACGCTCTTGGGCGACACGCTCAAGGGAACCGCCGCGGTGGTCATCGCCGGCTACTTCGCCGGGTCCGACGCCGCGCTCATCGCCGGCCTCGGCGCCTTCCTCGGCCACGTGTTTCCGGTCTGGCTCGGCTTCCGCGGCGGCAAAGGGGTCGCCACCTATATCGGGGTCCTGCTCGGCATCGGCTGGCCCGCCGCCGTCGCCTTCGTCGCGATCTGGCTCACCATGGCGGCGGTGTTCCGCATTTCCTCGCTATCGGCGCTCACCGCGAGCCTGGCGATGCCGCTCATCCTGTTCGCCGTCGAAGCGCGGCCGGAAGCGACCCTGTTCACGCTCTTGAGCCTGATCCTCTGGTTCAACCACCGCGCCAATATCGGCCGCCTGATCGCGGGAACCGAACCGAAAATCGGCGCTCGTACATGAGCGAGCCGCCGCGTCTCACCGACGAACAGCGCGTCGATTGGCTGCGCCTGATCCGCGCCGAGAACGTGGGCCCGCGCACCTTCCGTGCGCTCCTGAACCAGTATGGCGGCGGCGGCGCCGCGCTCAAGGCGCTCCCGGGCTTAGCCCGCCTCAGCGGCCGCGGTGCTCTGCGCATCCCGACCCGCGAGGACGCCGAGGCCGAGATCGCGGCTGCGGCGCGCCTCGGGGTCCGCTTCGTCGCGCTCGGCGAGCCGGACTACCCGCCGCGCCTGCGCGAAACCGATGACGCGCCGCCGCTCTTGCAGGCGCGCGGCCGCATCGAGCTGCTGGCGGAGCCCGCGGTTGCCGTGGTCGGCGCGCGCAATGCGTCGGCCGCCGGGATGCGCTTCTCGACCGAGCTCGCGCGCGGCCTCGGCGAGGCCGGTTTCCTGGTGGTGTCGGGCCTCGCCCGCGGCATCGATTCCGCCGCCCACAAGGGCAGCCTTGCGACCGGGACCATCGCGGTGCTCGCCGGCGGTCATGACAAGCCCTACCCGCCCGAGCACGCGGATCTGCTGCAAGAGATCGTGGCGCGCGGCGCCGCGGTCGGCGAGATGCCGCTCGGCTAGGAGCCGCGCGCCCGCGATTTCCCGCGCCGCAACCGGATCATCGCCGGCATGGCCCTTGGCGTCGTGGTGGTGGAGGCGGCGGAGCGTTCGGGCTCGCTGATCACCGCGCGGCTCGCGCTCGAGGCCGGCCGCGAGGTGTTCGCGGTGCCGGGTTCGCCCTTGGACCCGCGCGCACTGGGCACCAACCGGCTCCTGAAGCAGGGGGCGACGCTCGTTACCTCCGCGGCCGACGTGGCCGAGGTGCTCTCCCCGATCCTCGGCCGGCCGCTGCCGCCGCCGGTCCGGGAGCCCGAGGCACCGCCGGAGCCGCCGCAAGCCGACAATGCGCTGAGAAAGCGCGTCCTCGGCCTGCTAGGCCCGGCGCCGGTCTCGGTCGACGACCTCGTGCGCGAGGCGCGCGCGCCCGCCGGCGCGGTTCAGATCGTATTGCTGGAGCTCAAGCTCGCCGGCCGGCTCGAACGGCACGGCGGCGGGCTGGTTTTGCTCATTTAGCGGCCGTTCAGGCCAGCCGCTTCGGCTCCGGCCGCGCCTTCAGCTCGGCCTCGGCCCGAACCAGATCGAGCAAATAGGCGAGTTCCCGCAGCTCGTGCCGCTCGGCGAGCACCTTCAACTGCCGGGCGAGGTCCGCCACATAGTCCGCGACCTGCTCGGGCCGCGATTGGCTGATTTCGCCACGGATCTGGGGCATCCTCGCCGCACCCTGCCGACCGCGGAATCCCTTGTCCGCGCTGGTTTGCAGCCTATCGCATAGGTAGGGGATAAAGCAATTTTCTCGTCGCGGTTGTGGCCTAATTTTGCCCCTTTGCAACCCTCTGAATCTTCGACGATTTGACTTGGGGCCCGGTTCTGGCCTACGTCGCCGCCCCTATGCGGCACCCCTGCGCAATTTTGTGATTCGAGGGAACGACGGTCCATCGAATGAACGTCGTCATCGTTGAATCGCCCGCCAAGGCGAAGACAATCCATAAGTATCTTGGGCCTGGCTATCAGGTGCTGGCTTCCTATGGCCACGTGCGGGACCTGCCGCCCAAGGACGGGTCGGTCGACCCCAACGATGATTTCCGCATGATCTGGCATGTCGACGCGCGGGCCGAGAAGCGGATTTCCGAAATCGCGAGCGCGCTGAAGCGCGCCGACAAGCTGATCCTGGCCACCGACCCGGACCGCGAGGGCGAGGCCATTTCCTGGCACGTGCTTGAGATTCTGAAGGAAAAAGGCGCGCTCAAGGACCACAAGATCGAGCGGGTGGTGTTCAACGCCATCACCAAGAAGGACGTCCTCGAAGCACTGGAGCACCCCCGCACCATCGACGCGGCGCTGGTGGATGCCTACCGGGCCCGCCGGGCGCTCGATTACCTCGTGGGCTTCACCCTCTCCCCGGTGCTGTGGCGGAAGCTGCCCGGCGCCCGCTCCGCCGGCCGGGTCCAGTCCGTGGCGCTCCGGCTCGTGTGCGACCGCGAACGCGAGATCGAGACCTTCCTGCCTAAGGAATACTGGTCGATCCTGGCTGACCTCGCCACCGTTCGCGGCGATCCGTTCGAGGCCCGGGTGGTGGGCGCCGACGGCAAGAAGATCCAGCGCCTCGACATCGGCTCGCAAGTCGAGGCCGAGGACCTGAAACGGGCACTCGAGGCCGCGACCATCACGGTGGCCTCGGTCGAATCCAAACCCGCCAAGCGCCACCCCTATCCGCCTTTCACCACTTCGACGCTGCAGCAGGAGGCGAGCCGCAAGCTCGGCTTCGCGCCCGCCATCACCATGCGCATCGCGCAGCGGCTCTACGAGGGCGCCGACATCGAGGGCGATACCGTCGGCCTCATCACCTACATGCGCACCGACGGCATCGAGCTTGCCGGCGAAGCCATCGCCCAGGCCCGGCAGGTGATCGCCGCCGACTACGGCGAGCGCTACGTGTCGCCCTCCCCGCGCGTCTACAAGAACAAGGCCAAGCACGCCCAGGAAGCTCACGAGGCCATCCGCCCGACCGACCTCGCGCGCCGTCCGCGCGACGTCGCCCGCTATCTCGAGCCCGATCAAGCCAAGCTCTACGAGCTGATCTGGATCCGCACGCTTGCTTGCCAGATGGAATCCGCGGAGCTCGAGCGCACCACCGCCGAGATCGAGGCCCGCGCCGGCGCGCGTATGATCGACCTCCGCGCCACCGGCACCGTGGTGAAGTTCGACGGCTTCCTCACCCTGTACGAGGAAGGCCACGACGACGAGTCGGACGAGGAGGGCAAACGCCTGCCCGAGATGAACGCAGGCGAGCCGTTGCAGCGGCGCGGCATCCGCACCAACCAGCATTTCACCGAGCCGCCGCCGCGCTTCTCCGAGGCTTCGCTCGTGAAGCGCATGGAGGAGCTCGGCATCGGTCGGCCCTCGACCTATGCGGCCGTGCTCCAGGTGCTGCGCGACCGCGGCTATGTGCGGATCGACAAGAAGCGCCTCGTCCCTGAGGACAAGGGCCGCATCGTGATCGCCTTCCTCGAGGCGTTCTTCATGCGCTACGTGGAATACGACTTCACCGCCGACCTCGAGGAGAAGCTCGATCAGATCGCCAATGCCGAGATCGACTGGCGCCAGGTGCTGCGCGATTTCTGGCGCGATTTCATCGGCGCGGTGAACGACATCAAGGACGTGCGCCTGTCGCAAGTGATCGACGCGCTCGACGCCATGCTGGCCGCGCACGTGTTCCCACCGCAGAAGGACGGAACCGATCCCCGCGTCTGCCCGCAATGCGCGAACGGCCGGCTCAACCTCAAGATCGGCAAGTTCGGCGCCTTCGTCGGCTGCTCCAACTACCCCGACTGCCGCTACACCCGCCCGCTGATGGCGCCGAACGGCACCGGCACCCGCGAGCTCGGCAAGGATCCGGAGACCGGCCTCGACGTCACGCTGCGCGACGGCCGCTTCGGCCCCTATGTGCAGCTTGGGCCCAACGGCGCCGAGGCCGAGAAGCCGAAGCGCGCCGGGCTCCCTAAGGGCCTCGAGCCCGCCGACGTCGATCTCGAGCGCGCGCTGAGACTGCTGGCGCTGCCGCGCGAGGTCGGCGCGCATCCCGAATCCGGCGAGCCAATCGTGGCCGGTATCGGCCGCTTTGGCACTTACGTTAAGCACAACGGCCATTACGCCAATCTCGAGCCCGGCGACGACGTGCTCTCGATCGGGCTCAACCGCGCGGTGACGCTGCTGGCCGAGAAGGCCGCGCGCGGACCCGGCCGCCGCCGCGGCCGCCCGACCGGCAGACTGCTCGGCGAGCACCCAACGCTCGGCGGCCCGATCACCCAGCACGAGGGCAAGTACGGGCCCTATGTCGCGCACGGCAAGGTCAACGCCACGATCCCGGCGACCAGCGATCCCTCGGCCATCACGCTCGAGGAGGCCGTCGGGCTGATCGCCGCGCGCGCCGAGCGCATGGGCATGAAGAAGGCGCCGGCAAAGGCCGCGAAGAAAAAGCGCGCAAAGAAGTCGAAGAAGAAAGCGGCGAAGAAAGAAGCGCAGCCCGAAGCGGAACCCGTTTCCTGAGCGCAGAATCTCGTCTCGCCGGTTCCGCGCGTTCGCGACCCAGGCTAACCTCCGACCGATGAACTTACGCGCGATTGTCTACGCGCTTCTGTCAGCGCTGTTGTTCGGGCTTTCGACCCCGGCCGCGAAGCGCTTGCTCGGCAGTGTCGACCCGATCACGCTCGCCGGCCTTCTGTATTGTGGCGCCGGGATCGGGGTCGCAATTCTTCGTATCGCTCCGGCTTTCAGCGCGCAGCCCGTCCGCGCATCCGGTATCGGCCGCGCCGAGTTCCCGTGGCTGCTGGGCGCGATCACCGCCGGCGGCGTCATCGGTCCCCTGCTCCTTCTATTCGGGCTCGCCCGCACCGACGCCACCGCGGCCTCGCTGCTCCTGACCTTCGAGAGCGCCGCGACCGCGCTGCTCGCCCGCTTCCTGTTCCGCGAACACTACGATTGGCGTCTTGCGTTCGGCATGGCGCTCCTGGTCGCCGGCGCCATGACGCTTGCCTGGGAGGGCACGCCGATGCTCGCCGTCGGGCTCGGCCCCCTTCTGATCGTCGCCGCCTGCCTCGCCTGGGGCATCGACAACAATCTCACCCGCAAAATTGCGCTCTCCGATCCGCTGCAGATTGTCGTTCTGAAAGGGCTGATCGCGGGACCCTTCAACCTGGCGCTCGCATTCTGGGTCGGCGCCGCTTTGCCGACCGTGCCGATCCTGCTTGGCGCCCTCCTGGTCGGATTCCTCGGCTATGGCGTGAGCCTCGTGCTGTTCGTGGTGGCGCTGCGCGAGCTCGGCGCCGCGCGCACCAGTGCCTATTTCGCGGTGGCGCCGTTCTTCGGCGCGGCGGCCGCCGTCCTCTTGCTCGCCGAGCCGCTTTCGGCTCGACTCTTGCTGGCGGGCGCGTTGATGGCCGTGGGCGTGTGGCTGCATCTGACCGAGCGGCATGAGCATCTGCACGTGCACGAGCCCATGGAGCACGAGCACCTGCATGTGCACGATGAACACCATCTGCACGTCCATGAGCCGACCGACCCGCCCGGTGAGCCGCATAGTCACCAGCACCGGCACGCTTGGCTGAAGCACAGCCACCCGCACGTGCCCGACGCGCACCATCAGCATCGGCATTGATCGATGCCCAAACGTAGGAAGCATCCCAAGCCGCCGCCCAAGACGCCGAGCCGCGAACAACTCGTTGCCTTCATCAGCGAGCGCGGCGGCGACGTCTCCAAGCGCGAGATCGTGCGCGCCTTCCGCCTCGATGCCGCCGGCAAGGCGGAGCTGAAAGAAATGCTGCGCGAGCTCCGCGACCACGGCACGCTCGACCGCCGCCGGCGCCGCCTGCACGTGCGCGGCGAGCTTTCCGCGGTCGTCGTCGTCGAAATCTCCGGCCGCGACGAGGACGGCGAGCTGATCGCCGAACCGGTCGAGTGGGATGAGGACGAGCACGGCGCCGCGCCGAAGATCCGCCTCGCCTTCGGCCGCCACGCGCCCGGGCCCGCGCCCGGGATCGGCGACCGCGTGCTCGTGCGCACCGAGAAGAACGAGCGCGACGACCCGCTGCCCTATTCGGGCCGCGTCATCCGGCTCCTGGAGCGGGCGCGCGCGCAGATGCTCGGCATCTTCCGGGCGCTACCTACGGGCGGCGGCCGGCTCGTGCCGGTGGACAAGAAAAGCCTCGGCCGCGAGCTCGCGATTCCGCCCGGCGCCGACGGCGGCGCGCGCGATGGCGACCTGGTCGCCGTCGATCTGATGAAATCCCGCGCCTATGGCCTCGCACAAGCGCGCGTGCGCGAGCGGCTCGGCTCGCTGAAAAGCGAGCGCGCGGTGAGCTTGGTCGCGATCCATGCCCACGGCATTCCGCATGTTTTCCGCAACGACGCGGTCGCCGCAGCCGAGTCCGCGCGGCCCGCATCGATCGAGGCGCGCGAGGACTGGTGCGCGCTTCCGCTCGTCACCATCGATCCGCCCGACGCCAAGGACCACGACGACGCGGTGCTGGCGGAGCCGGACGCCGATCCGGCCAATCCCGGCGGCTTTGTCCTCACCGTCGCGGTCGCGGATGTGGCGCACTATGTGCGCCAAGGCTCGGCGCTCGACCGCGACGCGCTCGAGCGCGGCAACTCGGTCTATTTCCCGGACCGCGTGGTCCCCATGCTGCCCGAGCGCATCTCGAACGACCTCTGTTCGCTCCGGCCACACCAGGACCGGCCCGCGCTCGCCGTGCGCATGGTGATCGGCGCCGACGGCCGCAAGCACCGCCATTCGTTTCACCGCGTGATGATGCGTTCGCACGCGCGCCTGACCTATGGCGAGGCGCAGTCCGCAATCGAGGGCCATCCGGATGCGAAGGCCGCGCCGCTCTTCGAGCGCGCGATCCGTCCGCTGTTCGCCGCCTATCGCTCGCTGGCTGCGGCGCGCGACGCGCGCGAGCCCCTGGCGCTCGATCTCCCCGAGCGAAAAATCCTCTTGAAGCCCGACGGCGCCGTGGACCGCGTGGTGGTGCCCGACCGCCTCGACGCCCACAAGCTGATCGAGGAGTTCATGATCTTGGCCAACGTGGCCGCGGCCGAGACCTGCGAGCACGCGCGCGTGCCGTTCCTTTACCGGGTGCACGATCAGCCCGCGCTCGATCGGGTCTCGGCGCTGCGCGATTTTCTCGCCACCCTCGACCTCAAGCTTGCGAAATCCGACGTGCTTCGCCCCTCGCATTTCAATCAGATCCTGAAGCGCGTGAAGGGGAGCGAGCTTGAGAAGCTCGTGCACGAGGTGGTGCTGCGCACCCAGGCCCAGGCCGAATACGCGGCGCAGAACTACGGCCACTTCGGACTTTCGCTCAGGCGCTACGCGCATTTCACCAGCCCGATCCGCCGCTACGCCGATCTGGTGGTGCATCGCGCGCTGATCCGCGCTCTCAAGCTCGGCGCCGGCGGCCTGCCGGACGTGCAGATCGAGGCGCTCTCAGAGATCGCGGCGCGCGTCTCCGCCGCCGAGCGCCGCGCCATGGCGGCCGAGCGCGAGACCGTGGACCGCCTGATCGCCCACTTCCTCGCCGACCGGGTCGGCGCGGTCTTCCGCGGCCACATCACCGGCGTCACCCGCGCCGGTTTGTTCGTGCGCCTCGACGA
The DNA here is from genome assembly GCA_023269635.1 of Hyphomicrobiales bacterium. Lineage (GTDB taxonomy): Bacteria > Pseudomonadota > Alphaproteobacteria > Rhizobiales > Xanthobacteraceae > JAHFPN01. Next base: position 632 of record JAHFPN010000080.1, on the reverse strand, counting down.
GACCGGCGCCGACGGGCTCATTCCCATGCGCAGCTTGGGCTCCGACTTTTTCCGCTACGATGAGTCGCATCATGCGCTGATTGGCGAGCGCACCGGCGAAGCGCATCGTCTCGGCGACCGTGCGGAGGTGAAGCTCGTGGAAGCGATACCGGTTGCCGGCGCGCTGCGCTTCGAACTCCTGTCCGAGGGCCGCTACGACTTGAAGCCCAAGGCTGGCCGCCACGCGCCGCATCGGGAATTTCGCCGCCATCCGCGCCGGGGCAGGCGATGAACGAATTCGCAGAGCTGCTCACCCGCATCGAGGGCGTCGAGGACGGCCCCGGCTCCGGCCGCACCGGGCGGCTGCGCGACGCGGCGACACTCGTGCTCGTGGACCGCTCCGCCGGCGAGCCGCGCGTGCTGCTCGGACGCCGTCACGACCGCCACGCCTTCTTGCCGGGCCGCTTCGTGTTCCCCGGCGGCCGCGTCGACGCGGAGGACGCGCGCATGGCGATCTCCGGCGCGCTGGATCCCGCTAGCGAGCGGCGGCTGATGCAGCGCATGCGGCGTCCAACCCACTCGCGCGCCCGCGCACTCGCGCTCACCGCGATCCGCGAGACCTTCGAAGAAACCGGCATCCTGCTCGGCCGGAA
>JAHFPN010000219.1 GCA_023269635.1 Hyphomicrobiales bacterium | reverse complement strand
ATCCGGCCCAGGAGCCGGCCGTAGCCTTCGGCGCCGAACAGCGCGAGCGGCACGGTCCCGGTGGCGATGGTGATCAGGCCGTTGCAGACGCCGAACATCACCGCGAAGGCGATTGCGACCGGAACCGAAAGCCCGAACAGCGCGAGCAGCAGGAACGCGGCGAGCATGAGCCCGACCGCGAAGCGGGCGATCGCGAGCGGATGCACTTCGCGCGCGAACAGGAATTCGCAGAGCCGCGCGGCCACCTGCGACGGCCCGAACAGCGCGCCGATCGCGACCACGGTCCCGGAGGCGAGGCCCATGCGATCGAGGATCGCGAGCATGTGCGCGGCGAGCGCGGACGGCACGAACGCGTAGGCCGCGAAGGCGACAGCGACGAGGAGGAAGATGGCGCCGCGCGCGGGCAGCGGCGTCTGCTCGGCGGGTATGCGGTCGGGCGCGGCCGGGCGCGAGGCCGCGTGCATGCGCGGCAGCGCGAAGGCATGCAGCGGCGCCGCAACGAACGCGAGCAGCGCCGCATAGACGAGAAAAGTGCCGCGCACACCGGCGCGCTCGATCAGGAAATAGGTGGCGGGCCAGCTCACGGTCGAGGCGAACCCGCCGATCAGCGTGAGCGTGGTGATCGGCCGGCGCGCGGCGGCGCCGAAGATGCGGCCCAAGGTCGAGAACGCCGGCGTATAGAGCCCGGCCGCCATGGCGACGCCGAGCACGACCCAGACCGCCAGATAAGAGGCGCGGTCGGTCGCGTAGGCGAGGCCGAGGAGCCCGGCCGCGCCGATCAAGGAACCCGCGGCCATCACCCAGTGCCCGCCGTGACGGTCGATGAGCGAGCCGACCAGCGGCGCCGCCAGCCCCGAGGCGGCAAGGCCGAGCGAGAAGCCGCCCATGGTGAAGGCGAGCGACCAGCCGCGCTCGGCCGCGATCAGCGGCACCGTCAGCACCGGCGGATAGAAGATCGCGCCCCAGGCGAGGATTTGGGTAATGCCGAGCACCGGCACCGCGCGGCCGGGCCCGGTAAGGGGCGCGAGGATCAACATGGGCTTGAGACTTTCCGGAGGCTCAGGCGGCGGGGCCGCCGCAGCGCACGAACACCATGGTGCCGTAGGTCGCGGCCGCCTGGCTGTCCACCCACTTGAGCACCAGCACGCGGCCGTCCCAGCGGATCACTTCGCGGTCGGCGGCGAGCTCCGGCCCACCGGGCGAGCCGATCAGGGTGGCGCCGGAGGAAGTCTTCACCTCCATCTCGCTCGCCTGGGTCGCGAACGGCCGGTGCATGAGCACGGTGGCGCCGCGGCCGCGGTTGATCACGTAAGGATTGGCGCACTGGCCGCGCGCGGCAGCCTCCACGCGCTGGGCGTCTTTGGCGTCGTGGTAGGAGGCAAGCCCCCAGCGGCCGACCAGGCGCTCGACATTGAGCGGCGCGGTGACGCCGCGGGTCTCCACGACGCCGCTCGATTCGAGGCCGGTCACGCAGGCGGCGAGCGAAAGGGCGAGCAGGCAGGCGGGGAGAACGCGGTACATGGGGCGCTCCGGGGCCACTCGTCTTCGCAGACTTGGGCGCGGCGGACAACGGCATCCTGTCATTCCGGCCGAGGCGTCCGCCAGGACGCCGAGAGCCGGAATCCATAGCCGCCGGCCTTGCTTGTTTCTCGCGGTCGGTGGTTATGGATTCCGGGTCTCGCGTCGCTAGCGCGACGCTCGCCCGGAACGACAGCTGATGATGCCCACCGACCCCATCTTCTATCTCGTCGGCCTGCCGACCGTGTTCCTGATCGCCATCGGCAAGGGCGCGTTCGGCGGCGGGCTGGCGACGCTCGGGGTACCGCTGCTCTCGCTGGTCATGCTGCCGATCGAAGCCGCGATCGTGGTGGCGCCGCTGGTTTCGCTCATGGACGCGTTCGCGCTCGGCAAGTTCGGGCCGCGCACGTGGTCGAAGCCGGATCTGGTCTGGATGCTGCCGAGCCTCGTGCTCGGGATCGGGCTCGGCTACCTGTTCTTCACCCGCGTCGATGCGAACTTGGTGGCGGCCGTGATCGCGGCGGTGACGCTCGCCTTCACCGCTGACTGGTTCCTGCGCGGGCGCAAGGCGCCGCCGCGGAATCTGCCGGTGTCGCCGCCGGTCGCGCTGATCGCAGGCACGGCCTCCGGCTTCACCACCTTCATCGCACACGCGGGCGGGCCGCCGATCGCGATGTATCTCCTGCGCCGCGGCCTGCACAAGACCGTCTATGCCGGCACCACGATCGCGATCTTCACGCTCGGCAACCTGATCAAGCTTCTGCCCTACGGGCTGCTCGCCTATGCGCGGCCAAGCACGATCTGGGCCGCGCTCGCGCTCGCCCCGGCGGTGCCGTTCGGGGTGTGGACCGGAAAATACCTGCACGACCGGCTCGATCAGCGGCGGCTGTTCTTCTGGTGCTACCTGCTGCTCCTGGGCGCGGCGCTGAAGCTCCTGTTCGACTCGTTGCGCGTGGTGCTCGCCTGAAGCGTGGCCGGCCCGGCCGCGCCTTGACTTTTCGGACCGGTCCGCCCATTTTCCGGCCGACCGTGGCACTCCCGAAGGGGGAGTGCTAAACGGCTTCAAAGCTTTGAGAAGTCAAGGTAAATCACGGCGGCCGGGCGGGCCCGGCAGGCGCAAGGGGTAACTCGAATGAAGCTCAAGTTCCGTCCGCTGCACGACCGCGTGGTGGTGCGGCGCGTGACCGCCGAGGAGAAGACCGCCGGCGGCATCATCATTCCCGACACCGCCCAGGAGAAGCCGCAAGAGGGCGAGGTCATCGCCGTCGGCCCGGGCGGCCGCGACGAGGCCGGCAAGCTGATCCCGATCGATCTCAAGGTCGGCGACCGGGTGCTGTTCGGCAAGTGGTCGGGCACCGAGGTGAAGATCGACGGCGAGGAGCTCCTGATCATGAAGGAGTCCGACGTCATGGGCGTGGTCGCGAAGTGAATTTCCAACGTCATCCTGAGGTGCCCGCGCGTGAGCCGCGGGCCTCGAAGGATGGCCCAACAGAATCCAACACGGTCACCCTTCGAGGCTCGGCGCGTTCCGCGCCTTGCACCTCAGGGTGACGACCATGGGAACGGAGTAGAGATAATGGCTGCGAAGGAAGTACGCTTTTCCGGCGACGCGCGCGAGCGGATGCTGCGCGGCGTCGAGATCCTGAACCATGCGGTGCGGGTGACGCTCGGCCCCAAGGGCCGCAACGTCGTGCTCGACAAGAGCTTCGGCGCCCCGCGCATCACCAAGGACGGCGTCACCGTCGCCAAGGAAATCGAGCTCGAGGACAAGTTCGAGAACATGGGCGCGCAGATGGTGCGCGAGGTCGCATCCAAGACCTCGGACGTTGCCGGCGACGGCACCACTACCGCCACCGTCCTGGCCGCCGCGATCGTCAAG
>JAHFPN010000218.1 GCA_023269635.1 Hyphomicrobiales bacterium | reverse complement strand
ACAGGTCGATCAAACAATCCAGACTTTTCCCGCTGGCTTCGAAATGTGAATTATGGATGTTCACCCGATCTGCTTGAAGGTAAGAAGCATGAAATCGGCATATGGTCGTGTTACCAACGAAGAGTTCTCCTCCGATTTTGGCGCCGCTCGCATCCAACTTGCCGAGGATCTTCGACTCTCGAAGAAAGGCAACGTCGTGGCTGGAAAGCAGGCCTTGAATTAGCAGATCGCCGTTGATTGTTGCTTCGACAAATTTGAGGGCGCTGATTGAAGAATTTTCAATACGGAAGGAGGCCGCACGCCCCGGTTCAAATTCCTCGGTGATCGTGCTGTTTTCAATGATGATTGGCCCCGTCTGGGTGACCGCATCAATGGCGACGGTATTCTTTACGACGGACTGCCCGCGAATTTCTATGCCGCCGGCGAACTTGGAATTGATGATCTCCAGATCTCTGACTGTTACCTGCTCCAATGACAACAAGTCGATCGCGAGATTGCGGAAGCGAAGGGCATCTTTGATCGCTGCGCACCTAAGGGAGATGAAATGTACCGGCTCCCTTCGAATCGTCGAGAGCCGATCGAGGAAATCGATATAACGTTGTTCGAAGGGTTTCCGAGTCACGCACCCCGCACTTGCATCCGAATAATCGAGCTCGAAGTTTCCCGACGTGCAGAAAAGACGGACCGCATCGAGAAATCGCTGATCCTCCCGGAACCCCTCCAATATCGAACCTCTCGGAATATTGTTGTAGGCTGGACTCAAGGCAGCGCGCTCAGTGTCCTCGCAAACACGCTTGAATAACTTGTCCGTATCGGCCCATGCGGTCCCTCGTAAAGTCTGCATTCTGGCCGCGGAAACAGGCGGTTCGATTTTTTGCTGAACTCTTGGAGTCGACGGATCCGTTGCTTTCGGTACGGGATTTTGTTCGCTTTCGGTAACTTGCCCGCGTGCGGCGTCACCGAAGCCGACGCTCAAAGCGATCGCTGCAACGAGCAAAATCGTACGCAATTTCGTGCCCCACCCAGGTAACCGATGAATTCTAACCATGAAATCAGTTCGAGAGGAACTTGTCGCGCGGGCGCATCGCCAGGGTTGAGAGGCGAGTAAGGCGGCGGCCGCACCATTTGAGAGAGCGATCGAGCTCGGGTTCCTGATCGCCGATCTGCTGAAGAAGCAGCGGTCAGGACGCCCCAAGCCCTTGCCGGCGGTGGCACACCGCGTAACCACCGCCTTCAGCCTTCCTTAACCATAAAACCTCAGGATCGGCGCCGGTCCGCCCGCCCGCTTGGGCACGGGCGGTGTGTCGGGGTCGGTCATGTCCAGGAGCAAGTTCAGTTCGTTCGCGCTCGCATTCGCACTAGCGCTCGGTATTCAATCCGCGCCGGTCGCGGCCGAGGACTTCTACAGGGAGTTCGGCGGCCGCTATTGGTATTCGAGCGGCAAGATCAATTTCGGCTTCTTCAATAACAACGCGTTGTTCGGCGATCCGACCTCGACGCTCGACTGGACCGGGCTCACCGCCCATACCGGCGAAGTGTTCGCCCGCGTCACCCACGATACCGGCTTCTATCTGAAGGGCACCATCGGCGCCGGCATCATCAATGGCGGCAAGATCATCGACCGCGATTTCTTCGTCGGCCAGATCAAGTTCTCCGACACCTATAGCCAGGTGCGCGGCAACTCCTTGCGCTACGGCACCATCGATATCGGCTGGGGCACGGCCTATTCCTGGCGCCGCAATAGGATCGGCGCGTTCGTGGGCTACCTCTATTGGAACGAGAAGACGACTGCCTACGGCGTGCGCTGCAATCCGGACGATGTCGGCGGCTTCTTCTGCGGCCCGCCCGGCTCGGTGCCGGTGCCGTTCAGCGTGGCCGTGCTCGGCTACGAGCCCACGGCGCACGGCGTGCGGATCGGCTTCGACGCGCGCTACGAATTCCTGCCCGGCTGGTCGCTCTCGGGCGAGGCGGCGTGGCTCCCCTATGTCTGGGTCAAGAATCTGGACAGCCATTTCCTGCGCGTCGATCTGGCGCCGTCGCCGAACATCATCAGCACCGCGAACGGCGCGCAGGGCTTCACCGCCGAAGCCTTCCTCAATTACGCGTTCACCCCGAACATCGAGTTCGGCGTCGGCGCGCGCTATTGGGGCATATTTGCGGGCCGCGGAGCCGTGAATTTCCACCTCGCCAGCGGCGCCATCTCGGGGCCATACCCGTTGCGCACCTTCGACATGCAGCGCTGGGGCCTGCTCGTGCAGCTTAAAGGTCAGATGTAGGCTCAAGGCCGCGGCACCGCCGGTTTTAAGCGTTTACCAGCCTTGTTTGCTTCCCCGTTGCCGGGTGTGCAGGCACTAGATTAAACCTGCGCCATGAACGCGAGAACCGACCGGCTTTCCATCGCCGTCGCCCAGCTCAATCCGGTGGTCGGCGATATCGCCGGGAACAGCGAGAAAGTGCGCCGCGCGCGCGCCGAAGCCGCCGCGGCCGGCGCCGATCTCGTGGTGTTCTCCGAGCTCTTCCTCTCCGGCTATCCGCCCGAGGATCTCGTGCTCAAGCCGGCGTTCCAGGCCGCTTGCCGCAGCGCCGTGGAAGCGCTCGCGCGCGAGACCAAGAACGGCGGCCCGGCGGCGATCGTGGGCGCGCCCTGGGCCGAGGGCGGCAAGGTCTTCAACGCCGCCTGCCTGCTCGATGGCGGGCGGGTGACCGGCTTGCGCTTAAAGGTGGATCTCCCGAACTACGGCGTGTTCGACGAGAAGCGCGTATTCGCGGCCGGGCCGATGCCCGGCCCGGTGGAATTCCGCGGCGTTCGCCTCGGGCTCCCGGTGTGCGAGGACATGTGGACGCCCGACGTGGTCGAATGTCTGGCCGAAACCGGCACCGAAATCCTCCTGGTGCAGAACGGCTCGCCCTACCATCGCGGCAAGACCGACGTGCGGCTCAATCTCGCGGTCGCCCGCGTCACTGAATCCGGATTACCGCTCTTGTATGCGAACCAGATCGGCGGCCAGGACGAGCTGGTGTTCGACGGCGCCTCGTTCGCGCTCAACGCCGACCGCACGCTCGCGTTCCAGCTGGCGTCCTTCGTCGAGACCATCGCGATCACCGAGTGGAAGCGCGAGCGCGCGGGCTGGCGCTGCGTCGCCGGACCCAAGGCCAAGATCGAGGAGGGCGACCAGGCCGATTACGCGGCGTGCGTGCTGGGCTTGCGCGACTACGTGAACAAGAACGGCTTTGCCGGCGTCGTGATCGGGCTTTCCGGCGGGATCGATTCCGCGCTGGTCGCCGTCATGTCGGCGGACGCGCTCGGTCCCGAGCGCGTGCATTGCGTGATGATGCCGTATCGCTACACCTCGAATCTTTCGATCGCCGACGCCGCCGCGACCGCCGAGAAGCTCGGCGCGCGCTACAGCG
>JAHFPN010000217.1 GCA_023269635.1 Hyphomicrobiales bacterium | reverse complement strand
CCCTTCCGGCACGCCGGACCCAAACGACGTCGGTGCGGACGGCCGCGTCGATCTCCTCGGCGGCGTCCGGCGCGAGCTGTTGGAGGAGACCGGCTTGAACTTCACCGACGCGCCGGCCGGCGCCGGCTGGCACGCGGTGTGCGCGGGCCAGCGCGTCGCGCTCATGCTTCCCCTGCACGCGCGCGAGGACGCCGAGACGCTCCGCGCGCGCATCCGCGTGCATCTTGTCGGCGCGCATGCCGAGCTTGCCGACGCGGTGATCGTGCGCGGCCGGCCAGACTTGTCGGCGGCGATGCCCGATTTCGTGCGCGCCTATCTCGAAGCGATGTTCGCTCAGCGATAGGGCGAGGGGATCTGCAAGCCCCCGGGCGTGGTCTGCGAGGGCAGGAGCGTCGGCGGCTGCGACACCGCCGGCGGCGATACGACGATCGGCGGCGGAAGCGGCGGGGCCGGCACGTATCGTCCGGCGCGGCAGGAAGCGGCGCTCTCCTCGATCCGGATGCGCGCGGCCTGGTAGGCGTTGGCGTCGATCTGGCCGGCGCGCAGCCGGCTCTCCAGCATCACGCGCTGGTTCTCGACCGCCGGGCCGCAATCGATCTGCGCCAGCGCCGGGGCGAAGGAAAACAGGAGAGCCGCGAGCGCGCGCAACATTTCAGCGATAGCCGTAGCGCCGCTTGATCTCCGCGAGGTCGGCAAGCGCCGGGTTGATGCGGCCGGCTGCGCACTGCGAGCGCACGCCGAAAAGATCCGTGCTGATGCGGCGGTGGACGTCGGCGTTCAGATGGCCGCTGCTCAAGTCGTTCTCGATCACGCTCTGGTACTCGCGGATCGGCTGCGCGCAAGCCTCGGGGCCGGTCACCGCCGGCAGCGTCGAGGCGACCGGGGCCGGCGCCGGGTCGGGCGCCGTCGCGCAGCCGGCGAGCGCGATCGTAGCGAACAAAATGGCTGGGAATAGGCGCGGCATCGGGGGCGCTCGGCGCAAGGCTCGGCTCGGCGGGGCGGCCAAATTGGACCGGATCGCGGAAGCGGGCAAGGTTTTCGGCCGTCGCAGCGAGGCTTGCTCGCGTCCGCCGCCTCGGTTAGAAGTCCCGGTGCCGTCGGCAACCGAATAGCAAGATTTCGGGACCAGTCTGGCGGCACCGCAGAGCCGATGACGCCGATGTCGAAATTGCTGCATGACCGCGTCGCAAGCCCGATCGCTCGCGCGATTCCGGGCACGGCTCTGATTCTCGGCCTCCTGCTCCTTCGCCGCCCCTGAGGGCCGGCCGGGCGCTTGCGCCTGGGCACTCAGGGGAAGCGCGAGCCACCCCGAGGGCGCCCGTCTCGAAGGGCGCGAGCCAGGAGAAGGACCAGTTCCATGACCGATCAGACCCACGAGCGCAGCGAAAAGAATCGCGTGCTCATCTTCGACACCACCTTGCGCGACGGCGAGCAGTGTCCAGGCGCCTCGATGACCTTCGAGGAGAAGCTCGACGTCGCCGAGCTCCTGGACGAGATGGGCGTCGACATCATCGAGGCCGGGTTCCCGATCGCAAGCCAAGGCGACTTCGATTCCGTGACCGAAATCGCCAAGCGCACGAAGAACGCGGTGATCGCCGGGCTCTCGCGTGCGGCGATGAAGGACATCGACCGCTGTGCCGAGGCCGTGCGCCATGCCCGGCGCCCGCGCATCCACACCTTTCTCTCGACCTCGCCCGTACACATGAAATGGAAGCTCCAGAAGGAGCCGCACGAGGTTTACGAGATGGTGATTCAGCAGGTCACCCGCGCGCGCAATCACGTGGAAGACGTCGAGTGGTCGAGCGAGGACGGCACCCGCACCGAGCACGACTTTCTCTGCCGCTGCGTCGAGGCCGCGATCAAGGCCGGCGCCACCACGATCAATATCCCGGATACCGTGGGCTATTCGACGCCGACGGAATACGCCGCGCTCATCAAGATGGTGCGCGAGCGCGTGCCGAACTCGGACCAGGCGGTGTTCTCGGTGCACTGCCACGACGATCTCGGCATGGCAGTCGCGAACTCGCTCGCCGGCGTCGACGGCGGCGCGCGCCAGATCGAATGCACCATCAACGGCATCGGCGAGCGCGCGGGCAACGCTTCGCTCGAGGAAGTGGTGATGGCGATGCGGGTCCGGAACGACGTGATCCCGTACTGGACCGGCATCGACGCGAGGCTTCTCACCCGCGCCTCCAAGCTCGTCTCGGCGGTGACCTCGTTCCCGGTGCAATACAACAAGGCGATCGTGGGCCGGAACGCGTTCGCGCACGAGTCCGGCATTCACCAGGACGGCATGCTCAAGCACACGCAGACCTACGAGATCATGCGGCCGGAGGACGTGGGCGTGCGCGCGACTTCGCTGGTCATGGGCAAGCACTCGGGCCGCCACGCCTTCCGCGAGAAGCTGAAGGAGCTCGGCTACGAGCTCGGCGACAACGCGCTCGAGGACGCGTTCCGCCGCTTCAAGGACCTCGCCGACAAGAAGAAGCACGTCTACGACGAGGACATCGTCGCGCTCGTCGACGACGAGATCGCGCAGAAGCACGACCGCATCAAGATCGTGTCGCTCATGGTGATCGCGGGCACCATGGGCCCGCAATCGGCGACGCTCGTGCTCGACATCGACGGCGCGCAGCACACGACCCAGGCGACCGGCAACGGCCCGGTGGACGCGACCTTCAACGCGATCAAGCACCTGGTGCCGCACACGGCGAAGCTGCTCCTGTACCAGGTGCACGCGGTGACCGAGGGCACCGACGCGCAAGCCGAAGTTTCTGTGCGGCTCGAGGAGGGTGGCAAGGAAGTGACCGCGCGCGGCGCCGATCCCGACACGCTGGTCGCCTCGGCCAAGGCCTATATCAACGCGCTGAACAAGCTCGCCGTGAAGCGGCAGTCGGTGAACCCGCAGACCGCGGTCGGCTGAGCGCCGGCTCGGAATGGTGGATCAACCGGGGGCCGCGCGGCCCCCGGACGCTTTCAGCAACTTTGGCCGCGGCAGCGACGCGCTCATCCCTCGGAGGCTAGGCTGCCGGCGGCGACCGGCTGCGGCGCGGGGGTTTCCGGGGCGGTGACCGCTACCGGTGCCACCTCCTTCGGCCCGCCGATCTTCTGATGGCGCCAGATGCCGATGAGCGTGGCCGGCAGCACCACCGCCGCGGTCGCGATCGAAACCTGCTGGTCCGGATGCATCATGCACACGAGCGAGAGCAGCCCGAGCAAGCTGCGCAAGAGGATGCTACTCGCCGGGTTCTCGCTATATCGCCCGAACATCGCAAACGTGACGCCGCAGGTGCTGATGGTGACCAAGAGCGTGGCCACGATCTGCGGCCAGCCCGGCGTCACCACCATCTGCCAGCGGCTGAAGATCGCAAACGTCATCAGCGTAATCGGCAGGCAAATCTTCAACGCCTCGAACATAGTGCGCATGAACGAGGCTTCCGCGATGCGGGCC
>JAHFPN010000079.1 GCA_023269635.1 Hyphomicrobiales bacterium | reverse complement strand
GCGCCCCCGGTCGTTTATTTGCCGATCCCGGTCGGATAATTTGGCGCGAGCGGGCCGGGGAGTCGGGGCGGCGCCTCGATCACAACAACAAACCGGTTTTTCCAGCTAACCCTACGGAATGCTCAGGTCCGCCGCATCTCCTGGGTCCGTGGGGTTCGGCCGGCGGGCGGGCGGCACGAGTGGCCTCCTCTACCGCTGCCCGCCGGCCACCATCGTCTCTTGCCGAAAACGCAAACGGCGCCCCGCGGGCGCCCTGTTTCTTTTCTCTCGCGACCGCGTGCTCACTTGATCTTCTGTTCCTTGAACTCGACGTGCTTGCGCGCGATCGGGTCGTATTTCTTCTTGTTCAGCTTCGCGGTCATAGTGCGGGAGTTCTTCCTGGTCACGTAATAGAAGCCGGTGTCGGCACTCGACACCAGCTTGATCTTGAGCGTTACGGCCTTGGCCATGGGATCCTCGCCAATTCGCCGGCAAGCAAGCCGATCGGGGCGCGAAAGTCAAGGAATCGGCAAGCAAGACCAAGCCGATAGTGCCGGATTAAGAGAATCTAAGAATTGCTCGCCTAGACCTTCTCCCTAAGTGGAAGGACGTAACGCGGCGACCGCTCCGGTCGTTGCTGCGGCGGGAGGCGGGGTTGAGCGCTGAACAATTCATCGATCAAGGCCAGGGTTCGAATTCGGCCCGGAAGTCGGTCGGGCGCGTGCTTTCGGTCCACGGTTCGCAGGCGAGCATCGGGCTCCGCACGTCGGGCTTAAGCGAGCCGGACGAGCTCCGTCCCACCGTCGGCAAGCTGCTGGGAATTCATACCAAAAATACGCTGCTGGTCGGCGTGATCACCGATGTTTCGGTGCAGACGCTGCCGATCGCGCGCGAACAGGGCTATCACGTCACGGCGGACTTGGACTTGTTGGGCGAGATCAAGGGAAGTCCCACCAGCATGGCGCGCTTCCATCGCGGGGTCACGACCTATCCCGCGATCGGCGACGACGCCAGCGAGATCACCGCCCGCGATTTGCGGCTCGTCTACAATATCTCCGGCTCCAATACGATCGACATCGGCCACCTGCAGCAAGACAGCACGATCGGCGCCTACGTCAACATCGACGAGATGCTGAATAAGCACTTCGCGGTGCTCGGCACCACCGGCGTCGGCAAGTCGAGCGGCGTCGCTGTGATCTTGCGGAAAATCCTGGAAGCGCGGCCGGACTTGCGTCTCTTCCTGCTCGACGGCCACAATGAATATGGCCGGTGTTTCGACGACCATGCGCAGATTCTCAATCCCGGCAATCTGAAGCTGCCGTTCTGGCTGTTCAATTTCGAGGAAATCATCGACGTCATCTTCGGCGGGCGCCCGGGCGCCGACGAAGAGGTGGCGATCCTCGGAGAGGTGATTCCGCTGGCCAAGGGGATGTACCAGCAATACCGCATTGCGTCCGAGCGGGTCACGGTCCGGAAGAACGATCCCGCGAGCAACGGGTTCACCGCCGATACGCCGGTGCCGTACCGGGTGGCGGACCTCATCTCGCTCATCGACGAACGGATGGGTAAGCTCGAGAACCGCTCGTCGCGGATGATCTTCAACAAGCTGATGTCGCGCATCGAGACGGTGCTCAACGATCCGCGCTACGCGTTCATGTTCGAGAACGCCAATGTCGGCGGCGATACCATGGCCGAGGTGCTCGGCCAGTTGTTCCGCCTGCCGGCCAACGGCAAGCCGATGACCATCATGCAACTCGCCGGGTTCCCGGCCGAAGTGGTTGACGCCGTGGTTTCCGTGCTTTGCCGCATGGCCTTCGACTTCGGCTTGTGGAGCGACGGCGCGGTTCCGCTGCTGTTCGTGTGCGAGGAAGCGCACCGCTACGCCTCGGCCGACAAGAGCGTCGGCTTCGGTCCGACCCGCCGCGCGATCTCGCGCATCGCCAAGGAGGGGCGCAAATACGGCGTGTTCCTCGCGGTGGTGACGCAGCGGCCGGCGGAGCTCGACCCCACGATCATTTCCCAGTGCAGCACGCTGTTCGCCATGCGCATGGCGAACGATCGCGACCAGGCGCTGCTGCGGTCGGCGGTCTCGGACGTGGCGGCCAATCTGCTCGGCTTCGTGCCGACGCTCGGTACCCGCGAGGTGTTCGCCTTCGGGCAGGGCGTGGCCGTGCCCACGCGGCTGAAGTTCAGCGATCTTCCCGAGCACCAGATTCCCAGGAGCGAAGCCGTGCGCCACTCGCGCGCGCAAGTCGGGCGCGACGTCACCGCCGGCTTCATGGATTCCGTGATCGAGAGATGGCGCGGCGCCTCGATGAGCCGCAAGGCGCAAGCCGAAGAGTGGGTTCCGCGAGACGAGCCCACGGCGAGCGAGCCGGCGCCGCAGCGCGAGCTCGACCGGTTCAAGACCGCCAAGAAGCCGGTCGAAGCACCGGCCGAAGCCGCGGTCGCTCCGCGAAAGGAACCCATCAGGCCGCCGAACAGCGCGCCCGCGGATGTCTTTGCGGCACCCCGGCGGGAAACCTTCGGACAGGCGGGCACTGCGCCGGCCGACGTTTTCTCCTCTCCGCGCAAGGATTCGTTCGGCCAAGTAGCCAAGTGGCGGCAGCGCTAGCCGCCGCCCGCTGAAGCGCGCCGAAACTAGACCGGGTTGGCGTTTCGCCCGCCGCGCTCGATCGCCGTCGGCGCCGCGCCCCGCTTGCTTGAACAAGGCTGGCCGTGCAAGCACGGTAGTGGGTGGACGTCGGGCATCCCTGCAAGCGTCGCGCAATGAAAGATTACGCCTCCTGCAGCTACTGGCTCGAGACCTGCGGCGACGACCTGACGCCGCGGCCGGCGTTGAACGGCTCGGTGGACGTCGATGTGGCGATTCTCGGCGCCGGCTATTCGGGGCTGTGGACCGCGTACTACCTGCAAGAGCGGCAACCATCGCTGAAGATCGCGGTGGTGGAGAAGGAGATCGCCGGGTTCGGGGCCTCGGGCCGCAACGGCTCCTGGTGCACCTGCCATTTTCCGACCAGTCTGGAGATGCTGGCCAAGCGGTATGGACGGGAGTCGGCGATCGCGATGTATCGCGCAATGGCCGGCGCGGTGGACGAAGTCGGTCGGGTGGCCGCGGCGGAGGGGCTCGACATCCACTTCGGCAAGGGCGGTGCGATGACGGTCGCGCGCGGACCGCAGCAGCTGCCAGCGGTTCGCGAAACGCACGCCGAGTACGAGCAGTTCGGGCTCGGCGATCGCGTCCAGCTGCTGAACAAGGCGCAGACTGAAGAGCGGATCAGGATCGCGGGCGCGCTCGCAGCGGTCTATTACAAGGACGCGGCGATGATCCACCCGGGTCGGCTGGTCCGCGGCTTGGCGCGCGTGGTCGAACGGCGAGGAGCCACGATCTACGAGCAGACCGACGTCACCGACTTCACGACCGGCGCCCATCCAGCGCTGCACACCGCGCGCGGAGAGCTGCGGGCCAAGACCATCGTTCTGTGTGGCGAAGCCTACCTGACGCGGTTGCGAAAAGTGCACCGGCAATTGATTCCGGTCTATTCGCTGATGACCTTGACCGAGCCGCTCTCGGCGGCCGATTGGTCTGCGATCGGCTGGCAGCAGCGCGAGTGCATCGACTCGTGTCGCCTCACGATCGAGTACATCTCGAAGACGGTCGATGGACGCATTCTGTTCGGCGGGCGCGGCGCCCCGTACCATTTCGGCTCCCGCATCGAGGACGACTATGACCGGCACCAACCGACGATCCGGATGTTGCAGGACAATGTGCGTACGTGGTTTCCGCGCCTGAAGGATGTGCGGTTCACCCATGCCTGGGGCGGGCCGCTCGGCGCCCCGCGCGACTTCATGGCGACGATGACCTACGACCCGGCGCTCGGGGTGGCGAGCGCCCGCGGCTATGTCGGCAACGGGGTGGCGACGACGAACCTGTCCGGCCGCGTGCTGGCCGATCTCATCGCCGGCGTAAAATCCGAGATCACCACGCTGCCGTGCGTGAACCACCGTTCGCCGAATTGGGAGCCGGAGCCGTTCCGCTACCTCGGCGTCCACTACATTCAGCGCGCGTACTGGAATATCGATCAAAAGTCGGAGCGGACCGGCGTGCCGCCGAGCGGGAAGACGCTGGCGGAGCGGTTGACGCGGCACTGACCGAGGCGCGGGCCGCAAGATCGGGCGCTCGGCTCGCCGCTGCCCACGGGAAAGCCCGCCGACATGACGCCGGCGGGCCGTTCACCAATCACGCTACTACGCGCCTTGTGCGCTCACTTGACGACCTGACCGCGAATCTCGCCACCCGGGTGAGCGGCAGTGTGGACGTTCACATACCACCTCCCGGCCAAAAGGTCGGCGGCCTGCGCGTCGGTCAGCGTTGCCTCGCCTTCCGTCAGGTTGGGGATGGGGACAACCACTCCGGCATTCTTGCCGGCTTCGGCGGGGCCATGGAAATGCTGGGCAGTGGCATTGCCAGTCAAGGCGGAAACGCTGCCCTTCCAGGTCAACTTCTTGCTGACGGTATCATAGGTCACCGTGACGGTGCCGATACCCGTGCTGGCGTTCGGGGGTACTTGATTGGTGGCCTTGAGCTCGGCCTTCATATTGACCGTCTCGGCGGCCGCTGGCAGTCCCGCCGCCAAGAACGCCGATAGCGCGATAGCGGCCAAAACTGAACGAGTTCCATTGATTTGCATGGCACGTTTCTCCCTGCGAAATGCGATCATTACGTTTTGGGTTGGAACACCGGTATAGCGGGGCGTGTTCCCTATTCACTTCGAAATGAAATATTGAGGCCGGTTTGTCTTATCCAGCATTCGCCGGACAACCAAGGAGTAGACATCAAGCGAAATTGATTGCGAGAGGCTGACTCCCTACTCATTGGCGAATGGCGATGTAAGCCGCAAATATTCATCGGTCGCCTAGGTCTCGGTGTGATGAAATGCCAATGAATATTGAAATGGGCCTAGGTCCGCCCATAGACCGGCGTCACCGCGCCGCGCGTCACACGGTTGTCGGGCGAGGCGAGGAACAGGATCGTCTGCGCCACCTCGTCCACCTTGGGCCAGGCGGCGAAATCCGCCTTCGGCATGGCCTTGCGGTTGGCCGGCGTATCCATGATCGACGGCGCCACCGCGTTCACCAGAATGCCGTCCTTGGCGACTTCCTCCGCGAGCGCGGTCGTCAGCGCCGCGACCGCGGCTTTGCTCGCGGTGTAGGCGGCTGAGCCGGCGCCGCTGCGCCATTCCAGCGCCGGCCGTGACGCCACGTTGACGATGCGCCCGCCGGCCTTGGCGCGCGCAATCGCCCGCACCGCTGCGCGGCAGCACAGGAAGCAGGTGACCAAGTTCGTCTCGATCTGTTGCATGAGGGTGGCTTTGTCGGTCTCAGCTACCGGGCCCCAGGCGTAGCCGCCGACGAGATGGATCGAAGCCCAAAGGCTCGGAACGGCATCGAACAGCTTCGCCACCGCCGCTTCATCGGCAAGCGAGCCGGCGGAAACAAGCTGCGTTCGCGGATGCGCGCGCTGGGGAAAGTTCTGCGCCTCCGACTCGCTCCGGTAGGGGACATGGCAGGAAGCGCCGGCCTCAAGCAGGGAGCCGACAACCGCGGCGCCGAGCGCGCCGGTGCCGCCGGTGACGATCACGTGACGTCCCTGAAAGTCCACCAGGCCACCGTGCGCGCTAGATCGGCCCGTCTTGGAGCGGCGAGCCGGATGAGTACTCTAATATTGACACATCGACCGATCAAAGGCTCGATGACGCTGCGCGGCGCATGCGCGAGAGGAGGGCCAGAAGATGGTCCGAACGATCCTGATCAACGGCAAGTTCGTCAAGGCGCAGTCGAATTCGGTGATCGAGGTCCACAATCCGGCGACGCTGGAGCCGTTGGACGGCGTGCCCGCGTGCGGCGAAGCCGACCTCAACGCCGCCGTCAAGGCGGCGCGCGCGGCGCGGCCGGCGTGGTGGAGGACGGGCGGCGTCGAGAAGGCCGAACTGCTTCATGCAGTGGCGCAACGGATTCGCAAGAAGCAGAAAGCGATCGCGACCACGATGACGCAGGAAACCGGGAAGCCGCTGATCGAATCCATGGACTGCGTGAAATGGGTGGCCGAGGCCTTCGATTACTTCGCGGAGGTCGGCCGCTCGGCCCAGGGCGTTACCGTGGCGCCCGGGGCGGTGCATCAGGTGAACTTCGTCCGCAAGGAGCCCTACGGCGTGGTGGCGTGCATCGCCCCGTTCAATTTTCCGCTGCTGTTGATGGCCTGGAAGGTCGCGCCCGCGATCGCGGCCGGCAACACCGTGGTCTGCAAGCCCCCGCACCAGAACCCGCTCGCGGGGCTGCTGCTCGGCGAGTGCTACGACGTGCTGCCGCCCGGCGTGGTCAACATCGTCACCGGCGCCGGCGACACGGGCAAGCTGCTGATCGGCCATCCCGACGTCGACGCGATCGCGTTCACCGGCTCGACGGCGGTCGGCAAGCAGATTGCTGCCGCGGCCGGAGCGCAGCTCAAGAAGATCAACCTCGAGCTCGGCGGCATCGATCCGCTGCTTGTGTTCGGGGACGCCGACCTGGATGTCGCAGCGCCCGGCGCTGTCTGGGCGCGGCTCTTGAACGCCGGCCAGGTCTGCACCTCCTCGAAGCGCATCTACGTGGTCGAATCGGTCGCCGAGGAATTCACCAAGCGCGTGGTCGAGCAGGTGAAGGCCCTGAACGTCGGCAATCCGATGGATCCGAAGACCGATATGGGCCCGCTGATTTCGGCCGACGCGGTCGACAAGCTCGAGAGCCAACTCGCGACCGTACTCGGCGAAGGGGCGAAGTTGCTATTCGGCGGCAAGCGTTTCCAGCCGAACGGCCTCAAGGGCCATTTCTTCCAGCCGACCGTCGTCGCCGGCGTGAAGCACGGCGGCATCGCCACCACCGAGGAGCTGTTCGGCCCGGTGGTCTCGATCTTCTACGTGAAGGACGCCAACGAGGCGATCGAGAAGGCGAACGATTCCGAATACGCCCTCGGCGCCACGGTCTACACCAAGAGTCTCGAGCTCGCGATGAAGGCGATGGAGAACATCAAAGCCGGAAGCTTCTGGATCAACGATCCCTTGAGCGACAATAACGCCGCGCCGTTCGGCGGCATGCGCCACAGCGGCATCGGCCGCGAGCTCGGCGCGGAAGGGTTAGATGCCTTCCGCGAGCCGAAGCACGTGCATCTCGACTACGTGCAGGAACGCAAACCCGACTGGTTCCCGTACGCGAAGCGGAAGATTCCGACAGATTAATCGTCATGCCCGGCACACGGGTCCGGCCTTCGGCCGGCCCGAGTGTAAACCTTGTGCCGGGCATCCACGTCTTTGAGCGTAACAAGTCGAAAGACGTGGATGGCCGGGACAAGCCCGGCCATGACGAAATCGAATCTCAATCCTTGTCCAGCGTATCCGCCATCACCGGCCGGCCCTTGAGTCCGCCGCGCTCGATCACGGGTTGGACCGGCGCGTCGATCAGCTTGCGGGCCATCTCCAGGCAGCGCTCGGCCAGCGCGCCCGCGCCGCGCGCGAGCGCCTTCGACTCGCGCACGATGCGCACGTTGTTCTCCATGTCCTCGTGCGACCACCCGCGCGAATGGCCGATATAGGGGAATTTCGGAAAGTGGTATCCGAGCTCGCCGAAGAAGCTGAACATGGAGCCGGCTACGCCCTGCACGTTGTCCTGGCCGCCGACGATGATAAAACCCGCCACCTTGTTGATGATGAGCTGCTTTTCCTTGGTGGCGACGTCGACCTGCATGCAGTTCAGCCGTTCCACCATCTTGAAATAGAGCGAGGAGGCCGAGCCCCAGCGGATCGGCGTCGCCACGATGATCGCGTCGGCCCAAAACACCATTAACTCATAGATCTGATCCATTTGGTCGCCTGGATCCATCTGGGTGATGGAGCAGGGCCAGGTACAGGCGCGCAAGCTCTTGGAGAAATATCCTTCGCAGTGGCGGAATTTGAGCTGGTTGAGGCGGACCATCTTGGTCTCCGCGCCGGCCTTCTTGCCCGCCTCAAGCGCGACGTTGAGCAGGTGGTCGGAGCCCGAGAAGCGCGGATACGCCTCGTCCATGACGGTGGTCGAGATTCCGGCCAGGCGCAGCGGCCCGGGCGCGCGGATCACATCTCGCGTCAGCGGATGCGGATCGTGCTTCGGCTTGTTGCGCTTGGTTGGATTGGCGATGTCCACCAGCACGCGGCCCTTCTCGACCTTGACCGGAAAGGAGGGGACCTTGTCGTCCTCGTATCCGGGCTCGCCCTCGCCGGTTGCGCGGTGGAATTTGTAGTGATGCCACGGGCAGACGACGTATTCGCCGTCAAGCTTGCCCTCGCCGAGCGGCCCGCCCACGTGGTTGCAGCCGTGCGAGATCGCGCCGAATTTGCCGTCTTTGCAGGACAGCGCGACCGGAGTGGTCTTGGCGTTGACGCGCTGTAGTTCGTGCTTGGAAAGCTCGTCGCTGCTGCCGACGTCGATCCATTGCGGTTCTCGAGCCATGAACGTCTCCTTACGCTTTGAGCGGGACCTTGACCGAAGCCGGCGTGCCGGCCGGCAACGCGCGCGGGTCCACTTCGACGATCCCGCCCTTGAGCCGCACCCGATAGGTCGGAAGCTTCTCGGTGAAGGGCGGCGGCGCGCAGCCGTTCTTGAGCTGGTACTGGTAGCCGTGCCAGGGGCAGGTGATCAGGCCGTCGATGATCTTGCCTTCGCCGACCGGCCCATTCTGGTGGGCGCAGACATTGGTGATGGCGCCGATCTCGTTGCCGTCGCGGAACACGGCGATGCGCTCGCCGCCCGGCGCGGCCACGATCTTGGCGCCCTTGTCGGGGATCGAACGCGGCGGCCCGATCGGGATCCAGCCGTCGGAATTCGCCGCGATGCCGCGGTCGATCGGGCGCCCGCGCGCGCCGGCGATCAGATGCAGGATCGCCACGATCGCGAGCGAAGTGCCGAGCAAGATGGGAAGAAAGAGCCCGCGGTCGCGCTGCACGGCGCCGAGCGAGACGTGGATCACCACGATCCCATAGGCCGCGTAGACCGCCATGTGCAGCGCCTTCCAGACCGGCGGCTTCAGCACGGCGAGCCAATAGTCGTGGCTCGTGGACGCCATCAGGAAGAAGATGAAGAGCGCGACCAGCCCGAGCGCCTTGAACGGGAAGCCGATGAACTTGAGGTAATTCGGCCAAGCGGTGAATTCGTCCACAAGGCTCGGCAATGCGTCCTGCACCCAGAACCACTCGACCATGGACCAGGCGTGCACGGCCGCGACCAGGAACATCAGCACGCCGAAATGGCGCCGGTTATAGAGCAGCGGCAGGAAGCGCGGATCGAGGCGCGCGAGCGGGCCGATCGAGAGGATGATCGTCAGCATCAGGAACGCGCAGGTGCCGAGCGCCTTGATGCGGAGGTCGATCCATTCCGGCTGGGCCTTGGGCGGATGCAGCCAGGCCTCGATCCCCATGAAGGCCGCGATATAGGTCACGACGCCGGCGATCAGGATGCCGTCATAGATGTACTTGGTACGGTTCCAGCCGACTGCCACATAGCCGCTCATCGGCGCTGCTCCTGGGTCGGCGGCGGCGCCGGCTCGGCGGGCGGCCGCAGCACGAGCGTCATGGCGAAGCCGAACAGCACCGCGAGCGCGAGCACCGGCCAGATCATGCGGTGGGCCTTGCGGTGCGGCCGCCTCATTCGCGGCCTTTCGCCTTCAGCCAACGCTTGAGTAGGAGCGGCCAAAGGATCGTCGAGGCGGGGAAGAACAGGATGCGGGCGCCGAGCGAGACCGGGATCGGTTCGGGCAGCGCGCGGGTCACGCCCACAGTCACGAACAAGAGGGCAAAGACCACGCCCACCGCCACGTAGAAGGCGGCGGCGTAGAACACGATCCAGCCCAAGGAGAGCATGCGTTTCGCCTGCGTGGAATCTGCCGCACCCGCAATGCTTTTACAATCGGCGGGGCGATTTGGATGCGAAGGGTCAGTCGATTTCTTCGTGATGAAAGCGTCCGCCCTTCCAATAATAGAAGGGCACCGCACGCGGTGCGGCAGTGCCGGCTTCGAGCCGCGCCTTGGCCTCGACCAGGACGATCTTGGTGATCGAGGGAAGATTGTCCTTCTCCGCCTCGGCGAAGGTGAGCCATTTGAGCTCGACGAACTCGGCTTCCGGGCCGGTGAAGCCCGGCAGCTCGCGCGCGACCGCGCGCCGGTCGGCGAGGAAGAAGCGGGTATCGAAGCGGCGCGGCCGCTTCGGCGGCGTGATCGCGCGCATCACGAAGGTGAGCGCGGAAAGATCGGGCAGTATGCCGGCCTCTGCGAACGGCCGCCACGCCGCAGACGGCGCGGCGGGCGCATCGCCGTTCTTCCGGCCGAGCAGGATGCCGGTTTCTTCGAAGGTCTCGCGGATCGCGGTGAGCGCGAGTGCGCGGGCGCGCGAGTGGGTTGGACGCCGCATGCGCTGCATCAGCCGCCGCTCGCTCGCGGGATCCAGCGCGCCGGAGATCGCCATGCGCGCGTCCTCCGCGTCGACGCGGCCGCCGGGGAACACGAAGCGGCCCGGCAAGAAGGCGTGGCGGTCGTGACGGCGTCCGAGCAGCAC
>JAHFPN010000078.1 GCA_023269635.1 Hyphomicrobiales bacterium | reverse complement strand
GCTCGGCGGCGACGCCGACGTGGTGCTCTGCGACATGGCCGCGAACACCACCGGCCATCGCCGCACCGATCATCTCCGCATCATGGGCCTGGTCGAGGCCGCGGCCGCGTTCGCGCGCGACGTGCTCGCGCCCGGCGGCGCATTCCTCGCCAAAGTCATCCAGGGCGGCACCGAGGTCGCGCTGCTTGCCGAGCTCAAGCGCGATTACGCGAGCGTCCGCCACATCAAGCCGCCGGCGAGCCGGGCGGATTCGGCCGAGCTCTATGTGCTGGCCAAGGGTTTCCGCGGCCGTCAGATCTGACGCTCGGTCTCCGCGGCGGCTTCGGTCGCCTCCACCACCGGCCGGCGCGTGAGCGCGGCGCCGGCGTTCCTGGGCAGCGGCAGCACGAACAGGATCGAGCAGACCGAGATCGCGCCCACAATGAGAAACGTGATCTGGAAATCGGCCACCGTGATCGCGCTGGTGCCGGCCAGATAGCGCAGCGTCTCCAGCGAGAGCGCCGCCACCGCCACGCCCGAGGAGATCGAAAGCTGCTGCGCGGCGCTGGTGAAGCTGGTGGCTTGGCTCATGGATCTGGCCTCGAGGTCCGCATAGGCGAGCGAGTTCAGGCTGGTGAACTGCAGCGAGCGGAAGAAGCCGCCGATGAGCAGTAAGAGCAGAATGAGCGCATAGGGCGTCGCCGGCGTGAACAGGGCGCAGGCCGCGATCAACGCGCTCGCGATCACGGTGTTGTAGAGGATCACCCGCTTGATCCCGAAGCGGCGCAGGATCGGCGCCGCGGTGGCGCGCATCAGGATCGCGCCCACGGCGCCGGCGAAGGTGATCATGCCGGAAGCGAATGGGGTCAGCCCGAAGGTGAGCTGGAACAAGAGCGGCAGCAGGAACACCATGGCGCCGATCCCGAGCCGGAACAGCGAGCCGCCGACCACGCTGGCGCGGAAGGTGGGGAGCGATAGCAGTTTCAGATTCAGGACCGGCGCCCGCACGCGCCGCGCATGGCGCACATAGGCATAGATCAGGAGCGCGCCGACCACGAGCAGCGCGGCCGCGAGCCAGGCGGGCAGGAGACTCTGGCCGATGGTGGTGAGCCCGAAGGCGACACCGGCCAGTCCGAGCCCGAGCAGCACGAAGCCGCGCAGGTCGAGCGGCGGCACGCTCGCTTCGCGGAAATTCTCGATGAAGCGGGTCGCCAGCAGCACGCCGAGGATGCCGATCGGGATATTGACCCAGAAGATCCAGCGCCAGTGGAAGTAGGTGGTGATGAAGCCGCCGAGCGGCGGGCCGATCACCGGGCCCAGGAGCGCCGGCACCACCAGCCAGGCCAGCGCCGAGACCAGCTCGTGCTTCGGCACCGTGCGCACGATCACGAGCCGGCCCACCGGCACCATCATCGCCCCGCCGATGCCCTGCACGATCCGGTACAGCACGAAATCGAACAGCGACTGCGAGAACCCGCAGGCGAGCGAGCCGAGCGTGAACACCACGATCGCGGCGCGGAACACGGTGCGCGCGCCGTAGCGGTCGGCAACCCAGCCGGAGATCGGGATGAACACTGCGAGCGAGAGCAGATAGGAGGTGAGCGCCAGCTTGAGCGCGATCGGGTCCTCTTTGAGGTCGGCGGCGATTGCCGGCAGCGAGGTGGTGATCACCGTCGAGTCGATGTTCTCCATGAACAGCGCGCACGCGACGATGAGCGGGGCGATGGCGTTCTTGGGCAGCATGGGGGGAGGTGATTCCGGCGCGGGCCGGGGCTTCCATAGCGCCCGGCGCGGGCGCCGTCATCCGCTTTCGGGGTTCAGGATTGCAAGCGTCTATCGTCTGGACAGGACGCCAAAGAAAAAACCATAGGCGATCAGGAGCACCGATTCGATGATCACTGGCGGGATGAACGCAGTGTCTCCTTTCACCAAGAATTCAAAGAGACTGCCTGCAAGATGGAAAGCGGTCCAGGCCAGCGGCACGATAAGAAGAAGATAGTTTCCCCGGACCTGCGGGATGACGAGCGCCACCAGCATGACGGCGAACGCCCAGAAGCCGACGCCGAGCCTGCGACCGTCCTCTAGCGTGTGCGCAAAGCTGTTCATTCCCAGAACTGAGGCGAAACCCACGAAGATCGCCAACGCCGCCTGAAAGTAAAGTACGACGGTGAGCGCTGTCGGTACCCAATCCTTGCTCGGCTGCGGTTGAATCACGGACGTCTCCCGTTTTCATCGGCTTATCGCCCACAATCATACAGGATGGAGCGGCTTCTCAGCGTCTGACGTGTGATTCGCGGTCACCCAAACGGAGACCGCCGGTTGATCATTTGCTTCGAGCCTTATCGGCAGTTGCCGCTGTGCGTTTGCCGAACCGCTTGTCGGCGTCAGGTTCGCGGCCGCGCGGCTACTCCGCCCCGAGCCGCTTCAGCCCCTCGCGCGAGCCCTTGTGGTCGGGGTTGATCTCGAGCGCTTTCTTGTAGTCGGCGATCGCCTTGTCGCGCTGGCCGAGCTTCTCGAACAGGTTGGCGCGGGTGTCGTAGGCGTTGGCGAAGCGCGGGTTCAGCTCGATCGCCTTATCGGCGTCGGGCAGGCCCTCGTTGAAGCGGCCGAGCAGGAAATACTCCCAGCCGCGCGCGTTGTAATAGTCCTCGTCCTTGGGATCGAGCTTGATCGCCTCGCTGAAGTCGGTGATCGCCTTTTCGCGCTCGCCCCGGCGCGAGAGCAGGTTGCCGCGGCCGTAATAGTCGACCGGATTCTTGGCATCGTGGCGCAGCGACTCGGTGAAGTCGACGAGCGCCTTGTCGAGCTCGCCCTTGCCCTCCCAGGCGCGCGCGCGGTTGCCGAACGCCCAGGCATAGGTCGGCCGGATCCGGATCGCCTCGTCGTAATCGGCGATCGCCTTGTCGAAGTCGCGCTTGCGCCGCCAGGCGTTGCCGCGATTGTAGTAGTGGATCGCGCTTCTAGGCGCGAGCCGGACCGCCTCGTTGTAGTCGTCGAGCGCGCGGTCGAAATCGTTCTTGCCGTACCAGGCATTGCCGCGCGCGTTGAAGCCGTCGGGGTCCTTGGGCTCGAGCTTGATGTAGCGGTCGTAGTCCGCGATCGCCTTGTCGTTATCGTTCTTGGCGCGCCAGGCGTCGCCGCGATTGTAGTAGGCGTACGCGTAGTCGGGGTCGATCTCGAGTGCGCGGTTATAGTCGGCGATCGCCTTGTCGTATTCGCGCCGGTCGTAAAACAGCACGCCGCGGCCGTTGAGATCGATCACGTTCTTCGGGTCGAACTTGAGCGCGTCGTTGAAATCGGCGAGCGCCAGGTCGTAGTCGCCCTTGTCCTGCCAGGTGCGGGCGCGGTTGCCGAACGCGTGCGCGTAAGTAGGCCGGAGCTTGATCGCCTGCGAATAATCGTCGATCGCCTTGTCGAAATCGCGCTTGCGGCGCCAGACATTGGCGCGATTGTAGAAGCCCGACGCGTAGCGCGGGTTGAGGCGGAGCGCCTCGTCGTAGTCCTTGAGCGCGCGGTCGTATTCGCCCTTGTTGAAATAGGCGTTGCCACGCGCGTTGTAGCCGTCGGGATCCTTGGGCTCGAGGCGGATGAACTCGTTGTAGTCGCGGATCGCGCGGTCGTATTGCTTCTGCGCGTAATAGGCGTCGCCGCGATTGTAGTAGGGCAGCGCGTAGCGCGGGTTGATGCGGATCGCCGCGTTGTAGTCCTCGATCGCGCGGTCGTTGTCGCCGAGATCGCCATAGGCGAGACCGCGGTTGTTGAGCGCGGAGGTGTACTTGGGATCGAGTTGCAGCGCGCGATCGTAGTCGCGGATCGCGGCCTCCTGGTCGTTCTTGCGCCGGTAGCCGTTGCCGCGATTGTAGTGGGCGATCGCGAGGTTGCGCCCGCTCTCGCGCCCGCCGCGAATGATGCGCGTGCAGGCCGCGATCCAGCGCTCCGCCTCCTCGTCGTTGCTGGCGCAGATGCGCCAGTCGGCCGACTGCTGCGCGGCGGCCGGTACGGCCTGCAAGAGCAGGAAGCCGAGTCCTGCGGCAAGGATGGACGCTGCAAGCAGGGCGGGGCCGATGCGACGCATGGGAATTCCTCCGGGATCAGCGCGCCGAGTATAGAATGAAGCCGTCGCCGCCAACAATCGGGTGCGTTGCGCCTGTGCAGAGCGCGCCCGCCGGACCGTCGGCGTGCGTCCGTGTCGAAACCGTGTCATAGACGCGCCCCAGCCCGGCCATGAAGTCATCCAGCGAAAAGTACAACGTCTTCCTGCTCGCCGCCTGCCAGGCCCTGTTTCAGACCGGCGGGGTGGTGATCATCACCGCGGGCGGGCTCGTCGGGTATCACCTCGCGGAGGACAAATCGCTCGCCACGCTGCCGATTTCGGCGTGGATGGTGGGAGCGATGCTGACGATGATTCCGGCTTCGCTGTTCATGGGGCGGTTCGGCCGCAAGGCTGGATTCACGATCGGCGGGATTCTGGGCGCCGCCGCCGGCGCGCTCGCTGTGTCCGGTCTGGTCGCCGGATCGTTCTGGACCTTTACGCTCGCGCACCTTCTTCACGGCGCTTACCAGGGTTTCGCGCAATTTTACCGCTTTGCCGCGGCCGATTCGGCGAGCGCGGAGTTCAAGAGCCGGGCGATTTCCTATGTACTGACCGGAGGCGTGGTGTCCGCGATCGTCGGTCCCAATCTCGTCGCCTTCACCCGCGACCTCGTTGTCGGCACGCCGTTCGTCGCGTCCTATGCGGCGCTGATCGTGCTCGGCCTTTCCGCGACGGCGCTGATCGCGTTCATCCGGATTCCTCCGATCGCCGAGGCGAGCAGGGCGGAGCCCGTGCGGCCGCTGCCGCAGATCGTCCGCCAGCCGCTGTTCATCGTGGCGCTGCTGGTGGCTGCGATCGGGTACGGCGTGATGAATCTCGCGATGACCGCGACGCCGCTGGCCATGGCGCATCACCATCACGGCATCGGCGCCACCGCGTTCGTGATCCAGTGGCACGTGCTGGGCATGTTCGTGCCGTCGTTCTTCACCGGCGGCCTGATCGCGCGCTTCGGCAGCCCGCCAGTGATGTTGGCCGGCGTGGCGCTTCTTTGCCTCCACGTCATGATCGCGCTGTCAGGCGCCGAGTTTCTCCATTTCCTCTCGGCGCTGACCTTGCTCGGCGTGGGCTGGAACTTCGCCTATATCGGCGGCACCACCCTTTTGACCGAAGCCTACCGCCCGGCGGAGCGGGCGCTGGCGCAAGGCGTGAACGATTTCACCATCTTCTGCACGGTGGTGGCGTCCTCGTTCACCTCCGGCGCGCTGTTGCACGGTTTCGGCTGGACCGGCGTCAACCTTCTCGCCTTGCCGTTCCTCGTGCTCGCCGGAGTCGCGCTGATTCTGCTCCTCGTCGGCCGCGGCCGGCCGCAAGCGACCGCGCCGCGCGGCGCTTGATCGGTGACCAATCGGTTTGCAATTCGGTCGCTGCCGAGGCGGGGGCGCGAATGCGTTCTCGATCGCATCGTGCCCGCAGGGCGATCCGCATTCACCTCGGCTCGACCAGCATTACCTTTCGGACAGCACCCGCCGCCGCTCTTCGTATTCGTTGCGATCGATCTCGCCGCGGGCAAACCGTTCTTTGAGAAGATCGAGCGCGCTCTTCCCTTCAGGCGCTTCTTGCCAATAGGAATCGGGCCGACCGTACCAACCCGGCGCCACCACAGCGCGCATGACGTATGCGAAGAACAGCACGCCGACGAAAAACAAACCGATCATGATGACGGGACCGAAAAACATCCCGAACCACGGCACCGTGCTTCCAGAATCCCATCCCCACATCATGGCGGATTCCTCCAACGAGAGTGTGCCACTCAGCCGGACGACAAATTATCGCTTCGGATCGCGGGCCGGTTTGACCCATATCAACGATCGGCCGGCGGCGATTGCAATTCGAGCCGCCGGCGGTTCGACGGAATGCGGGTAATCGCCGGGGCTTCTTGCGCCGCCTGCTCCGGCGGGATCGCTATTTCGGCAGCGCGGCCTGGATGGCCTTCCAGTTGAAATTTCTCGCGAGCGTCAATGCCTCGTCGTCGCCGACGCCGTTGAATTGGAGAATGAATACAGCGCTCGTCCCCAAGGCCACCATGACCGCGCCCGACTTGTCGCTGATGGTGAAGGTCCTGGTCACCTGGAAGCCGTCGATGGGCCCGGAGCTCATGCGTGAGTCGCTGGTCTCGAACTTGACGTTCTGGCCGGTCGCCGCCAATGCCCCTTGCGCGGGCGGGCCCAAGATGATCTGCGCGGTGAGCCGCGCCTCGCCGCGCTCATACTCGCGCGTGGCGGTGATCACGCTTTGGCCCGGGATTTCCATGGTCATGCCGTCGGGCTTGGCGCCTTTCCAGCCCGAGAGCTCGACCAGGAACGGGACAAAGCGCTGAAAGCCTTGTTGGGCTTGCGCCGCAGGCGGCGCCATCAGCCAAAAGGCTGCCAGTGCGGCGAGCGCCACGGCGATGCAGATTGTGCGGCGATAGGCGATCATTTTGTCCAATATCCCCGATGATCGGTGCTCGAAAGGGTACGTATTCCCCGGCGCGCTGCCAAGCGGCGGCGCACGAATACGCTCGTTTGATCATATTGAGGCGCTTTTCCGGTGCGGCGTGCCCCGTCGCTCGGCGGCCTTTGATTCTTCTTGAGCGCGTGCTAACCACCCTCGCCAACCCACAGCGGCGAGCGATTCCACGCCCCGCGCATGAGCTCCGGCCACAGCCCGGATAGGAGTTGGCGATGTCCCGTCTCACCGACGGCCTCGCGCGAGAAGCGCTCACTTTCGACGACGTCCTGTTGAAGCCCGGACTCTCGGACGTGATGCCGTCCGAGACCGATATTCGCACCCGGCTCACCCGCACGGTCGCGCTCAATCTTCCCGTGCTCTCGGCCGCCATGGACACGGTGACCGAGGCCCACCTTGCCATCGCCATGGCGCAGGCCGGCGGCATCGGCGTGATCCATCGCAACCTGTCGCCCGAGGACCAGGCCGAGCACGTGCGGCGCGTCAAGAAATTCGAATCCGGCATGGTGGTGAATCCGGTCACTATCCATCCCGCCGCGCCGCTGCAAGAAGCGCTCGACCTGATGAAGATGCACGAGATTTCCGGCATCCCGGTGGTCGAGCAGAGGGCGAACGGCCGCGCCGGCAAGCTCGCCGGCATCCTCACCCATCGCGACGTGCGCTTCGCCACCGACCCGAACCAGCCGGTCTCCGAGCTGATGACCAAGGAGCGCCTGATCACCGTGCGCGAGGGCGTGTCCGAGGACGAGGCCAAGAAGCTCCTGCATCAATACCGGATCGAGAAGCTCTTGGTCGTCGACAAGGACTATCGCTGCGTCGGCCTCGTCACCGTCAAGGACATCGAGAAAGCGGTGAAATATCCCAGCGCCTGCAAGGACGAGCAGGGGCGCTTGCGCGTGGCCGCCGCGACCACGGTCGGCGATCTCGGCTTCGAGCGCAGCGAGCGGCTGATCGAGGCGGGCGTCGACGTGGTGGTGGTCGATACCGCGCACGGCCATTCCGCGCGCGTGCTCGAGGCGGTGGCGCGGATCAAGCGGCTCTCCAACGCCGCGCAAGTGATCGCCGGCAACGTGGCGACGCGCGAGGGCGCCAAGGCGTTGATCGACGCCGGCGCCGACGCGATCAAGGTCGGCATCGGCCCGGGCTCGATCTGCACCACGCGCGTGGTGGCCGGCGTCGGCGTGCCGCAGCTCACCGCGGTGCTCGACGCGCTCGAGGAGGCGCGAAAGACCGACACGCCGGTGATCGCCGACGGCGGGGTGAAATTCTCCGGCGACTTGGCCAAGGCGCTCGCCGCCGGCGCCGAGAGCGCCATGGTCGGCAATCTGCTCGCCGGCACCGAAGAGAGCCCGGGCGAGGTGTTTCTCTATCAGGGCCGCTCCTACAAGGCCTATCGCGGCATGGGCTCGGTCGCGGCCATGGCGCGCGGCTCGGCCGACCGCTACTTCCAGCAGGACATCAAGGACAGCTTGAAGCTCGTGCCCGAGGGCATCGAAGGACAAGTGCCGTTCAAGGGCCCGCTCGCCAACGTCCTGCACCAGCTCGCCGGCGGCCTGCGCGCGGCCATGGGCTATGTCGGCGCGCGGAACCTGAAGGAGCTCCGCGAGAAGGCGCAGTTCGTCCGCATCTCCGGCGCCGGCCACCGCGAAAGCCACGTGCACGACGTGAGCATCACGCGCGAGAGCCCGAATTATCCGGGGCGGGCTTGAGCCGCCGAGGCCTCACTTCGGCTGCACGTAGGGCACGTTCGGATCGGGCACCCGCAAGCGCAGCTCGAAATCCTCGCCCGCGCCCGGCCGCTGCGGCTGCTCGTTCGCGGCCGCCACGAAGTCGAGCTTCTGCCAGGCGCCGTAGTCGTCCGAGTAGCGCGGGCTTGCCGCGAGCTTCAGCGTGAACAGCCGGTCCGGCTCGCCCGCGAGCTTGAGCACGAGAATGCGCTGCGCGGTGCGGAAATAGAGCGGCACCAGGCCGCGCAGCACCGGCCGGCCCGCGTCCACGCGCAGCCACTCGTCATAGAGCAGCGCGTCGTTCGTGTTCTTGTCGGTGTGCAGCTCGATCTTGACCGCGAGCCGATCGGGCGAAGGCTTCCCTGCCGGCAAGCGAATCTCGAATTCTGCCGTCGGCGGCAGTTCCCGAAAATGATCGAGCGTGGCGAGCCGATACCAGATGCCGGCAGCGACGATCGCGCCGATCGCCGCGATCACCAGGAGCCCGCGGCCGGCGACGGCGGAAAAGCCGGTGAAGCCGCCCCGATAGCGGAGCACGAGCCAGATCCCGGCGACGAGGCCCACGACGCCGACGATCGGTCCGACGAACAGGTAGGCGAAATAGCCGCGCGCGCCCTCGAAATCGGACAGCCCGAATTGGCCGGCAACGACCACGGCGATGCTGCCGCCGATGAGCCAGCCGATCACCGCGCCCGCGGCACCGGCAAGCATGGCAAGAAGATAGACCATCGGCCGCTCCGACGAAGGCGCGGCGCCATCGACAGCGGCGGGATTCGCCGCTAACTCTTCAGCGCCCGCCGTCGCAACATCTCCGGGAACGCGCCCCATGTCCATCCAGGCTGTGCTGCTGCCCGTGTTCGTCCAGATC
Source organism: Hyphomicrobiales bacterium (assembly GCA_023269635.1). Lineage (GTDB taxonomy): Bacteria > Pseudomonadota > Alphaproteobacteria > Rhizobiales > Xanthobacteraceae > JAHFPN01. The sequence goes on along the minus strand of JAHFPN010000078.1, from coordinate 1,520 downwards.
GCGCTCACCTTCGGTCTGCTCTATTGGCAAGGCTATGTGCGCGTCGGCCATACCCGCCGCGGCGAGGTCAAGCTCCGCGACATCGCGCTGCGCCAGGCCAACTGGCCGGAGCAGGCGACCAAGCTCGGCAATGCGTTCCTGAATCAGCTCGAGTTGCCGATCCTGTTCTACGCGCTCGTGGCCTTCGCCTTGCTCACGCGCAAGGCCGACCTCCTGTTCGTGGTGCTGGCCTGGATTTTCGTGCTGTCGCGGCTGCTGCACGCCTATATCCACGTCACCTCGAACCGCGTGTCGCGGCGCTTCTACGCCTTCACCGTGGGCTCGCTCACGCTCCTGGTGATGTGGGCGATGTTCGCGTTCCGCGTGCTCACGGGCGATTGATGACGCCGCCGGCGCGGCTCGCCGCTGCGATCGAGGTCTTTGCGGAAGTACAGAAGCGTCCGCGCCCGGCCGCGGACGTGCTGAAGGAGTGGGGGCTCGCGCACCGCTTCGCCGGCTCCTCCGATCGCGCGGGCGTAGCGGGGTTGGTGTTCGATGGCTTGCGCCGGAAATCTTCCGCGGCCTGGATCATGGGCGAGGACACCGCGCGCGCCGTGCTCCTCGGGATGTTGCGGCTCGCGCGCGGCCTCGATGCCAACGCGATAGGCGCGCTCTGCGACGGCTCGCGCTACGCGCCGGCACCCTTGAGCGATGCCGAGCGGGCGCGGCTGGAGGCGGGAAGTCTCGACGGCGCGCCGGCGCACGTGGCCGGCGACTATCCGGAATGGCTCGACTCGTATCTGGCCGAGACCTTCGGCGACGAGCGCGCCGCCGAAGGCGCCGCGCTAGCCTTGCGCGCCCCGCTCGATCTCCGCGTGAATGTCTTGCAAGCCACCCGCGAAAAGGTCGCGGAAGAGCTCGCACACCTGAACCCGAGCCCGACGCGCTGGTCGCCGTTCGGCCTTCGCATCGCGTTCGAGGCGGACGGCAAGCAGCCGCCGGTGACCGCGGAGCCCTCCTTCCACAAGGGCTGGTTCGAGGTGCAGGACGAGGGCTCGCAGCTGGCGGCGATCCTGTCCGGTGCCGCGCCGGGCGAGCAGGTGCTCGATCTTTGCGCCGGCTCCGGCGGCAAGACGCTGGCGCTTGCGGCCTTGATGCAGAATCGCGGCCAGATCTTCGCCCATGACGACGCCGTGCGGCGGCTCGCGCCGATCTACGATCGCGTCAAGCGCGCCGACGCGCACAACGTCCAGGTCCGCAGTCCGCGCGGAAAACAGGACGTGCTTGCCGATCTCGGGGGCCGCATGGACCTGGTGCTCATCGACGCGCCCTGCACCGGGACCGGGGTTTGGCGCCGTCACCCCGACGCCAAGTGGCGGGTGCGGCCCGGCGCGCTGAAACAGCGCCTGCAGGAACAGGCCGCGCTGCTCGATCAGGCGACGAAATATCTCAAAGCCGGCGGCCGCATCGGCTATGTCACCTGCTCGCTGCTCGACGCCGAGAACGGCGCGCAGGTGCGCGCGGTCTTGGCCCGCCATGCG
>JAHFPN010000216.1 GCA_023269635.1 Hyphomicrobiales bacterium | reverse complement strand
GGGCGCGTGGGCGAGCCGGAGGAGGTGGCGGCGGTGGCCGCTTTCCTCGCCTCGGACGACGCCAGCTACATGACCGGCGAGACCGTGTTCGTGGACGGCGGCCGGCTCGCGCTCAATTACACGGTGCCGGTGAAGGACGCCCAGCTCGATTCCTGAGGCGGTCGTCCCCTCCCCCTGAAAGGGGGAGGGCTAGGGAGGGGGTCAATGCAGCGCCGAACGACCCCCACCCGGCGCGGCTTCGCCGCCATAGCCGATGCTTCGCATCGGCGTTCTTTGCGCAAGAACGGCGGCCAAAGGCCGCCTATGCCTCCCCCTTTCAGGGGGAGGTGATGGAAAAGCTACTCGCCCTTCTTGGCGCCGCCGAGCTTGGCGAAAACCGCCTCGACGTCGATCGGCGCCTCCTTTTCCTTCTTCTTCGGCGGCTCCTTGGCGAAGGGCTCGGGCGGCGCGGATGCCGCGGCGGCCGCGGCGGCGGCCTCCGCGCGCGCGGTGGTCTCGGACGCGGGAAGGAGCGTCGCGCCCCGCTCCTGCGGCACCGGCTTCTCCTTAGCCGCACGCCGCACCTCGTGATCGAGATCGGTCTGGCTGCAGAGCCCGAGCGTCACCGGGTCGAGCGGCTGCAGGTTCTGCGCGTTCCAGTGCGTGCGCCCGCGCACGGACTCGATCGTGGACTTCGTGGTGCCCACAAGCCGCATGATCTGGCTGTCCTTGAGCTCCGGGTGGTTGCGCACGAGCCACAGGATCGCGTTCGGGCGGTCCTGGCGCTTGGACACCGGCGTATAGCGCGGACCTTTCTTGGCCTTGGGTTCGGGAACCTCGACCTTGGGGGTGAGCAAGAGCAGCCGGTAATTCGAGTCGGCCTCGCCTTTCCCGATCTCGTCGCGGGTGAGCTGGCTGGTGGTGATCGGATCGAGGCCCTTGATGCCCTGCGCCACGTCGCCGTCGGCGATGCCCTTCACCTCGAGCGGGTGCAGCTTGCAGAAATCGGCGATCTGCTCGAACGAGAGCGAAGTGTTCTCCACGAGCCAAACGGCGGTCGCCTTGGGCATGAGCGGAAGTGTGGTCGTCATGATGATTCTCTTCGAAAAAAGCAAAGGTTTAAGGGTTTTCGCGCTCCGCCCGCCCTTCCGGGCGGAGCCTCGGTACGTCGAACGATAACCGGGGTTGGCGCTTATATAGGCGTGGAGGGCCCACGACGCAAATCCCGGCGCACGTCATCCTGAGGCGCGAGGCGGCGAAGCCGCCGAGCCTCGAAGGATGACGCGCCAAGGCTTTCGCCGCCGTCACCCTTCGAGGCTCGCCCTGCTTCGCAGGGCTCGCACCTCAGGGTGACGGCCCGGCTTGACAGTGCGTCAGGGCGCGGCCCATCACCGGCGTCGTCATGGTCGCGAAGCCGCCCGTCCGCATCCTGCTCTGCGCCCCGCGCGGATTCTGCGCCGGCGTGGTGCGGGCGATCGACGCGGTCGAGCGCGCGCTGGAGAAATACGGGGCGCCGGTCTTCGTCCGCCACGAGATCGTGCACAACAAGTACGTGGTCGAGGGCCTGCGCAAGAAGGGTGCGATCTTCATCGAGGAGCTCGACGAGGTTCCCGACACCGGCCGGCCGGTGATCTTCTCCGCCCACGGCGTACCGAAATCCGTGCCCGAGGAGGCCGAACGGCGGCAGCTTTTCGCCATCGACGCCACCTGCCCGCTCGTCACCAAGGTGCATCGCGAGGCGATGATCCACTTCAAGCGCGGGCGCGAGATCGTGCTGGTGGGCCACGCCAAGCACCCGGAGGTGATCGGCACCATGGGACAGCTTCCGAGAGGCGCGGTCGCATTGGTCGAGACCGCCGCCGACGCGCGCGCGTTCCAGCCGCGCGATCCGGCCAAGCTCGCCTATGTCACCCAGACCACGCTTTCGCTCGACGACACCGCCGAGATCGTGGCGATCTTGAAGCAGCGCTTCCCGTCGATGGTCGGGCCGCACAAGGAAGACATCTGCTACGCCACCACCAACCGCCAAGAGGCGGTGAAGCGGGTGGCGCCGCGGGTCGACGCCATGATCGTGGTGGGGGCGCCGAACAGCTCGAACTCGCAGCGCCTGCGCGAGGTCTCGATGCGCGCCGGCTGCCGCGCGACCGCGCTCGCGCAACGCGCCGACGACATCGACTGGGAGGTGTTCGGCAAGATCCGGAGCCTCGGGCTGACTGCCGGCGCCTCGGCGCCCGAGGTGCTGGTCGAGGAGATCATCGATGCCTTTGCCGCGCGATACGCGGTCGAGGTCGAGACCGTCTCCACCGCCGACGAGGACGTGTTCTTCCCGCTCCCGCGCGAGCTGCGCGAGGATGCGGCGGAGTAAAGATGTCTCAGCCATGGCCCGGCCGCGCCGCACATGGGAAAGAATACTTTCAGGGGCGCGGACGCTTTCTTTTCGAGATTTCGAAGCGCTGCTAAGAGCCTTCGGCTTCAGACTCGATAGAACCGCCGGCAGTCACCGAATCTATACGCATCCGCGCGCTGATCGGCCGCTATCCGTGCAGCCGCATGGCAATGACGCAAAGCCGTACCAAGTTCGGCAATTCTTGGATATGGTCGAAACTTACGGGCTCAGCCTGGACGAATGATCATGAAGGGCAAGTACCACATCAACGTGTTCTGGTCCGACGAGGACAAGGCTTGGGTCGCCGACGCGCCCGACCTGAAGTCCTGCTCGGCCTTCGGCGACACGCCCGAACAGGCGCTGCGCGAGCTCGAAGTCGCTATGGAGGCTTGGTTGGCAACGGCTCGCGAAAAAGGCATGCCGATTCCCAAGCCGCGCTATCGTCCGGCGATCTACGCTGCGGAATAGAACTCGTGGCCGTCTATACCGACGTCGGCGAAGAGGAACTGAACGCGTTCCTGGCGGACTATGGCCTCGGCGCGCTGCTGTCGTTCAAGGGCATCGCCGAGGGCGTGGAGAACACCAACTACCTCCTGCACACCGCCGCCGGCTATTTCGTGCTCACGCTCTACGAGAAGCGGGTCGAGCGCGCGGATCTCCCCTTCTTCCTCGGCCTCATGGAGCATCTGGCCGCGCGCGGGATCAATTGCCCGCAGCCGGTCAAGAACCGACGCGGCGAGGTCTTGGCCGAGCTCGCCGGCCGGCCGGCGGCGATCGTCACATTTCTCGAAGGCGTGTGGGTGCGCCGCCCGAACGTCTCGCATTGCGCCGAGGTCGGACGCGCGCTGGCGCGGCTGCATCTGGCCGGCGCCGACTTCAAGCTGCACCGCAAGAACGCGCTCGCGCTCGCCGGCTGGGAGGCGCTGGCGCGCACCGCCGGCAAGCGCGCGGACGAAGTGGCGCCCGGGCTCGAGGCGCTGATCGGCGAGGAGCTCGCGCAGCTGGCCAAGGCGTGGCCGCGGCAGCTACCGCGCGGGGTGATCCACGCCGATCTTTTTCCGGACAACGTCTTCTTCCTCGGCGAGAAGCTCACCGGCCTGATCGATTTCTATTTCGCCTG
>JAHFPN010000077.1 GCA_023269635.1 Hyphomicrobiales bacterium | reverse complement strand
CGAGGTGATCGCGCCGCCGAACAGCGCTCCCCAATAGATGCAGGAAAGCATGATGATCGCCGAAGTCGGCGGCATCGAGAAGGTGAGCGGCAAGAGGATCGCGACGCCGTTGGCGCCGCCGAGGCCGGGCAGCACGCCGATAATGACGCCGAGCACGATGCCGACCAGCATCACCACGATGTTGAACGGCTGCAGCACCACGGTGAAGCCGTGAAACAGATTGGCGATTTCTTCCATGATCCGGGTCCCGGCTTACGCGGTACGCATGCGCTGGTTCTTGCGATTGCGGCGTTCCTTGCGGTCAGAGATGAAGGAAATCTTCGATCGGTCCCTTGGGAAGCGGCACCAGGAACCATTTCTCGAAGATGAAGAAGGTGACCACCGGAACGCCGACCGCGATCGCGATCACCATCAACCAGCTGTAGCGGCCGAGCCATCGCATGAACGCGGCGATGAGCAGGGCCGACGCGAGATAGATCCCGATCCAGGGGATCGCCCCGACATAGATCGTGGTCGGGACCACGACCTTGAGCACCTGCCGCAATTGCCCCCAGTCCGCGAACAGGCGCCCGGCTTGTCCCGCGGCAAAGACCTGAAGCAGGTTGACGATGCTCGAGATCAGGATCAGCAGGCCGATATAGAACGGAAAGAAGCCGGCGCGCGGCCCCTCGGCGCCCCAATTGATGCCGACCTGAAGGCTGCCGACGATAACGATCAGAGCAAAAACGATCGTGAACAACACGACGCCGATTTCGACCGACCGCTGCGTCGGCCCCGCGCCTTGCGAAGACTCTGACATGCCTTTGTCCTCGGAGATGACGGCAACCGACCGCCGGCAGATCGATACCGCCGGCGGTTGGCCGTGAGGGCGCTTACTTGGTGGCGAGGAAGCCGGCTTCCTTCATCAGCGCTTCGTGGCGCTTTTCCTCGTTCTCGACCCATTTCACGTATTCGGGGCCGGTCATGAAGGTCTGGTTGAACGCACCGTCCTTCATGAGCGCTTGCCATTCCGGCGTCTCGCGGACCTTCTTCAGCACGTCGATGTAGTAGTCGACCTGCTCCTTGGTCGCACCCGGCGTCATGAAGATGCCGCGCAGCATCAGGTATTCGACATCGAGCCCCTGCGACTTGCAGGTCGGGATGCTGTTCCACGACTTGCCGTCGACGATGATGTCCTTGTAGTCAAGCTGCTTGCCGTCGAACACGCACAGCGGCCGTAGCTTGGCGCCGCGCCACTGCGCCACGGCCTCGATCGGATTGTTGACCGTCGAATCGACGTGGTTGCCGACGAGCTGCACCGCGACCTCGCCGCCGCCACGGAACGGGATGTAGGTGAACTTGGCGCCGATGATTTTCTCGATCGCGACCGTGATGATCTGGTCTTCCTGCTTCGAGCCGGTGCCGCCCATCTTGAACGTGCCGGGCGGCGCGGCCTTCATCGCGTCGAGGTACTCCTTGACGGTCTTGTAGGGCTTCTCGGCGTTGACCCAGAGAACGAACTCATCGAGCGCCAACATCGCGACCGGGGTCAGTTCCTTCCAGTTGAACGGGATGCCGGTGGCGAGCGGTGTCGTGAACAGGTTCGACAGCGTGATGATGATCTTGTGCGGATTGCCGCGCGAGGCCTTGACGTCGAGGAAGCCTTCGCCGCCGGCGCCGCCGGACTTGTTGATCACCACGATCGGCTGCTTCATCAGATTGTACTTGGCGATGATGCCCTGGATCACGCGCGCCATTTGGTCGGCGCCGCCGCCGGTTCCGGCCGGCACGATGAATTCGACGGGCCGCGTCGGCTCCCAGGCCGCCTGGGCCGGCGCGGACCCGAGCGTGGTCACGGCCGCGAGCGCCAATGCCGCGCCGAGGCCAAGTGCGTGGATCGGATTCCTCATCAAATGTCCTCCCTGATTGGTCGTTGCGTCCCGCCGATTGGGTCGGCGGGGTTGTATTGGGCAATTTCGGATGGCGCTTGTTTCACCCTTGCGCGCGAGGCCGGGGCCCCGGCGCCCACCGGATATTATGCATACCAAGGTGGGCGCGGAAGTCATTCCGCGCTTGTTGCGGCGCACAATTCGAGCGCGCAGCCCGCGGAAATGCTCGCGCGCCGGACGCAGCGCGGTTTCTACGCCGTCTTGCGCAAGCGCTCGTGCAGATTGTTCCGCCGGAGGGTGAACTCGTGATCGAGCAACTGGGTCTCGACCGAGAGTGCGAGCGGGGTGGCCGCGAACAGCGGATCGAGGTGCTTCGAGCAAGCTTCGAACACGGCCTCACCGAGCTTCTTGCGTTGCTCCACGGTTCGCGGCCGCATCCGGACGGTCACGTTGACGAACCCGTTCTCGGGCGCCCCGTCCGCGATCCGATAGATGTCGCGCCGCACCGCGCGCGTGCGCAAACCGCCGAGCTCGAGCACGCCCGTGCTCGCGGCCGCAGCGTGTGCCTTGTCCACCAGCGCGCGGATGTCGGTCTTGCTCTCGAGATTGGCCGAGTATTCGATGATGATGTGAGGCACGACCGCTCCTCCCGCCTGCATGGTGTCGCCGTCCGGGGCTCCATCATACCGCTGAATCGCCGCTGCGCGATTGGCCTCCGCAGCCGAGTATAGGATAAAAGCGGCGGCTGCCGGCCACGCCCGACCGGGGATTTGTTCGATGCCGCTGCCGCTCGCCCGCCTGAAGGGCTCGATCCCGCCTTTGCTCACGCCGTTCCGCAACGGCGCGGTCGACTACGAAGCCTATGCCAAGCTGGTCGCGCATCAGATCGCGCACGGCACCCACGGCATCCTGGTGAATGGGACGACGGCCGAGCCGTCGACGCTCACCATCGAGGAGCGCAACCGTCTGGTCGATGTCGCGGTCAAGACCGCCGCCGGCCGGGTTCCGGTGGTGGCCGCGACCGGTTCGCAGTCGCTCGCCGAGACGCGCGCGCTCACCGAGCACGCGGCGAAAGCGGGCGCCGATGCGCTGCTGATCGTGACGCCTTATTACATTCGCCCGCCGCAGCGCGGCCTCGTGGCCTTCTATCTGGAGGCGACAAAGGGCATCGACCTGCCCTGGATGGTCTATCACATCCCGGGCCGCACCGCGGTCTCGGTGACGGTCGAGACGCTGGTCGAGCTCAAGAGGAAATCGCCGAGCTTCGTCGGCATGAAGCACGCGGTGAACGATCTCGCGTTCGTCTCCGACGCGCTCGATGCGCTCGGCAAGGACTTCCGCATCTTTGTCGGGCTCGAGGAGCTGTCCTTTCCAATGATGGCGGTCGGCGCCTGCGGCTTGATGAACGCGGTCGGCAATCTGCAGCCGAAGAAACTCGCCGAGATGTGCGAGGCGATCTGGAGCAACGATCTCGCCCGCGCCCGCAAGCTGCACGAGGAATTGTTCGAGCTGAACAAGGCGGTATTCTTCGACACCAACCCGATCCCGATCAAATACATGGCCAAGCGCCTCGGCCTGATTGCGGCGAACGAACACCGCCTACCCATGATGCCGGCGACGCCCGAGCTCGAGGTCAAGCTCGACGGTGTCCTGCGCCATGCCGACTTGATCTCCTAGAAGGGAACGCACCGTGCGTCTTGCGAGTTTCGTCCGCGCCGGCCGCGCCTCCTGGGGCGCGGTCACCGGCGACGGCATCGTCGATCTCGCCAAGCGGGCGCCGGATTTTCCGCGCCTGCTCGATGCGCTGCATGCGGACGCGCTTCATGGGCTTGCCGCGGCCGCCAAGGCCGCGCCGGATTTCGCGCTCGCCGAAGCGACGCTGTTGCCGCCGGTGATCGGCGAAAAAATCCTTTGCGTCGGCGTGAATTACGCGAATCGCAACGAGGAATACCGCGACGGCTCGGAATTGCCGAAATATCCGAGTCTCTTTTACCGTGCGCCGGATTCGCTCGTCGGTCACGGCACGCCGATCGTGCGGCCGCGCGTCTCCGAGCAGCTCGATTACGAGGGCGAGGTCGTGCTCGTGATCGGCAAGAAATGCCGCCACGTCCCGCGCGAGCGCGCACTCGACTATCTCGCCGGCCTCACCATCGCCAACGAAGGCACCATCCGCGACTGGCTGCGGCACGGCAAGTTCAACGCCACCCAAGGCAAGAACTTCGACCGCTCCGGCTCGCTCGGCCCCTGGATGGTGACGCGCGACGCGATCGACCTCAAAGCCCCGCGCCGGCTGATGACGCGCGTCAACGCCGAGCTGCGGCAGGACGACAGCACGGCGAACATGATCTTCGACTTCGGCTATCTCGTTTCCTACATCACCAGCTTCATGACCCTGAAGCCCGGCGATCTTATTCTCACCGGCACGCCCACCGGCGCCGGCGCGCGCTTCGACCCGCCGCGCTGGCTCAAAGCCGGAGACGTGGTGGAGGTCGAGGTCGAGGGAATCGGGACGCTCAGGAACGGCGTCGTGGACGAAGGCGCGCCCGGCGCGGCCTAAGTCTTCGTGCCCCGGATCCGGCGCAACGCGAAGTGTTGCACCGCTGATCCGGGGCCCAAGAGTCCAATGATGTCGCTCGGATGGGTCCCCGGTCTGCAGCGCATCACTTCGTGCTGCGCTGCGCCCGGGACACGGAGTTGGCACACTCAATCACTACCCGGATCGCCCTTGAAACCGGCGGCCTCGATACCCGCCATCGCCGCGGCCTCGTCATTGTCGGAGGTGTCGCCCGAGACACCGACCGCGCCGACAAGCTCCCCTTGCGCGGTCTTGATCAGCACGCCGCCGGCCACCGGGATCAGCGTGCCACCCACCGCGTGCGTCGCCGCTGCCACGAAGTGCGGCCGGTCCACCGCCATCTTGCCGAGCGTGCGCGAGCCGATACCGAACGAAAGCGCGCCATAGGCCTTGCCGTGCGCAATTTCATAGCGCCGGAGACTGGTCCGATCCTCGGCCGCATAGGCCTTGAGCGCGCCGCGCGCGTCGAGCACCGCGACGACGAGCGGCTTCATGTTCTTGGCTCGCGCATGGGCGAGCGCGGCGCTGACGATCTGTTGGGCGGCGGCGAGCGAGAGATCGGACATCGGATGCTCCTGCGAACGGGCCGTCATCCTGACACGCCCGCCGCGAGATTCACAATCAGGCCCAGCCGCGCTCCCGGCGCACGATGTTCGCGCCCTCGACCATCGCCTGCATCTTCCCGAACGCGACCTCGCGCGGGAGGTATTTCAGCCCGCAGTCCGGCGCGACCACGATGCGCTCGGCGGGCACGTACGGCAGCGCGCGCCGGATGCGCTCGGCCACGGTCTCCGGCGTCTCGACCTTGATGTTGGAAAGATCGAGCACGCCGAGGACGATGGTCTTGGACGAGAGCTTCGCGAGCACCGAACAATCGAGCGCGGCCTGCGCGGTCTCGATCGAGACCTGCTTCACTTTGGAATTCTCGAACTCGGGCAGGAACGAATAGGCCGAAGGCCGCTGATGGATGATCGCGGCATAACCGAAGCAGATGTGCACGGCGGTGGTGCCGGCGACGCCTTCGAGCGCGCGGTCGAGCGCCCTGATCCCGTATCTCCTGGCCTTCTCCGGCCGCGCCTGCATATAGGGCTCGTCGATCTGCACCACGTCGGCGCCGGCCGCGAACAGGTCCTTGATCTCGGCGTTCACGGCCGCGGCGTAGTCGAGCGCCATTTCCTCTTCGTCCTTGTAGAAATCGTTCTGCGCCTGTTGCGACATGGTGAACGGACCGGGCACCGTCGCCTTGATCATGCGGTCGGTATTGGCGCGCAGGAATTGCACGTCGCGCAGCTCGACCGGGTGCTTGCGCCGCACCTTGCCGGTGACCCGCGGCACTGGATTGGGGTGGCCGCTGCGGTCGAGCGCGCTGCCGGGATTGTCGATGTCGACGCCTTCGAGCGCGGTCGCAAACCGGTTGGAATAGCTCTCGCGCCGCATCTCGCCGTCGGTGATGATGTCGAGCCCGGCCCGCTCCTGGTCGCGGATCGCGAGCAGCGTCGCGTCGTCCTGCGCCTGTTCCAGGAATTCCGGCGCCACGCGCCAGAGCTCCTGCGCCCGCACCCGCGGCGGGAAGCGGCCGGCGAGCTTGTTGCGGTCGATCAGCCAATCCGGCTGCGCATAGGAGCCAACCAGCGAGGTGGGAAGAAGCGGCAAATTCACGGATACCCCATGACAACGCGAATACTAATCATTCCCTTTCGCGCCGTCACCCTGAGGAGCGAGCGAAGCGAGCCTCGAAGGGCGACGGTGCGACCGTCATCCTTCGAGGCCCGCGCTACGCGCGGGCACCTCAGGATGACGGTCTAAGACGGCAAGGCTCGCCGCCAGCACGCGCGCGACGTGCAGCGCTTCGCGGCCGGCGCCGTCTTTGATCTGTTGGCGGCACGAGGTGCCGTCGGCGACGATGATCGTCTCCGGCGCAGCCTGGCGTACGGCGGGCAACAGCGATAGCTCGCCCATGGCGAGCGAGACGTCGATCGTGTCGGCGCCGTAACCGAACGCACCCGCCATGCCGCAGCAGCTCGATTCCACGGTCTCGACCGCGAGCCCCGGAATCAATTTCAACACCTGCTCGACCGCGCTCATCACGCCGAACGTTTTCTGATGGCAATGACCGTGCAAGAGCGCGCGCTTGCCGATCTCGCCGAGTAGAAGCTTCACTCGCCCCTCGCCCGCTTCGCGGGCAAGAAATTCCTCGAAGGTCAGCGCGTGCGCGGCCAGTCGCTTGGCGCTTTCGCTCTTGAGCAGCGCCGGAATCTCGTCGCGGAAGCCGAAGAGACAGCTCGGCTCGAGACCGACCACCGGCACGCCGCGCTCGACATAGGGCGCGAGCACTGAGAGCGTCCGCTCCGCTTCGCGCCGCGCCTCGTCCACGGCGCCGACGGAGAGGAATGTGCGGCCGCAGCAGAGCGGCCGGCCGCCGTCCGCGGCTTTCGGCAGATGCACGCGAAAGCCGGCCGCCTTCAGCACTGCAAGGGCGGCGGAAAGGTTCTCCGGCTCGAAATAGCGGTTGAAGGTATCGGCGAACAGAACCACCTCGCCCACTTCTTCACCTCCCCCGCCAGCGGGGGAGGTCGACGAGCGAAGCTCGTCGGGAGGGGGCCTTCTCAGCGCACCCTCCCCATCCCTCCCCCGCAAGCGGGGGAGGGAGAATTCCGCTGCAACATCCTGGAAAAAATCCGAGCGCCATCTTGGCAACTTCCGCCGCGCGCTGAAGCCAGCGATTGTCTCCGAGAGCCTCGCAGCGCCCGGCAGCATGTCGCGTAAGTTGACGAGCGCGGCATTACTCGCGGCGAACGGCGCATAGCGCGGGAGCCAGCCCACCAGCCGGTCGTGCAGCGAGAACCCGCGCTCGATCGCCCGCGCCGCGAGCACCTCGATCTTCATCCGCGCCATGTCGACGCCGGTCGGGCACTCGAGCCGGCAGCCCTTGCAGGAGACACAGAGCGAGAGCGTGTCCGCCATTTCGTCGGAGGCGAGCGCGTCCGCGCCGAGCTGGCCGGTGATCGCGAGCCGGAGCGAGTTCGCCCGCCCGCGCGTCACGTCGCGTTCGTCGCGCGTCACCCGATAGCTCGGGCACATGACGCCGCCCGCCGCCTTCCGGCAGGCGCCGTTGTTGTTGCACATCTCGACCGCGCCCTGGAAACCGCCGCCGGTGCCGGAATAGGCCGACCAGTCGAGCGCGGCCTTGATCGGCTCGCCGTGATAGCCGGGGCCGTAGCGGAAATTCCTGCGGTCGTCGAACTTCGGCGCGCGCACGATCTTGCCGGGATTGAACAGGCCCGCGGGATCGAAGCGGTCCTTCACCGCCTCGAACGCGCGCGCGAGCGGCGCGCCGTACATTCTTTCGTTGAACTCCGAGCGCGCGATGCCGTCGCCGTGCTCGCCCGAATGCGAGCCCTTGTAGGCGCGGACCATCTCGAAGGCTTGCTCGGCGATGGCGCGCATCGCCTTCACGTCCTTATCAAGCCGCAGATTCAGCACCGGCCGCACGTGCAGGCACCCGAGCGCCGCATGCGCGTACCAAGTGCCGCGCGTGCCGTGCTTCTCGAAGATCTCGGTGAGCCGAGCGGTATACTCGGCGAGATGCTCGAGCGGCACCGCGCAATCCTCGACGAACGAGACCGGCTTGCCCGCCTCCTTCATCGACATCATCACGTTGAGACCGGCGGTGCGGAAATCCGCGATCGCGGCCTGCAGCGCGGGCTCGAGCACCTCCACGACCCCGCCCCGGTGCGGCCCGCTTCGATCCCAGCCGAAACCGAGATCGCCCATGAGCTCGCCGAGCCGTTTCAGGCGGCGCAGGTTCTCCTGCCAGTCGTCTTCGGCGAACTCGACGAGCAAGACCGCGTCCGGCTCGCCGCGCACGAACTGCTCGAGCGTCGGGCGGAACAGATCGATCTCGCGCCCGAGCCCGATCATGGTGCGGTCGATGAGCTCGACTGCGATCGGCCCGAGCTTCACGATGTGCTGGGCCGCGTCCATGGCCTCGTAGAAGCGGCCGAAGTGGCAGACGCCGAGCGCACGCCGGGGCAAGAGCGGAGAAAGCTTGAGCTCGATCCGCGTCGAGAATCCGAGCGTGCCTTCGGAGCCCACCAGGAGATGCGCGAGATTGATGTCGTTCTTGCCGGGCGCGAGCGCGTCGAGATTGTAGCCGCCGACCCGCCGCTGCACCTTGGGGAAGCGGACCGCGACCTCATCGGCCGCGCGCACGCCGAGCGCGAACAGATCCTGCGCCAGCGGCCGCAGCGGCGAATCCGCCGGAACGTTGGAAAGATCGGCCGCCACCGGGCCGAAATGCGCCGCGCTCCCGTCCGCAAGCAGCGCATCGATCGCAAGCACATTGTCGCGCATCATGCCGTAGCGCATGGAGCGGCCGCCGCAGGAATTGTTGCCGGCCATGCCGCCGATGGTGGCGCGCGAGGATGTGGAGACGTCCACCGGAAACCACAAGCCATGGGCTTTAAGCGCGCGATTGAGGTCGTCGAGCACGATGCCGGGCTCGACCGTGCAGCGCCGCCCGGCCACGTCGAGTTTCACCAGGCGGTTCAGATATTTCGAGCAGTCGACGACCAGCGATTCGTTCACCGTCTGCCCGGCCTGCGAGGTGCCGCCGCCGCGCGCGAGCACCGAGGCGCCCTCGGCCCGCGCTGCGGCGATCGCGCGTTCGGCCTCGTCCAACGTGCGTGGGACGGCCACGCCCAGCGGCATCATCTGGTAGGACGAGGCGTCGGTGGCGTAGCGGCCCCGGCTGAAGGGATCGAAGCGCGTCTCGCCCACGCCTGCCGCCTTCAGCCGACGCTCGAGTCCCGGCAGCAGCCGCATCGCCATCAAGTTCCCTCCGGGGCCGTGCGCCATCCACCGCGCGACGCTCGGCGCGCTTGACTGGCATTCGGATTATAATTCACAAGGCTATCCTTGTACGGATCGCCGCCTCGGCCGCGACGCGGGCGAAGCAACAAAGCCGAACATCGCTTTTCAGGGATCAAATCGATGGCCAGCAATTCCTCACGCACTGCCGGGCGCCATTTCCTGCAGATTCCGGGCCCGACGCCGCTCCCGGACCGCATCCTGCGCGCGATGGACATGCCGATCATCGACCACCGCGGCCCGGAATTCGCAAAGCTGACCAAGCGCGTGCTCGAGGGCATCAAGACCATCTTCAAGACCGCGAAGCCGGTGATCGTCTATACCGCAACCGGCACCGGCGCCTGGGAAGCGGCGCTCGTCAACACGCTCTCGCCCGGCGACCGCGTGCTGATGGTGGAGACCGGCCAGTTCGCGGCACTGTGGAAGAAGATGGCGGAGAAGCTCGGCCTCGTGCCCGAATTCATCCCGACCGACTGGCGGATCGGCGCCGACCCGGCTGCGGTGGAAGCCAAGCTGCGCGAGGACAAGGCGCACACGATCAAGGCGGTCTGCGTGCTGCACAACGAGACCTCGACCGGCTGCCTCTCCCCGGTGGCGCAGATCCGAAAAGCCATCGACGCCGCCAAGCACCCGGCGCTGTTCATGGTCGACACCATCTCCTCGCTCGCTTCCACCGACTATCGCCACGACGAGTGGGGCGTCGACGTCACCGTCGGCGGCGCGCAGAAGGGGCTGATGCTGCCGCCCGGCATGTCGTTCAACGCGGTGAGCGACAAGGCGCTCGCCGCCGCGAAACAATCGAAGCTCTTAAAATCGTTCTGGTCGTGGGAAGACATGCTGAACATGAACAAGATCGGCTTCTTCCCCTATACGCCGGCGACAAACATGCTCTACGGCCTCGCCGAATCCATCGACATGCTGCACGAGGAAGGGCTCGAGAACGTGTTCGCGCGCCATCACCGCTTCGCGGAAGCGACGCGCCGCGCGGTGCGCGGCTGGGGCCTCGAGATCCTGTGCCGCGATCCGAAATATTACTCGCCGACCATCACTGCGGTGCTGATGCCCGAAGGCCACGACGCCGACGCCTTCCGCAACCTCGCGCTCGAGCATTTCAACATTTCCTACGGCATGAGCTTCGGCCGCTTCGCCGGAAAAATGTTCCGCATCGGCCATCTCGGCGACATCAACGACGCGACGCTGGTCGGCGCGCTCGGCGCGACCGAAATGGCGCTCGCGCTCGCGGGCGTCCCGCACAAGAAAGGCGGCGTGCAGGCGGCGATGGACTACATCAAGTCGGCGCAGGCGCGCCCGGCGCGCGCGGCGGCCGAGTGACGTCCTTCGTCACATCCCGAGATAGAACTTCCGAATCAAGTCGTTGTTGTTGAGCTCG
>JAHFPN010000215.1 GCA_023269635.1 Hyphomicrobiales bacterium | reverse complement strand
TTCTCGGACGGCGGCTGCTATCCGACCGCGGAAGCCGCGGTCGCGGCGGGCTTGCGCCTGATCGCGGAGGGCGCCGATATCGTGGACGTCGGCGGCGAATCCACGCGGCCGGGCTATACCCCCGTCGCGGCCGAGGAGGAACTCGCGCGCGCGCTGCCGGTGGTCGAAGCGCTCGCGGGCGCGACCGATACGCCGGTCTCGATCGACTCCTACAAAGCGCGCGTCGCCGAAGCGGCGCTCAAGGCCGGCGCGCGCATGGTGAACGATGTCTGGGGCCTGCAACGCGACCCCGACATGGCGCGCGTCGTGGCCGCCTACGAAGCCGCGGTCATCATCATGCACAACCGCGATACCGTCGACCCCGCGCTCGACATCTTCGACGACCTGCGTCTGTTTTTCGAGCGCTCGCTCGAGCGCGCCGCCGCCGCCGGGATCCGCAAGGACCGCATCGTCCTCGACCCCGGCGTCGGCTTCGGCAAGAGTTTCAAACAGAATCTTTCCATTCTGGCCCGGCTCGACGAGCTGCACGAATTGGGATTTCCGATTCTCCTCGGCACCTCGCGCAAGAGCTTCATCGGCCGCCTCACCGACAGCGGACCGCGCGAGCGGCTGCCCGGAACGATCGCCGCCAACACGCTCGCGGTAGCCGCTGGAGTCGAGATCATCCGCGTCCACGACGTCGCCGCGCATGTGCAGGCGCTGCGCGTGGCCGAGGCGATCCGCGGAGCAAATTGATGCGCGCCACGATCGAGATCGCCGGGCTCTCGCTGTTCGCCCATCACGGCGTCACCGAGGCCGAACAGCGGATGGGCCAGCGCTTCGCGCTCGACCTCGCGCTCGAACTCGACGCGACCGAAGCCGCGCGCACCGACAAACTCTCGGAGACCGTGGACTATGCCGTGGTCACCGCCGTGGCGCAGGCCGCGTTCCTGGAGCGGCGCTTCAATCTGATCGAGGCCGCGGCCGCGCACGTGGCGGCGGCGGTGCTCGCGCATTTCCCGACGGTCGCGCTCGTGCGGGTGAAGGTGAAGAAGCCTTCGGCGCCGGTGCCGGCGGTGATCGACTACGTCGCGGCCATTGTCGAGCGGCGCCGCAATGGCTGAAGTGTTCGTGGCGCTGGGGACGAACCTCGGCGACCGCGCGGCCAATCTCGCGCGCGCCCGCGCCGCGCTCGCGGCCGGGCCGCTGCAATCGCTCGCGGCTTCGTCGGTGTACGAAACCGAGCCGTGGGGCCCGGTGCCGCAGGGCCCGTATTTGAATCAGGCGGTGCGCGGGACCACCGCGTTGGCGCCGCGCGCGCTGCTCGCCGCGCTCGCCAAGATCGAAACCGAGCTCGGACGCAACCGCAAGCAAGAAATGCGCTTCGGACCGCGGGTGATCGATCTCGATATCCTGCTCTACGATGACCTCGAGCTCATGGAGCCGGATCTGGAAATCCCGCATCCGCGGCTCTTGGAGCGCGCGTTCGTGCTGGTGCCACTCGCCGAAATCGCCGCGGACCGGGTGGTGCACGGAATCAGCGTACGGGACGCGCTCGCGCGCACCGGCACGAAGGGCATCCGGCGCCTGGAGCCGCAGCCGCCGGACGCCTGACAGCGCCGGCGCCACCAGGCTTGCCCGCCTGCCCGCCGGCGCGTAACTCCCAAGGCCATGACCGATCTGAAGCTCGGCGCCGAGTTTCCCCCTGCCCGCCGCGAGGACTGGCTGAAGCTGGTCGAGCAGGTGCTGAAGGGCGGTTCGTTCGAGCGGAAGCTGGTTTCCCAGACCTATGACGGGCTCGCGATCGAGCCGCTCTATGCGCGCGCCGCCGGGGCGCGGCCCATTGCCGGCCGCACGCCGGGCGAGCCGTGGCGGGTGATGACGCGGATCGACCATCCCGATCCGCGCGCCGCCAATGTCCAGGCGCTCGAAGATCTGCAAAACGGCGCCAGCGGGCTCGTGCTGATATTCGCAGGCGCAATCGGCGCCCATGGCTTCGGCCTGCCGCCGGCGGCCGAGACAATGGCGCGCGTGCTCGAAGGCGTGCACCTCGATGCCGGAATTTCGGTGGAGCTGGACCTCGGCCCGCACGCCAAGGACGCGGCGGTCGAAATCGCGACACTGGTCAAGCGCCGCGGCTACGCGCCCGCGGCGGTCGACGTCCGCTTCGGGCTCGATCCGCTCGGCACGATCGCGGTGTCCGGATTCGCGCGGTTGCCGTGGCCGGAAGCGGCCAAGGCGTTCGCGGACAACGTCGCCGATCTTGTTACGCGAGGATTCCGCG
Organism: Hyphomicrobiales bacterium; assembly: GCA_023269635.1. Classification (GTDB taxonomy): domain Bacteria; phylum Pseudomonadota; class Alphaproteobacteria; order Rhizobiales; family Xanthobacteraceae; genus JAHFPN01. The sequence continues at coordinate 1,237 of JAHFPN010000215.1, read as the reverse complement.
GGCCGTTCGCCATTGCCGACGGCCGGGTCGTTCACAACGCCGGCGGCTCGGAAGCCCAGGAACTCGCGTTCGTGCTCGCGGTCGCGGTCGCCTACCTGCGCGCGCTGGAAGCGGGCGGGATCGCGCTCGACCAAGCACGCGACATGGTTTTCTTCCGGCTGTCGGCGGACGCCGACCAATTCCTGACCATGGCCAAGTTCCGCGCGCTGCGAAAACTCGTGGCGCGCGTGGAGGACGCGAGCGGGCTGCAGCCGACGCCGACTTTCATCTCCGCCGAGACTGCCTGGCGAATGATGACGAAACGCGATCCTTACGTGAACATGCTGCGGGCCACGATCGCGACATTTTCCGCCGGGCTCGCCGGCGCCGATGCGGTTTTCGTGCTGCCGTTCACGATCGCGCTCGGCCTGCCTGACGGCTTCGCGCGACGGATCGCGCGCAACACGCAGCTGATCCTGCAAGAGGAGTCGAATCTTGCCAAGGTCGCCGATCCGGCGGCGGGTTCCGGTGGCCTCGAGGATCTCACCGAGAAGCTCTGCCGCGCGGCTTGGGCGCTGTTCCAGGAAATCGAAGCCGCAGGCGGCGCGTGGTCTGCGCTCGAACAGGGTCTAATCCAGAAGAAGATTGCGGCGGTGCGCGTTGAGCGCGAACGGGCGATCAAGAGCGGAGCTGAGCCGCTCACCGGCACGACGATATTTCAGAATTTCGCCGAAATCCCCGTCGCCGTGCTGGACATGGCACGGCCGGCGCCCTCCGCGCCCCCCGCTGACGCGACCCGCATCGAAGCACTCGTGCCCATGCGGCTCGGCGAACCGTTCGAGTAACCGGCGGCGCATGGTATGTTGAATCGTCATTGCCGGGCTTGACCCGGGCATCCATGTGCGCTTCCGCGGACGCGGTGCTGCCGCATGGATTGCCGGGTCAAGCCCGGCAATGACGAAAAGGGATTAAGGTGACGAGGTGAGCCAGCTACCCGATTTCATCAAGACCGAGTGGCGCGAGCCCAAGCTGCCGCCGCCCGCGGGCGGCAACGAGCCGTGGCTCACGCCCGAAGGCATCGCGGTCAAGCCGCTGTACGGCGCGGCCGACGTCACCGGGCTCGACTTTCTCGACACCTGGCCGGGCCTGGCGCCGTTCCTGCGCGGCCCCTATCCCATTATGTACGTGACGCAAGCCTGGACCGTCCGCCAGTATGCGGGCTTCTCGACGGCTGAGGATTCCAACGCCTTCTATCGCC
>JAHFPN010000076.1 GCA_023269635.1 Hyphomicrobiales bacterium | reverse complement strand
GCTGCAGCCGATCATGCGCTGCGGCTACACCGATCAATATGCGACGATCGGCAAGATGTTCGCGATGAAGCGGCCGGACTGACGCTCAAACGAGCCCGAGGGATTTCGCGCGCGCGAGCAGGCGCTCGGCGCGGTCGATGTGCGGCTTGTCGATCATCTCACCCCGGTAGCTGAGCACGCCAGCGCCGGGATTGGCGGCGAACGCCGCCAGCACGCCGCGCGCCCATTCGAGCGCGGACTTGGTCGGCGTGAAAATCTCGTTGATGATCGAAACTTGCCCGGGATGGATCGCCATCTTGGCGACGAAACCGTCGCGGTTGCCGGCCTCGGCATCGGCGCGCAGGCCGTCGAGGTCCTGGAAATTGGCGTAGACCGAATCGATCGGCATCACGCGCGCCGCGGCGGCGGCAAACAGGCAAAGCGCGCTCGCCAATCGATAGGGATCGGTGAAGGTGCTGTCCGCGTGGCGGATGGCAATCGACCCGACGTCGGCAGAAAGGTCCTCGGCGCCCCAGGTCAGGCCGTCGAGCCGCGCGCTTGCGCCGGCATAGCCGCCGAGGCCGAACAGCGAGGCGGCGGTCTCGGTCACGATAACGAAAATCTTGCTGGCGCCGTCCTCGACGCCGGCGAGCGCCTCGGCGACCGAGAGCTTCGCGTCGAGCAGGACGACATCGGCCGCGCTCTCGCATTTCGGGAGCATGATGCCGTCGGGCCGCGCCGCCACCACCGCTTCGAGGTCGTGGTCGACGAGCCCGGTCGGCAATGCGTTGGTGCGCACCAACAGGCGCGGGCGCTTGGCCTTGGCGCGCGCCGATTTCAGAAAATCGCGCGTCATCGTGCGCGCCTTGGGCTTCGCCTCCGGCGTCACCGAGTCTTCGAGATCGAGGATCAGCGCGTCGGCGCCGGAATCGAGGCTTTTTGCGAGCTTGCGCTCGCTGTCGCCGGGCACGAACAGAAGCGAACGCATCAGGCGGCGGGCCGCTTCTTCATGAACGCCTGGCGGCGGCATTCGGCCACCAGCTCGCCCTTCTGGTTGAAGGCGCGGTGGTGGAACTCGACGATGCCGGCGTCGGTGCGCGAGCGCGACTCGCGCTTGGCCAGGACTTCGGTGCTGCAGCGCACGGTGTCGCCCTCGAACAGCGGGTGCGGGAACTTCACCTCGGTCATGCCGAGGTTCGCGATGGTGGTGCCGACGGTAGTGTCGTTCACCGAGATCCCGATCATCAGCCCGAGCGTGAACAGCGAATTCATCAGCGGCTTGCCCCACTCGGTCTCGCGTTCGCAGAAATCGACGTCGATGTGCAGCGGCTGCGGATTGAGCGTCATGTTGGAGAACAGCATGTTGTCCATCTGCGTCACGGTGCGGCGCAGCCGGTGCTCGAAGCTGTGGCCGACCCGGAAATCCTCGAAATAGAGGCCGCCGCGTTCATGGCGGGTTTCGGATGGCATCATTTCCTCCCTCTCGGGCATCCGGTTTAGCACGGAAGCGGGCAAGGGTCCCGGCGCGGCGCCAGCGGATTCAAGCGCTCGCGCCGGTTTCGCAATCCTTAACGACTTCCGAACAAACAAGGTAAACGCTTTATTAAGCCGCCGGCCCGGACAATCGCACTTCGCGATTCCAAATCCTCGGGGTGCGCCATGATCGTTCGCCAATTCCTGCAATGGGTGCAGACCGCGCTGCCCGGCGACCGCGCCGATGCCACCAGCGCGCTCGCCCGCGCCTATCTCCATTCCGAACTCAGCGAGGAGGACCGGCTCGCCGCCGAAGCGGCGATGACCGTGCTCTTGGACGACCCGTCGCCGCTCGTGCGCCGGGCGCTCGCCGAGGCGCTCGCTTCCGCGCCGGAGGCGCCGCAGACATTGGTGCTGGCGCTCGCCAACGACCAGCCCGAGATCGCCGAGATCGTGCTCGCGCGCTCGCCCTTGCTGACCGAGGCCGAGCTCGTCGACCTGATCGGGCAGGGGAACGAGCGCATCCAGAACGCCGTGGCTTCGCGGGTGCCGGTACCGGCCTCGCTCGCCGCCGCGCTCGCCGAGGTCGGCGGCGCCGGCGCCTGCCTGGTCTTGATCGAAAACCCGGACGCCGACACGGCGCCGGCCGCGCTCGCGAAGATCGCCGTGCGCCATGGGCATCTCGCCGCGATCCGCGAGACGCTGCTGGTGCATCCCGATCTTCCGGTGCAGACGCGCCAGGGGCTGGTCGCGACGCTTTCCGATACGCTCGCGCGCTTCGTCGCCGAGCGCGAGTGGCTGCCGGAAGAGCGCGCGCGGAAAGTGACGCGCGAGGCCTGCGACCGCGCCACCGTGGCGCTCGCGGCCGAAACCGAGGACGAGGGCGTGGCGCCGCTGGTCAAGCACCTGCGCTCGAGCGGCCAGCTCACCGGCGGGCTGTTGTTGCGCGCGCTGTTGGCGGGCAACGTGCATTTCCTGGTCGAGACGCTTGCGAATCTCACTGGCCAATCGCCGCGGCGGGTGGCGGCAATTCTCGATGACCCGGCGCGAAACGCGTTCCGCGCGCTTTACGATTGCGCGGGCCTGCCGCCGGGCGCGTTCGGCGCGTTCCGCGCCGCGCTCGAGGTGATCCAGGAAATGGGCTTCGACGACACCGCGCACGGCTTCGCGGTGCTGCGCCGGCGCATCGTGGAGCGGGTGCTCGAGCGCTACCAGCGCGCGGAGCCGGGCGAGCTCGACCAGTTACTCGCGATGCTGCGCAAGCTCGCGGCGGAAGCCGCGCGCGAGGAAGCGCGCTCGTTCATCGCGGACCTCGTCGCGGCGGCGTGAACCGTCTTCAATAGCCGAACTGTTCTTTCAGAATCCGCTCTTCGAGCCCGTGGCCGGGGTCGAACAGCATCACCATGGACGAGGCCGTGTCCATGCGGATGCGCACGGAAACTACCGAGCGCACCTCGAAATGGTCGGCGACCGCGCTCACCGGGCGCTTGTCGGGCTCGCGCACCTCGATCATGACTTCGGCACGATCGGGCAGCAGCGCGCCGCGCCAGCGTCGCGGCCGGAACGCGCTGATCGGGGTCAGCGCCAGGAGCGAGGCATTCAGCGGCAGGATCGGGCCGTGGGCGGAAAGATTGTAGGCGGTGGAGCCCACGGGCGTCGCCACCAGCACGCCGTCGCAGATCAGCTCCTCGAGCCGCACCTTGCGGTCGGTGGAGATCCGCAAATTCGCCGCCTGGTAGGACTGGCGCAGGAGCGAGACCTCGTTGAACGCCGGCGCGCGATGGATTTTCCCAGCGGCGTCCTTGGCTTCCATGATGAGCGGATGCACGACGCAGCGCTCGGCCGCGGCCAGGCGCTCCTGCAAGCCGTCCTCGCTGAACTCGTTCATCAGGAAGCCGACCGAGCCGCGATTCATGCCGTAGACCGGGATGTTCTTGTCGCGCAGGTCGTGCAGTGCCCGCAGCATCAGGCCGTCGCCGCCGAGCGCCACCACCACGTCGGCGGCATCGGCGGAGGCGTCGCCATATTTCGCGGCCAGGCGCTTTTTCGCGCTTAAGGCTTCCTCGGTTGTGCTCGCGAGAAAGGCGATCCTGTCGTAGCGTGTCTCAGCCATGGAATTCCGGCTCGGGGCCGGTGCAGGAGCGCGGCAATGGAGCGGCCGGTTCTCGTCTATACGACCTATCCTTCGCTTGTCGAGGCGGAGCGGGCGGGGCGGAGCCTCGTCGAATCGGGGCTCGCGGCCTGCGTCAACATCCTGCCCGGGATGGTTTCGATCTACCGGTGGAAGGGGGCGATCGAGCGCGCCGACGAGGTGGTGATGATCGTCAAGACGCGGCCCGCGCTCACCGGCCGGGTGGCGGAGGCGGTGAAGGCGAGCCACCCTTACGAGGTGCCGGCGGTGCTGTTCCTGGAGACCACCGGCGGCGCGGAATCCTTCGTGGAATGGATATTCGCCGAAACTGAAGCCGCCCTAAGGCCTGCGAAATGAAAGGCACCAGGGCTCGACGGCCGAAAGGTTGTCGTCTGCAATCCGCCCCCGCAGCGCTGCCGCTTCGGCCAGATGAATGTCAGATGAATGGCCCTGCCGGATTCCGTTCACCTACATGAATCCTGGCTAAAAGTTGGCTTCAGGGCGAGTTCAGCCCCCCGGGCGCAAGTGAGGCCCACGATCGGCGCTGGGGCCGATCGAAGTCGCGAGCGCATCGCGACCCCAGAGAGAAGGAAGAGGGAACATGTTGCTCAAGAAACTGATGGCCGCGTTGCTGTCGGCTTCGCTGATCCTCGGTCCGGTGCTGATCGCAGCCTCGATCGAGCCGGCGGTGGCCGCGACGGCCAACGTCGCCGCCAAGAAGAAGATGGCGAAGAAGAAGGCGAAGAAAAAGGCCAAGAAGAAGGTGAAGAAGGCCAAGAAGAAGGCGAAGAAGAAGGCTAAGAAGAAGATGAAGAAGAAAGCCGCACCGAAGAAGAAGGCCGAGCCGAAGAAGAAGGCCGAAGCGAAGAAGTAAGGCCTACGTCGCCCCGGTCATGCAGATCGCGGTCCGACGCGCTACCGATTTCTCCTTTCGAGGCCGGCCCCAGTGGCCGGCCTCGCTGCTTTTCCCGATGCTCACTCGCCGAGCTTGATCTTCAAGCCGGCATAGGCCGCGAACGGCGGCGCTCGATAGGAGAAGACTTCCTCGTAGCGCGTGTTGAAGACGTTCTCCGCCCGCGCATAGATCGTGGCGAGCTTGGTGACGTCGTAAGACACGTATGCGCGCACGATGGTCGTCGCCGGCAGGAATACGATCGAGTTCGGCAACGGGAAATCGTTGAAACGGATGTCCCGCCGCGTGCTGTTATAGACTGCACCCAAGCTGGCGCGGCCGCGGCCCTCGGCGAACAGGGCGACGAGCTCGATCGAGCCCGAGTGCGGCGGCCGGCGGATCTCCGGCACGCCGAGACTCGTGACCGCCTCGGTGTAGGTATAGGTGCCGGCGACCGAGAGCCAGTCGAGCAGCTTCACCTTTGCGCTGGTCTCGATGCCTTGCCGATGCGCGGTGCCCTTCGCATTCACGAACAGCGTGTTGAAGCCGACGAAGGTGGCCTCGATCTTGTCCTTGAAGTCGGTATTGAAATAGGTGACGTCCACGACCGCCCGGCCGCCCCACAGCGTCTGCTCCACTCCGAAGTCCCATCCGATCGAGCTCTCGGGCCGAAGATTGGGATTGGGAAGAATCGGAAACAGACCCGGGAAGCCCAGGATCTCGGTGTGGTCCGGGTCGGTCACGCCCTTGCCCACGCTTGCATGAATGCGGGTGCCAAACGTCGGAAAGCGCTGCGACGCGGCGAACCGCCAGGTGTTCACGTCCGGGAACGGTTGATTCCAGTCGTGGCGGAGGTTCGCGGTGAGCGTAGTGTGGGTCGGAAGGTCGAGCACGTATTCGCCGGCGAGACCGACGCGCTGCTTCTCGAAGGTGGGTCCCGGGAAGAACGACGCGGAATAGAGCTCGCGGCGGTGATCGGCGAGCACGCTGATCATGTGCCGCTCGCCGCCGAAGATGTTCGAATCCAGCAGGAACGTCGACTTGTAGTCATAGGCGAAGCGCGTGCCGGCGGAGGTGAAACTCAAGAGGTCGTTGGAGAAAGCCGTGAGCTTCTCATCGAACAGCTTCGCGTTGACGGTCTGAATCCAACGGCCCTCGAACAGCTTCAGGGTGGCTCCGACGCGGGCCGCCAGGCTCTCGTAATTCGTGCGCGTATTGCCGTCGACCACAAGCCCATAGGTCGGGCTTCCCGGCGTGAAGTTCTGCGGATCGCCCGCCGAGGAGCGATTGGTGGAGCGGATCACGCCCTCGATATTGAAGAACTCGTTGAAATCGATCCCGGCCTTCAACGTGCCGGTGTAAGCGCGGCTGCCGTCGCGCTCGATCCCGAAGCGGGAAATGTTGTAGCCGCCGGTTTCGTAGCCGCCGAACGTCGCCGAGAAGTATATCGGACCAGTCGCCGCGCGCAGATTGGCGGTGGCCGCCCACGAATTCAGCGTGCCCGCCTCGATCTTGGCGTCGAGCCGCGGCTTGGTGAGGCCCTTGCCGGAAAGCGTGATGATCGAGATCACGCCCGCATGCGCATTGGAACCGTAGATGCCCGATTGCGGTCCGCGGATCACTTCGATCCGCTCCACGTCGGCCATGGAAAGGTCGGCGAAGTCGAAGCCGCTATTGGCGAGCGCGTTGACTTCGATGCCGTCGATCAGCACGAGCACATGGTTCGCCTCGGCGCCGCGCATGCGAACCTCGGTCAAGGATCCGCGCGTGCCGGTATGATTGACCGTGAGCCCGGGCACGGTTCGTAACGCGTCCGCGACCGTGGGGATTGCGTCTTCGCGCAACTTGTCGCCTGAAAGCACGGTGACGCTCGCGCCGACGCGCGTGGCGTCGAGCGGGAACTGGGTCGCATAGATGACGATCGCCGGCAGCTGCTGAAGCTGCGCGGCAGCCGTCGTGGTCAGAAGTGCGAGCGTAAGTGAGCTGAGAACGGCCGTTCGGGCCATGACACGCCTCCGGTGTGGGGATAGGCGGAGGCGCACAGGCGCGCCGGTCCCAAGGTCCGGTCGGGTCTCGACTCGATTGTCGGGAACGGCACGGCGTCCTCCGCAACGGTTGACTTCGAGGTGTCACCGCTGCGGAACAGCCGCTCCGGTCGCGCGCCCCGCACGCCGGAAAGGGTGACCGACGCAGATCGGTCTCCTGGCTCGCGGGTCGTTGCCGCGCTCCGCCTTCCCGGGCATCAGCCCAGTGGCGCTTGGAGCGGGCTACCCGCTTACAGTTGCGGGGGCAGCCGCGGATTTGGCCTTAGGAGCCGCACCGCGTTCCCATGGTCCGTGCCTTGCGACACGGACCACCTGCATCGAACCGGAAAATTGGACCGCATCGCCACACGGGGGTCAAGCGCCCGCAACATGCGCAAGGCGCAGGAGGATATAAGGATATCTTTATATCCTTATTGATTTCTCAAATCTTGTTGGGCATAATCCCAAGAACTTGGGCCACGTCCCCTCAGCCGATGCTTGTCGGCCGGCCGCAGTTTGGAGCCAACGGGAGAGGTCGATGCCAGCACCACGTTCCCAGCGGCGCAGTCGCGTCACCAGCCCGCTTGAGCGCGGCGGTATTTGCGTCTCGTTCGAATTTTTCCCGCCCAAGACCCCGGAAATGGAGCGCGCGCTCTGGGAGGCGATCCAGCGGCTGGCGCCGCTCAGCCCCGGCTTCGTGTCGGTGACCTACGGCGCCGGCGGCACGACGCGGGAGCGCACCCACGCCACGGTCAAACGCATCCTCGCCGAGACCGAACTCGTGCCGGCCGCGCATCTGACTTGTGTCGGCGCGGCGCGCGCGGAGGTCGATCGCGTGGCGCGCGGCTATTGGGACGCGGGCGTGCGCCATATCGTGGCACTGCGCGGCGACCCGCCGGAGGGGATCGATGCGCGCTACCGGCCGTTTCCGGGCGGCTATGCCTTCGCCAGCTAACTGGTTGCGGGGCTCAAGCGCGTCGGCGATTTCGAGATTTCGGTCGCGGCGTTCCCCGAAAAGCATCCGGAGAGCGCCTCGATCGACCATGATCTCGACGTGCTCGCACGCAAGCTCGACGCCGGCGCGACCCGCGCGATCACCCAGTTCTTCTTCGACAACGACCTCTATTTCCGCTTCCTCGATCGCGCCCGCGCGCGCGGCATCCGGGCGCCGATCGTGCCCGGGATTCTGCCGGTACAGAATTTCCAGCAGACCCGCCGCTTCGCGGCAAAGGCCGGCGCCTCGGTGCCGCAGTGGCTCGCCGAGCGGTTCGCCGGGCTCGATGACGATGTCGCGACGCGCAAGCTGATCGCCGCCGCGGTTGCCGCCGAGCAGGTGCTCGATCTCGTCGATCGCGGCGTCACCGATTTCCATTTCTACACCATGAATCGCGCGGACCTCGTGTATGCGATCTGCCATCTCTTGGGCCTGCGGCCGCGCGAGCCGCAGCAAGCCGCCGCGGAGGACGTGAGCCATGTCCGGCGCGCCGCCAATCTCTGATCTCGAGCGCGCGCTGCGCGCGCTGGCGGCCGAGCGCATCCTGGTGCTCGACGGCGCCATGGGCACGATGATCCAGTCGTTCGGCCTGGACGAGACCGCGTTTCGCGGCGCGCGCTTCGACGCCTGGAACCGGGAAGTGCGGGGCAACAATGATCTCCTCAACATCACCCGGCCCGACCCGATCCGCGACATCCATCTCGCCTATTTCCGCGCCGGCGCCGACATCGTCGCCACCAACACGTTCTCCTCGACCCGCATCGCGCAGGCCGACTATGGCCTGGAGTCGGTCGCCTTCGAGCTCAATCTTGCCGGGGCCAAGCTCGCGCGCGAGGCGGCGGTCGCCGCGGGCGCGGATGGGCGGCGGCGCTTCGTCGCCGGCGCGATCGGGCCCACCAACCGCACCGCTTCGATCTCGCCGGACGTTTCCAATCCGGGATTCCGTTCGATCACGTTCGACCAACTGGTCGCGGCCTATGGCGAGCAGGTGCGCGGGCTGGTCGATGGCGGCGTCGACATCCTGCTGATCGAGACGGTCTTCGATACGCTGAACGCCAAAGCCGCGATTTTCGCGATCGAGACCCTGTTCGAGGAGCGCGCGATCCGCCTGCCGGTGATGATTTCCGGCACCATCACGGATCGCTCCGGCCGCATGCTTTCTGGGCAGACCGCCGCGGCGTTCTGGAATTCGATCGCGCACGCGCGGCCGTTCTCGATCGGGTTCAATTGCGCGCTCGGCGCGCGCGGCATGCGCGCGCATATCGCCGAGATCGGGCGGATCGCCGATACCCTGGTCTGCGCCTATCCGAACGCCGGTCTGCCCAACCCATTCGGCCGCTATGACGAAGGCCCGGGCCATATGGCGGAGTTGCTCGGGGAATTCGCGAGCGCCGGGCTGGTCAACATCGTGGGCGGGTGCTGCGGAACCACGCCCGACCACATTCGCGCCATCGCTCAAGCCGTCAACGGCAAGCCGCCGCGCCGCGTGCCCGAGATTCCGCGCCGCTTAAGGCTTTCCGGGCTCGAGCCGTTCGAGCTGGCGCCCGAAATTCCGTTCGTCAATATCGGCGAACGCACCAACGTCACCGGCTCCGCGCGTTTCCGCAAGCTGATCACGGCGGGCGACTTCGCAGCCGGGCTCGAAGTGGCGCGCGATCAGGTGACCAACGGCGCGCAGGTGATCGACGTCAATATGGACGAAGGCCTGCTCGATTCGGAGCAGGCGATGCGCACCTTCCTCAACCTGATCGCCGCCGAGCCGGACATCGCGCGGGTCCCGATCATGATCGACTCCTCGAAGTGGTCGGTGATCGAGGCCGGATTGAAATGCGTGCAAGGCAAGGGGATCGTCAATTCGATCTCGATGAAAGAGGGCGAGGAGGCGTTCAAGGCGCAGGCGCGGCTGGTGCGCCGCTACGGCGCTGCGGTCGTGGTGATGGCGTTCGACGAGAAGGGCCAGGCCGACACGCTCGCGCGCAAGACCGGGATCGCGGCGCGTGCCTACAAGATCCTCACCGAGGAGGTCGGCTTCCCGCCCGAGGACATCATCTTCGACCCCAATATCTTCGCGATTGCGACCGGGATCGAGGAGCATGCCAACTACGGCGCCGACTTCATCGAAGCCGCGCGCTTCATCCGCGCGAATCTCCCGCACGCGCACGTCTCGGGCGGAGTCTCCAACCTTTCCTTCGCCTTTCGCGGCAACGAGCCGGTGCGCGAGGCGATGCACGTGGTGTTCCTCGCGCATGCGATCCGCGCCGGGATGGACCTGGGGATCGTCAATGCCGGCCAGCTTCCGGTCTATGACGATCTCGACCCCGAGCTGCGCGAGGCCTGCGAGGACGTGGTGCTCAACCGCCGCGCCGATGCGGCGGAGCGGCTGTTGGCGATCGCGCAGCGCTTCCGGGGCGGACCTAAGGAGAAGCGCGAGGTCGACCTGGCCTGGCGCTCGTGGCCGGTGGAGAAGCGGCTCGAGCACGCGCTGGTGCACGGGATCACCGAGTTCATCGAGGCCGACGTGGAGGAAGCCCGCAAAGCGGCGGCGCGGCCGCTCGACGTGATCGAAGGCCCGCTGATGGCCGGGATGAACGTGGTCGGCGATCTGTTCGGCTCAGGAAGGATGTTCCTGCCGCAGGTGGTGAAGTCGGCGCGGGTGATGAAGCAGGCGGTGGCGTTCCTGATGCCGTTCATGGAGGAGGAGAAGCGCCGGAGCGGGCTCGCGCTGTCTCGAAGCGCCGGCAAGATCGTGCTCGCCACCGTCAAGGGCGACGTGCACGACATCGGCAAGAACATCGTCGGCGTCGTGCTCCAGTGCAACAACTACGAGGTCGTGGATCTCGGCGTGATGGTGCCGGCGCAGAAGATTCTCGAGGCGGCGCGCCGGGAGAAGGCGGACATCGTCGGGCTCTCAGGGCTCATCACGCCGTCGCTCGACGAGATGTGCCACGTGGCGAGCGAAATGGAGCGTGAGGGATTTGAGCTTCCGCTGCTTATCGGCGGCGCCACCACGAGCAAGGTGCATACCGCGGTCAAGATTTCCCCGCGCTATCGGCGCTCGCAGGCGGTGCACGTGATTGACGCGAGCCGCGCGGTCGGGGTGGTGTCGAACCTGCTCAATCCAGAAATCCGCGCGCGCATGATCGAAAAGGTGCGGGCCGAGTACGGGCAAATCGCGGAAACCTACGCCCGCAGCCAGAGCGAGACGCGCCGGCTCGCGATCGGGGAGGCGCGGGCGAACCGGCTCATGCTCGATTTCGCGGGCTATGCGC
>JAHFPN010000010.1 GCA_023269635.1 Hyphomicrobiales bacterium | reverse complement strand
GAGCGTGAATCAGGGCTTGAGCACGATCTTGCCCTTCGCCTTGCGCTGGGCGATCGCCTCGAACGCCTCGGCCGCGCGCTCGAGCGGGTAGACCGCGTCCACGTGCGCCGAAATCTTGGCTTTCCGCGCGAGCGAAAGTATCTCCGCCATGTTGGCGCGATGGGCGTCCGGATTGCGGCGGATGAACTCGCCCCAGAACACGCCGAGCAAATCGGTGCTCTTCAGCAGCAATAGATTGAGCGGAATTTTCGGGATTTCGCCGGAGGCGAAGCCGATCACGAGAAATCGCCCCTGCCAGGCGATGGCGCGCAGCGCGGCCTCGGCATAGACGCCGCCGACCGGGTCATAGATCACGTCCACGCCGTTCCCGGCGGTCAGCGCGCGCAGCCGCTCCTTCAGGTCCTCCTTCGAATAATCGATGCCCTCGTCGGCGCCGTGCTTCTTCGCGAACTCGAGCTTGTCCGCCGACGAAGCGCAGGCGATCACGCGCGCGCCCATCGCCTTGCCGAGTTCGACCGCCGCGAGCCCGACCCCGCCGGCGGCGCCGAGCACGGCGAGCGTCTCGCCGGGCTTCAACCGGGCGCGATCTTTCAGCGCGTGCAGCGCGGTGCCGTAGGTGATGATGATCCCGGCGGCCTTCTCGAGCGGCAGTCCTTCCGGCACCCGCACCAGCTGCTGCGCCTTCACCGCCACCTGCTCGCGCGCGGCGCCGAAGCCGATCGAGCCGGCGACCCGGTCACCGGCCTTGAAATCCTTCACCCCCGCGCCCACGGCCGCGACCGTGCCGGCGAACTCGGCCGCCGGCGAGAACGGGAATTCGGGCTTGACCTGGTACTTGCCGGCGATGGCGAGGATGTCGAAGAAGTTCAACGCCGCGGCCGCGACCGCGACCACGACCTCGCCCGGCCCGGCGGCCGGCTCCGGAATGTCCTGGATTTCGAGCGCCTGGGGCGGCCCGTAGCGCAGACACAGCAGGGCCTTCATGGCGCCCTCCCGCGCTCGATCTGCGCCATTTTTTCGGCGGCGTCCATTGCTAGGCAATCGCCTACCGCTTGGCGCCGCGCCCGGCGGCGGGTATTTCTCCGGCAGGCGCACTGCTTCGCCGCGAGCCGCGTTTCGGAGGGAGCGACCATGCGAGCAAGGTACCGCTGGCTTGCCGCCGCGATTCTCGCCGCTTCCGCGCTGCCGGGCTTCGCCCGGGCGCAAGCCCCGGCGGCGCCGACGCTGGTCGCGCAATTCGGCGATTGGGGTGTCTATGTGAGCCAGGCCGCGCGCACCAAGATCTGCTACGCGCTCTCGCAACCGAAGGAGCGCCAGCCCGGCAATCTCAAGCGCGATCCCGGCTTCTTCTTCGTCAGCACCCGGCCCGGCGAGAACGTGAAGAACGAGGTGAGCGTGATCGTGGGCTTCCCGATCAAGGACGGCAGCGAGGCGATCGCGGACGTGGGCGGCACGAACTTCGCGCTTTACACCAAGAGCGACAGCGCCTGGGTCAGGAACATCGCCGAAGAAGCCCGCCTCGTGGATGCGCTCCGGCGCGGCCGCGACCTCGTCGTGAAAAGCACATCGATGCGCGGCAACCTGACCACCGACAAGTATTCGCTCAGCGGCCTCGCCCAGGCGCTCGACCGGGTCGTACAGGAGTGCCGCTGAGCGCGCGGTTGACGGGCGCCCGCGTCGCACCACATTAGTTGCGGCGGCGGAGACGCCGCATGACCATGAGCGTAACCACCGAAACCGAAGTCCTGCCTGCGGCGACCGCCGCCGGGCCCAAGCCGTCGCTCCTCGGCCGCAACCGCGCGGCGCTCGGCGCCGCGCTCGCGGCGATCGGCGTGCCCGAGCGCGACCTCAAGATGCGCATCGCTCAAGTTTGGCACTGGATCTATTTTCGCGGCGCGCGCGAATTCGACGCCATGACCAATGTCTCGAAGGAGCTGCGCAACCGCCTCGCCGCGCACTACACGCTGGCGCGGCCCGAGGTCGCGGCCGAGCAGGTCTCGACCGACGGCACCCGCAAGTGGCTGATCCGGCTCCCGCCCGAGCACTCCGGCGAGAAACCCTACGACATCGAAACCGTCTATATCCCCGAGGCCGAGCGCGGCACGCTCTGCGTCTCTTCTCAAGTCGGCTGCACGCTCTCCTGCCCCTTCTGCCACACCGGCACCCAAAAGCTCGTGCGCAACCTGAGCGCCGAAGAGATCGTGGCGCAATTGATTCTGGCCCGCGACCGGCTCGGAGATTGGCCGGGCATGACGCCGCCACGCAAGTCGGGCCTGCCCGACTTGCGCAGTCAAGATCCGAAGTCGGGCTTGCCCGATTTGCGCACTCAAGATCCGAACTCGGGCAAGCCCGAGTTTGGTGACGCGATCGTGCCTTCCGGCAGCCGGTTCGTGACCAACATCGTGTTCATGGGCATGGGCGAGCCGCTCTATAATTTCGACGCGGTCAAGGCCGCGGTCGAGATCCTCGCCGACAACGAAGGAATCTCCATCGGCAAGCGCAGGATCACGGTCTCGACCTCGGGCGTGGTGCCGATGATCGAGAAGCTCGGCGCCGAAGTCGGCACCATGCTCGCGGTTTCGCTGCACGCCGCCCGCGACGGCTTGCGCGACGAGCTGGTGCCGCTGAACAAGAAATATCCGATTCCCGACCTGCTCGCGGCCTGCCGCGGCTACCCCGGCCTCTCCAACGCCAAGCGCATCACCTTCGAATACGTGATGCTGAAGGGCGTAAACGATTCGGAGCAGGACGCCCACGCGCTGGTGCGCCTGCTGCAGGGCATTCCCGCCAAGATCAACCTGATCCCGTTCAATCCCTGGCCCGGCACCAAATACGAATGCTCCGACTGGGAGACGATCGAACGCTTCTCCGAGATCGTATTCCGCGCCGGCTATGCGAGCCCGGTGCGGCGGCCGCGCGGCCGCGACATCCTGGCGGCCTGCGGCCAGCTCAAGTCCGAGAGCCAGAAACTTTCGGCCCGCGAACGTCTGGCGCTCCGCGCCATGGCCTTGACGGAGTGAGCATGGCGCTGATCTGGCGCTTCTTCGTGATCACGTTCGCCTTCGCGCTCGCGAGCTTCGCCGCAGCGGCAACGTTCACGCTTGGCGCCCTCGCCTGGGCCAACCTCAACCCGCCGCTCGAAAACTTCGAAGTGGCGCTCCTCTGGATGTTTACGTTTTTGGCGGGCGCCGGCGTCGCTTTCTTTGCCTTCGTGCCGGCGATGATCGCCATCGTGCTGGCGGAAGGATTTTCCTGGCGCTCGGTGCTGTTCTACACATTGGCCGGCGGCGTGATCGGGCTCGCCTATGGCCTGCTGATCCCCGAGACGGACCCGAACTTCGTGCTCTACGGCCGCATGACGCAGGTCATTGCCGGGGCCGGCGTCGCCGCCGGACTGGTCTATTGGCTGATCGCCGGCCGCAATGCCGGCGCCTGGCGCAAGGTGCCCTCGCGCGAGATGGTGAAGCCCTGACCTAGGGCCGGTGCCCGCGCGCCCACTCGAGCGCCTGCTCGAGCCGGTCGTTGCCCCAGAACAATTCGCCGTCCTCGGTCACCAGGCTTGGCGCGCCGAAAATTCTCCGCTTCGCGGCTTCCTCGGTCTCGGCGCGGAGCTTGTCCTTGATCGCCTGCTCGCCGGTCTTGGCCAGCACCGCGTCCGCATCGTGGCCGAGCGAGGTGAGGATCGACGCGATCAGCGAGCGGTCGGAAATATCCCGGCCGTCGGCGAATTCGGCACTGAATACGGCGCGGGTGAACTTGGGACGAGCATCGTCCGGGAGCGCGAGCGCGACGCGCGCCGCCAGCAGCGAATTTGCCGGAAACGGCACCGGCGGCGTGAATTTCGGCAATCCCTGCCGCACCGTGAGCCGTTCGAGATCGCGCCATGAATAACGGCCCTTGTTCGGATAGAGGTTGAACGGCGAGCTCTCCCACCCTTGCGACTTGAAGATCGGCCCGAGCAGGAACGGCCGCCAGGCGAGCGTGACGCCCGCGGCTTCCGCGAGCGGTTCGATCCGCGCGGCGGCGAGATAGGAATAGGTCGAGGCGAAGTCGTACCAGAAGTCGATCTTCGGCATGCCGCGCTCCCGCTCACCTCTAGCGCGCCGATCTTTCCCCTCCTTTGGCCGCCCGCGCAAGCCGGCATGCGCGCTTCTCATCGCCATGCCGCTGGGCTAGACCGTGCCGGCATCCGCCGGAGAACCTTGCGTGACCCGTTCCGGTCTTCTGTTCGTGCTTGGCGTCGCGGCGGCGGTGGGCGTCGCGTTCGGCATCGTGCCAAATCTCGACCTCGCGGTGAGCGGCTATTTCTTCGACCCGGCGGCGAAGCAGTTCCCGCTGCGCGACCTCCCGATCAACCGGCTGATCCGCGACGGCGCGGAATGGATCATGATTCTCTTGATCGCGCCGGCCATCGCGGCGCTCGTGATCCGGCTCGCCTTGCCGCGGCGGCCGTTCCCGATCTCGGGCCGGGCCGCGCTCTTCCTGGTGGCCACGCTGGCGCTCGGCCCCGGGCTCCTGGTCAACGCTGTTCTGAAAGACCACTGGCCGCGGCCGCGGCCGGTGGCGGTGGTCGAATTCGGCGGCAGCGACCGCTTCGTGCCCTGGTGGGACCCGCGCGGCGCCTGCGCGCGCAATTGCTCGTTCGTGTCGGGCGAGGCCGCGACCGCGTTCTGGACGCTCGCGCCCGCGGCGCTGGTACCGCCGCCCTGGCGCGCGCTGGCGCTGGGCGCCGCCACGGCTTACGGAATCGCCATCGGCGGCCTGCGACTCGCCGCCGGCGCGCATTTCTTCACCGACGTGGTGTTCGCCGGCGTCTTCACCTTCTTGCTGATCTGGCTCGCGCACCGTCTCTTGTTCCGCCCGCCCGCCGCATGAGCACCTTGCAGGCGACCATGAGCCGCAACCTGACCGCGCCTGGAGTGGCGCTCACAGTTGCGCTGCTGGCCGCGCTGACGCTCGTGCGTCTCGTCGGCCTCAAGTTGTCGGTCGTGGATTTCTATTTCGACGAGTCGCAGTACTGGGCCTGGTCGCGCGAGCTCTCGTTCGGCTACTTCTCCAAACCGCCATTGCTCGCCTGGGTGATCGCGGCGGCCGAGCGCGTCTGCGGCGCGAGCGAAGCCTGCATTCGCGCACCGGCGCCACTGTTCTATTTCGGCACCAGCTGCTTGATCTACGCGATCGCGCGCGAGCTCTATGACGGCCGCGTGGCGTTCTGGGCGGCGCTTACCTTCGCGCTGGCACCCGGCGTCGACTTCTCCGCGCGTATCATCTCGACCGACGTGCCGCTGCTGTTCTTCTGGGCGCTGGCGCTGCTGGCCTATCTGAAGCTCTTGGAGCGCACGGCGCTCTCCTGGTCGGTCGGGCTCGGGCTGTCGCTCGGGCTCGGCCTGCTCGCGAAATACGCCATGGCCTATTTCCTGCTCGGCATCGCGTTCGCCGCGCTGTTCGATCGCGGCGCGCGCGATCTCTTGCGCGCACCCGTGTTTTGGCTCGCGCTTGCGATCGCCGCTTTGGTGTTCGCGCCCAATGTGTGGTGGAACCTCGAGAACGGATTCGCCACAATTCGCCACGTGGGCGAGAACATCCGCGGGGCCGGCTTCGGCCTCAGCCTGCGCAAGGGCTTGGAATTCATCGCCGCCCAGTTCGGGGTGTTCGGACCGATCGCGTTCGCGGCCGTGCTCTATGGCGCGGTTCAAATCCGCGCCCGCATCGCGGAGCGGCCCGACCGGCTGATGCTCGCCTTCACGCTTCCCGTGCTCGCGCTCGTGACGGTGACTGCGTTCCTGAGCCGGGCGCACGCGAACTGGGCCGCGGTCGCCTATGTATCGGCGGCCGTGCTCGCTGCGGCGCTGCTGGTTCGCCTAGAAGCCCGGCGCCTGCTCGCGATCGGCGTCGGCATCGGCGCCGTGGCGCAGATCGTGCTCATCGTTGCCGACGCGCGCGCCGACCGCTTGAGCCTTCCGTTGCTGCCGAAGCCCGACGTCTACCAGCGCACGCTCGGCTGGCGCGCGCTCGGCGAGGAAGCCGCGCGCCTCGCCGCCCGCACCGGCGCACGCACCATCGTCGGCGAAGGCCGCGATGACGTCGCCTCGATGATCTATTACGCGCGCGACGCCGGCCGCGTGCTCGCCTGGCCGTTGCACGCGACCCCGACGCATCACTTCGATCTGACCCGGCCGCTCAACGCGGCCGCATCGGAGCCGGTCCTGCTGCTCAGCCGCTGCGCGCTCGCCCCGCGGCTCGCTGAATATTACGCGACGGTCGAGCCGCTCGGCCGCTTCGAGGCGCCCGCCGGCCCGAGCGCGCGGCGAACCTATTTCGCGTACCTGCTCAAGGGCGCGCGCAAGCCGATCGGCCCGCTCGCGCCCTGTGCTTGAGCTTGCGCGCTCGCAGGTTCCGCCTATAGTCCGCGCCGCCGCGGCCGGCGCCTGCCCCGACGGATTTCTCGTTACGGATCAAGTCCATGACCAAAGACGTGAAGAAGGTCGTGCTCGCCTATTCGGGCGGGCTCGATACTTCGGTGATCCTGAAATGGCTGCAGGCCGCCTATCGCGCCGAGGTCGTGACCTTCACCGCCGATCTCGGCCAGGGCGAGGAGCTCGCACCCGCGAAGAAGAAGGCGGCGCTGCTCGGCATCAAGCCCGCAAACATCTTCGTCGAGGACCTGCGCGAGGAGTTCGTGCGCGACTACGTGTTCCCCATGTTCCGCGCCAACGCGCTCTATGAGGGCCAGTATCTCCTCGGAACCTCTATCGCCCGTCCCCTCATCGCGAAGCGGCAGATCGAGATCGCGAGGAAGGTCGGCGCCGACGCGGTCGCGCACGGCGCCACCGGCAAGGGCAACGATCAAGTGCGCTTCGAGCTCGCCTATTACGCGCTCGAGCCGGACATCCGGGTGATCGCGCCCTGGCGGGAATGGGACCTCACCTCGCGGAAGAAGCTCCTCGAGTTCGCCGAGGCGCATCAGATCCCGATCGCCAAGGACAGCCGCGGCGAGGCGCCGTTCTCGGTCGACGCGAACCTCCTGCACTCGTCTTCGGAGGGCAAGGTGCTCGAGGATCCCAATGCCGAGGCGCCCGACTACGTCTACCAGCGCACCATCGATCCCAAGGACGCACCGGACCGGGCGAGCCATGTGACCATCGACTTCGAGAAGGGCGATGCGGCCGCGGTCGACGGCAAGAAGCTCTCGCCCGCCGCGCTGCTCGCGAGGCTCAACGAGCTCGGGCGCAAGAACGGCATCGGCCGGCTCGATCTCGTCGAGAATCGCTTCGTCGGCATGAAGAGCCGCGGCATCTACGAGACGCCGGGCGGCACCATCCTGCTCGCGGCGCACCGCGCCATCGAGTCGATCACGCTCGACCGCGAGGCTGCGCACCTGAAAGATTCGCTGATGCCGCGCTACGCCGAGCTGATCTATTACGGCTTCTGGTTCTCGCCCGAACGCGAGATGCTGCAGGCGCTGATCGACAAGAGCCAGGAATTGGCCACCGGGCGGGTGAAGCTCAAGCTCTACAAGGGCAACGTCACGGTGATCGGCCGCGAGAGCCCCTATTCGCTCTATGATCCGGAGCTCGTCACCTTCGAGGACGGCGCGGTGGCCTACGACCACGCCGACGCCGCCGGTTTCATCAAGCTGAACGCGCTCCGGCTGCGCACGCTCGGCATGCGGCGCAAGAAGCTCGCAAAGCGCTAGGCCGACACCGTATCGTAAGCCATGGCCGAGGATCGCTTAAGTCAAGTCGCCAGCGTGGTCAGCCGCGTGATCGGCTGGATCGTCGCCCTTGCCGGCATTGCGTTCGCTCTCGGCGTCGGCGGATTCGGCGCGATCATCATGCTCGGCTACTGGAATTATGAGGGTACCGAAGGTCGAAGCGTGCTCGCGTTGACAGTGCTGGTATCGGTCCTGATCGGCTACGGCATCTACCGGCTTGGAAGGCGCATCGCCCGCTGATTTCCGCCGCTGGCGCGCGACGCCGCGAATGCCTATCTAACAACAACTCGCGCCTCGCGTGCGAGAGGAGATTTCCATGCCCTGGTCGCTGAAAGTAGGAACCGTCGCCGGAACCGCGGTCCGTATCCATTTCACCTTTCTCCTGTTCCTGGTCTGGATCTGGGCCGCCTATTACCGCCAGGGCGGCGCCGACATGGCCTGGCAGGGCGTGATCTTCGTTTCGCTGCTGTTCCTGTGCGTGCTGCTGCACGAGTTCGGCCACGTGTTCGCGGCGCGCCGCTATGGGGTCAGGACTTCCGACATCACGCTCTGGCCGTTCGGCGGCATCGCCAATCTCGAGCGCATCCCGGAGAAGCCGGTCGAGGAGCTCGTGGTCGCGCTCGCCGGGCCGGCGGTGAACGTCGTGATCGCGGCGGCGCTGATCCTGCTCCTGGGCGCGACGGTCGATCCCGCCCATCTCGCCAAGATCGACGACCCGGCCGTCGGCATGGCGGCCAAGGTCGCCGGCGCGAACCTGTTTCTGGCGCTGTTCAACATGATCCCGGCCTTCCCCATGGACGGCGGCCGGGTACTGCGCGCGCTGTTGGCGATCCGCCTCGGCTTCGCGCGCGCGACCGAGATCGCGGCGAGTATCGGCCAGGGCTTCGCCATCGCGCTCGGGCTCCTCGGCATCTTCGTCAATCCGATGCTCGTCATCATCGCGGTCTTCGTGTTTCTGGCCGCTTCCGGCGAGGTCGGGCACGTCCAGCTCCGCGAAGTGTCGCGCGGTGCCGTGGTCGCGGACGCCATGATCACCAAGTTCGAATCGCTGCGCACCGATTCGACCGTCGCCGACGCAGTCGAATGCCTGATCCGCACCACCCAGAAGGAATTCCCCATTGTGGACGGCGGCGGCCGGCTGCACGGCGTGCTCACGCGCGACGCCATGATCCGGGCACTGAAGGAGCGCGGGCCCTCGACCCCCGTGCTCGAGGTGATGCAGCCGGACGTGCCGGTGGTGCCGGCCCGCGCCATGCTCGAGAGCGCGCTGAAGCCGCTCTCCGAGCAGAGTGCCGGCGTGCTCGGCGTGGCCGACGCGTCCGGCCGCCTGGTCGGCCTGCTCACCGCCGAGAATCTCGGCGAGATGATGATGGTGCGCGCCGCGCGCGCCAGTCAGGCCGGACCCTGGAGCCGCCTCGCACGAACCTAGAGAATTTCGCCGGCGCCACTTGCCCCGCCGCGATCGGCGGGTAGATTGCGCCCCCTTTCGCCCATTTCGGGACCATTCATGCTGCGCAACATCGCTATCATCGCGCACGTCGACCACGGCAAGACCACGCTCGTGGATCGGCTGCTGCAACAGTCCGGCTCGTTCCGCGAGAACCAGCGGATGGCCGAGCGCGCGATGGATTCCAACGAGCTCGAGCGCGAGCGCGGCATCACCATCCTCGCCAAGGTCACCTCGGTGCCGTGGAAGGACCTGCGCATCAACATCGTGGACACGCCCGGCCACGCCGATTTCGGCGGCGAGGTGGAGCGAATCCTGAACATGGTCGACGGCGCGTTGGTGCTGGTGGACGCCGCCGAAGGCCCGCTGCCGCAAACCAAGTTCGTGGTCGGCAAGGCGCTGAAGATCGGGCTGAAGCCGATCGTGGTGATCAACAAGGTGGATCGCTCGGACGCGCGGCCGCGCGCGGTGGCGAACGAAGTGTTCGATCTCTTCGCCGCGCTCGACGCCAGCGAGACGCAGCTCGATTTCCCGCTGCTCTACGGCTCCGCCAAGCAGGGCTGGATGGCGGCGGCGCCCGAAGGGCCCAAGGACGCCGGCATGGCGCCCTTGTTCGATCTCATCGTGCGCCATGTGGCCGCGCCCACGATCGAGCCGGGCGAGTTCCGCATGCTCGCGACCATCCTCGAAGCCAATCCCTATCTCGGCCGCATCCTCACCGGCCGCATCAGCTCGGGATCGGTCAAGCCGTACCAGAACGTGAAGGTGCTCGCGCGCGACGGCCGGCTGGTCGAACAGGGCCGCATCACCAAGGTGCTCGCGTTCCGCGGCCTCGAGCGCCAATCAATCGAGGAAGGTATCGCCGGCGACATCGTCGCGATCGCAGGGCTGGAGCAGGCCAACGTCGCCGACACCATCGCGGCACCCGAGGTCGAGCGCGCGCTGCCCGCGCAGCCGATCGATCCGCCGACGCTGGCCATGACCTTCCGCGTGAACGACAGCCCGCTCGCCGGTACCGAGGGCGACAAGGTCACCGGCCGCATGATCCGCGACCGGCTGTTCCGCGAGGCCGAAGGCAATATCGCGCTCCGCATTTCCGAATCGGCCGAGAAAGAAGCCTATGAAGTTGCCGGCCGCGGCGAGCTGCAGCTCGCGATCCTGATCGAGACCATGCGCCGCGAGGGTTTCGAAATGTCGGTGTCGCGGCCCAAGGTGGTGCTCGCGCGCGACGACAACACGGCTGAGCTCATGGAGCCGGTCGAGGAGGTGGTCATCGACGTCGACGAGGGGCATTCGGGCATCGTGGTGCAGAAGCTTTCCGAGCGACGCGGCGAGATGATCGAGATGCGGCCTTCGGGCGGCGGGCGGCTCCGGCTCGTGTTCCACGTGCCGACGCGCGGGCTCTTGGGCTACCAGAGCGAGCTACTCACCGACACGCGCGGCACCGCCGTGATGAACCGCCTGTTCCACGCCTACGCGCCCTATCGCGGCGAGATCCCCGGCCGCCGCACCGGCGTCCTGATCTCGACCGACGACGGCGCGGCCATTGCCTACGCGTTGTGGAATCTCGAAGCGCGCGGGCCCATGATGATCGAGCCCGGATGGAAGGTTTATCGCGGCATGATCGTGGGCGAGCACACCCGCGGCCACGACCTCGCGGTGAACGTCTTGAAGGGCAAGAAGCTCACCAATATTCGCACCACCGCCAAGGACGAGGCGGTCCGGCTCACGCCCCCGATCAAGATGACACTGGAGAAGGCGCTGACCTATATCGACGACGACGAGCTGGTGGAGATCACGCCGCTGTCGATCCGGCTACGCAAGCGAATTCTCGATCCTCACGAACGCAAGAAGGACGAGCGCCGGCGCGAGCTTGAGGGGGTGTGACCCGGATGCCTCGCCCGGCCACAGAATTAACCTTTCGTTAACGAAGTTCTTGAAGCGCCGGTGTGGGTTTGCTTCGATTGACGCCATGAGTACGGTCGTCATCGACATCCGCCGTGCCCGCTCGGACGACGCGCCGGCCCTGGCCGACGCGCACGACGAGGCTTGGCGGACCGCTTACCGGGGGCTGATCCCGGGCACCGAACTCGAGAAGCTCGTCGCCCGCCGCGGCCCGGCCTGGTGGGATGCGGCCATCCGCCGCGGCTCGCGCATCGCGCTCTTGACCTTCGGCGACGCCATCGCCGGCTACGCCAATTACGGCCGCAACCGCGCGAAGAGTCTCCCCTACGGCGGCGAGATCTACGAGCTCTATCTCCGTCCCGAGTATCAGGGTCTCGGCTTCGGCCGGCGCCTTTTCGTAGCCGCCAAGCGCGATCTCGTGCAGATGGGCCAGCCCAGCCTCGTGGTGTGGGCGCTGACCGACAACGAGGCCGCGGTCGGCTTCTATCGCGCGCTCGGCGGCCGCGCGGTCGCGCGCTCGACCGAGCGCTTCGGCGACAAGGTGCTCGACAAGGTCGCGTTCTCCTGGGCGCGCTGATCCTCGGCGGTCGTCCCGGCCGAGGCGCGAAGCGCCGAGAGCCGGGACCCATAACCACCGAGCGAAATTGGGCTAACAGCGTTTATGGGTTCCCGCTTTCGCGGGAACGACGAGGCACTAGATTGCCGGCGCCGGCAGTCCCGCGCGCATGCAAGCCGCGCGCAGCGTGTTGGCGAGCAGGCACGCGATCGTCATCGGGCCGACGCCGCCGGGCGAAGGCGTGATCGCGCCCGCGACCTCCACGGCCTCCTTGAAATTCACGTCGCCCACGAGCCGGCCCTTGCCGTCCGGGGTCGGCACGCGGTTGGTGCCGACGTCGATCACGGTGGCGTCCGGCTTGATCCAATCGCCGCGCACGAACTCAGGTCTACCGATGGCAACGAAGAGAACATCCGCGCGCCGGCACACGGCCGGGAGATCGCGCGTCTTCGAATGCGCGATCGTCACCGTCGCGTTCTCCGCGAGCAGCAATTGCACCAGCGGCTTGCCCACGATGTTGGAGCGGCCGAGCACCACCGCTTCGAGGCCGGCGAGCGAAGGATGCGCGCGCTTGGCGAGCATGATGCAGCCGACCGGCGTGCAGGGCGCCAGCGCCGGCAGGCCGGTCGCGAGCTTTCCGGCATTGACCGGGTGGAAGCCGTCCACGTCCTTCAAGGGATCGACCGCGGCAAGCACGCGCGCGGAATCGATCTGCGGCGGCAGCGGAAGCTGCACCAGAATGCCGTCCACCTTCGGATCGGCGTTGAGCCGCGCGACCAGCGCCAAGAGTTCCTGCTCCGAGGCGTCGGCGGACAGCCGATGCTCGAACGAGGCCATGTCGGCCTCGAGCGTGGCGCGCGCTTTGCTGCGGACGTAGACGACGCTCGCCGGATTCTCGCCGACCAGCACCACGGCGAGCCCGGGCGGGCGCTTGAGCCGCGGCTCGATCCGCGCGGCCTCGGCCGCGACCTTGGCGCGGAGCTCCGCCGCCAGCGCTTTGCCGTCGAGAATACGCGCGCTCATTTCCGTTCCCGTGTCGTTTTCCGGACCGCCGCCGCGAGTGCCGCGGCAAGCGCTGCGGAATTGCCCGCGAGATGAAAATTCTTGACCCTTCCCGCACCGCCGCGCACGAGCGTCACCGCCGATGGCGGGATCGCCACTGCCTGCGCGAGCAACCGCGACAATGCCACATTGGCTTCACCTTCCGCCGGCACCGCGCGCACGCGCGCTTTCAAGACAGTGATTCCATCGGCGCGCCGCTCGACGCCTTCGATCACATCGCGCGCACCCCTCGGCGTCGCCCGCACCGTGACCATGAGCCCGCCCGCGACCGGCTTCCAGGGGCGCTCCGCGCCACTCAACCGACGAAGGCCCAGACCAAGAGCCGCTCGATGAACAGGAGCAGCAGGATCAGGATCACCGGCGAGATGTCGAGCCCGCCCAAGTTCGGGAGCACGTTCCGGATCGGCCGCAACGCCGGCTCGGTCAGCCGATAGAGCGCGTCGCCGATCGTGCGCACCACTTGATTGTAGGGATTGACCACGTTGAAGGCGACGAGCCACGACAACACCGCGGCCGCGATCAGGATCCAGATATAGAGCGTGATCAGGGTATGGACGAGCCAGAGGAAGGGGTTCATGCGGGGCTCCGCCGAAAAAAGGCGCGGGCTCTCGAATAGCGTTTCGCGGCGCGCGGGGGAAGCCCGGCCTTGCGCCGGCCGAAGCCCGAGCGCGCAAGCGCCCAAGCACGTCCTAAGGACCCGGTTTGCTTGACACTTTTCGGCGCCGTGGCCTAGATGACGCCCACCTCGGCCGGGGCAGTAGCTCAGTTGGGAGAGCGCCGCGTTCGCAATGCGGAGGTCAGGGGTTCAACTCCCCTCTGCTCCACCAAATCCCGATCCGAGATTTTTTCGCCGCGCCGCTCCCCGAAAAAGCGTACGGGAGACGGCCGATGGGGTCGCATGCGGCCGCCTCCCGTCTGACTTCACCGGCTACGCAAAACCTGATGCCGGCTGGGTTCGCATGAGCAAGGCCGCGGCCAGCCGCGATCGTCGCGGCCGCCACCACCGGTCGTGGCCGCGTAAAGAGCGCGCGCGAGATATCGGAAAGCCTAACGGCGGTTAACCACCGGCGCGTCGCAAACCGCGACGCATTTCGCAAAACGGGACGCTCACGCCCCCGATGCGCGTTCGTTTCGCCGCGCCAGCCCGGTCCAGAAATCGAGGAAGCTCGCGAGCCACGAGCGCACCTTCGGATCGTGCAACGCGCGGCCCTCGAAATGCTCCTCGCGCGTACGCGCGCCCGGCAGCTCGAGCCGGTGCGCGGCGCGCGTGGTCCAGCGGCACATCATGTGGTGCGTCACTTCCGGGTGGAACTGCACGCCGAACGCGTTGCCGTAACGGAACGCCTGGTTCTCGAAAATCTCGCCGCGCGCCAGCAGCTCCGCGCTCGCCGGCAGCTCGAAGCCTTCGCGGTGGAAGTGATAGACCTGGTCCGGCCACTGCATCAGCGCGGCGCCCGCCGGCGTGGCGCGCAGCGGGTAATAGCCGACTTCGACCAGGCCCTTAGGATGGAACTCGACGCTGGCACCGAGCGAGCGCGCGAGAATCTGCGCACCCAAGCAGATGCCGAAGAACGGCTTTTTCTCTTCAAGCGGCACCGCCATCCACTCGATCTCGCGTCGCACGTAGTCGTCGCCGTCGTTGGCGCTCATCGGCCCGCCGAACACGGCGACGCCGGAATGCTCGGCAAGCGTCTCCGGCAAGGGATCGCCGAAGCGCGGCCGGCGGATGTCGAGCGCGAGCCCGCGCTCCTGCAACAGGCGGCCGACCCGGCCCGGGGTCGAGTGCTCCTGATGCAGGATGATGAGGATCGGATGCATGGGGCTTACGGCAACGGCTTGCCGGTCGCACGGAACTGCGCCGATTTCAAGCCGGTGCGCGGCCGCGGCCGGTCAACCATGCGGAAACTGCAAGGGTCAAGGCGCGCGGCTGGCGCGGCGCCACCACCGCGCCGAGCTTGTTCATCAAGCCCGGAATGATGATGCGCCGGCCGCGCGCGAAGGCGCGCCAGCCGTGCTCGGCCACCCGCTCGGCGCTGGTCGCCGGAAATAGCCGGAGCCGGCTCTGCTGCGTGATTTGCGCGCGACCCTGGAAGCCGGTCGGCGTCAGCCCCGGACAAAGCGCGGTCACCCGGACGCGCCCGCGCAGCTCCCAGGCCAGCGCCTCGGAGAACGAGAGCACATAGGCCTTGCTCGCGTAATAGATCGCCATGCCCGGCCCCGGCTGGAACGATGCGGTCGAGGCGACGTTCAGGATGCCGCCGCGCGCCGCGATGATCTCCGGCAGCAGATGAATCGTGAGGTCGGTGAGCGCGCGGACGTTGAGATCGACGATGCCGATCTGGTCGGCGCGCGCGAGCTTGGCGACCGGACCGCTCAGGCCGTAGCCCGCGTTGTTGACGAGCTCGGCCACGGTGAGGCGGCGCTTCTTCAGGAACGCCGCGATCCGGTCGGCCGCGCCGGGCTTGGCGAGATCGCACGCGAACACGGCCGGCCGCGGGTGGCCGCCGGCCGCGATCGCGTCGGCGACCGCGTCGAGCCCCTTGGCCGAGCGCGCCACCAGCACGAGCCTCCTTCCCGCCCGCGCCGCCTCGTGCGCAAGCGCCGCGCCGATGCCGCCCGATGCTCCGGTGATCAGGGTGACCGCAACCGCCATCATTTTTCCCCTTCGCCCTTATCCTCGCGCACGCTGCGGCGGATGTTCACCCGCTCGCGCGCCGGCACGTTCAGGAGCTCGGACGCGCGCCAAACCACGTTGTCCTCGAACTCGGTGAGCTTGCCGTCGACGTAAGCCGCTTCGAACATCATCTCGACGATGCGTCGCCGCCCCTCCTCGTCGAGCGCGTGGTTGAGCACGCTCGTGAACCGATAGAGGTCGACCGCTTCGCGATCGGCGGCGAGCGCCGCCAGCACCAGCTTCTCGGCTTCCTCCGGGCTGAGATCGAAGCGGTAGGCCAGCACCCCGCAGAGCTTTGCGCGCTCGGCCTCGTCGAATTTCTGATCGAGCGTCACCACGTGCACCAGGAGCGCCGCCGCGGCCAATCGGTAATCGGTGTCGCCGAAACTCCGGGGATGCCGGGCACCCCGCGCAATCTCGCCGACGAAATCGCTGATCGAACGGAACATGCGATCGCCACTCTACTTCGGATCGGCGTCGAGGCGCGCGACCCAATTCTCGAGCCCTGGCCGCGCGGCGGGAAAGCGCTCGAGCACCACGGGGTCGTGGCCGGGAATGACGTGGTTCATGGACTGGGCCAGCCGCTTGATCGTCTTGTAGCCCTCGAGCACGTCGGCGACGTTGTGCGTCACCGGGAACACGCGTCCCTGTTCGATGTGCGCGTAAAGATGGGTCGCGTCCGAGGCGAGCACCACGAAGCCGCGCCGCGTCTTCACCCGCACGCATTGCAAACCTTTCGAGTGGCCGCCGATCTTGTGCAGCGTGATCCCGGGCGCGAGCGCGTCGTCGCCGTCGTGGAACTCGACCCGGTCCGCGAACACCTTGCGCACGATCGCCACCACATCATCCGCCTCGAACGGCCAACGCTGCAGCGCGTGGCACATGCAGCGGCCGGTGGCGTAAGCCATCTCGGTGTCCTGCAGGTGATAGCGCGCGCGCGGGAACAGATCGTAGTTGCCGGCGTGGTCGAAATGCAGATGCGTGAGCACCACGTTCCCGATCTGGTCGGGCGCGATCCCGAGCGCGCGCAAGCCTTCGGCAATCGGCTTATCCACGCGCCGGCCGCGCTTGGTCGCCATCGCTTCATCCATGCCGGTATCCACGATGAAGATGCCGTGCGCGCCCTTGATCACCCACACGAAGTAATTGATCGACGACAGCACGTCGTGCGGATCGCCGCCGATGAAATTCTCCGAGGAACGCCGCTCATGGTGGCCGTAGCGGATGGCGTAGATTTCGTGCACGTCGCTCATGTCAGCTCCGCTTGCCCGCGCCGCGCACCTCGACGCCGGCGCGCGCCTCGACCACCTGGATGACGGTGGTGAAGTCCTTGTCGGCCCCGAGCTTGGTCGTCACCTCCCGATAGATATCACGCACCACGCCGCCGACCTGCATCGGGACGCCGAGCGCCGCGGCCTCTTCCATGCAAAGCCCGAGGTCCTTGTCCATCAAGCCGTTGGTGAAGCCGTAGTCGAACGTCCGCGGCAGGATCGCGCGCGGGAACTTGTCCTGGCTCGCGCTGTTGCGGCCGCTGCCGGCATTGATCACGTCGATCATCACCGCCGGATCGAGCCCGGCCTTGACCCCCATCACCACCGCTTCCGAGGTCGCGGCCATGGCGGTGGCGGAGAGAAAGTTGTTGGCGAGCTTCATGGTCTGGCCCATGCCCGGCCGCTCGCCGATCACGAACACCTTGCCGAACACCGCGAGCGCCGGCCGCAGGCGTTCGATCTCGGCGCGCGGGCCGGACACCATCACCGCCAGCGTGCCCTTCTCGGCGCCGCCGGGCCCGCCGCTCACCGGGCTGTCGATCTGCACGATGTCGCGCCGCGCCAGCGCCTCGGCGATGCGGATCGCCATGCGCGCGCCGGTGGTGGAGAGATCGACGAAGCGGCGCACCTTGCTGCCCTCGATCACGCCGTCCTTGCCGGTCGTGACCTCGAGCACGATCGCGGGCGAAGGCAGGCTCGCCATCAATGTCTCCGCGCGGTTCGCGACCTCGCGCACTGACTTGGCCGCCTCGGCGCCGAGCGCGGTCACGCGCGCGATCGCGTCTACGCGGGTATCGAACACGACCAGCGCGTGGCCCGCCTCGATCAGGCGGCGCGCCATATGGAAGCCCATCTTGCCGAGCCCGATGAATCCGATCTCCATGCTTGCCCCCGTTCGCGCCGGCATCCGCCGGCGTCAGGATTTCTTGGCTTGCTCGGCGAACACCTCGCGCGCCGCGCGGAAGGCGTCGACCCCGGCCGGCACGCCGGCATAGATCGCAAGCTGCATGAACACCTCGCGGATCTCCTCCTTGCTGACGCCGTTCCTAAGCGCGCCGGCCACGTGCAGGCGCAGCTCGTGCGGCCGGTTGAGCGCGCCGATCATCGCGAGATTGAGCAGGCTCCGGACTTTACGCGGCAGCGCTTCCCGCCCCCACACCGCGCCCCAGCAATATTCGGTGACCAGCTCCTGGAACGGGCGGTTGAAATCATCGACGTTCTTGATCGCGTTCTCCACGTACTCCTTGCCGAGTACCGAGGTGCGGATCTCGAGGCCGGTGTCGTAGGTTTTCTTGTCCATTGCAGTCCCCCGCTTTGGTGGCGACGTTCGGCTTGCTATGTAGCATTGGCGCGCACAAGGCGCTGGCCGGCGCCGGGCACATGGGTGGGAACATGCAGATCAAAGACATCCTTCACGTCGCGATCCGCACCATGGATCTCGACGCCACCAACAAGTTCTACCGCGACGTGCTCGGGCTGAAGGTCGATCCCAAGCGCCCGGCTTCGGTCCCGGCACCCGGCGCCTGGCTCGACTTCAAGGACACGCAGGTCCACGTCATCGCCGGGCCCAAGGCCTATGGCGACACCGACCCCAAGACCTTCGGCAGCGGCACCATCGATCACATGGCGGTGCGCGCGGTCGGCTACGACGAGTGGCGCGCGCATCTCGAACAGCACGGCGTCGATTACCGCCAGAACAACGTGCGCGATCTCAACATCTGGCAGATCTACCTGCGCGACCCGAGCGGCGTGGTGATCGAGCTGCAATTCCTGGTCAAGGACGAGCCGCCGGGCGCCAAGGGACCCGACGGCACGCGGCAATACCGCTTCGGCTATTTCTGAGCGCTCAAGCGACCTTCGCGGTCACCGCGCGCTCGCCCGCGGCGCGATCGGCGCGGATCATCTCGGCGCCCTTCTCGGCGATCATCATGGTGGCGGCGTTGGTGTTGCCCGAGCAGATCACCGGCATGATCGAGGCGTCGACCACCCGCAAGCCCTGAAGCCCGCGCACGCAGAGCCGCTCGTCCACCACCGCCATCGAGTCCGGCCCCATCTTGCAGGTGCCGACCGGGTGGAAGACGGTCGAGACGGTCGCGCGCGCGTAGCTGAGGATTTCGTCGTCGGACCGGCACTTGGCGCCGGGCAAGAATTCCTCCGGCTCGAAGCGCGCGAGTGCGCGGCCGGCCACGATCTTGCGCGTGAGCCGGATCGCGTCCACCGCCACGCGCTCGGCCTCGGGCGTCGCGAGAAAATTGTGCAGGATTGCCGGATGTGCGCGCGGATCGTCGCTCTTGATCCAGAGCCGCCCAAGGCTCGCCGGCCGCAGCACCGCGATGCCACAGGTGAAGCCGGGAAACGGCGACAGCGGACCGCCGACGCGCTCCGAGCTCGCCGGCGAGATGTGGTACTCGAGATTCGGCGTGTCCTGCGACGAATCGCTGCGCGTGAACACCGCGAATTGCGGCGGCGGCGCGGCCATCTGGCCCCGCTTGGTGAGTAGATAATAGAGCCCCATGCCGTAGCGCCGCAGCGGGTTGGTCACCCACTCGTTGAGAGTGACGGTGTTCTTCACCTTATAGAGCGCCCGAATCTGCCAGTGATCTTGCAAATTCTGGCCGACACCCGGCAGCTCGTGCCGCACCGCGATCCCGTGCTCGCGCAGAAGCGCGGCAGGCCCGATACCCGCGAGTTGCAGGATTTGCGGTGTCCCGATGGCGCCGGCAGCGAGGATCACCTCGCCGCGCGCGGCCGCATAGCTCAAACGCTCCCCGTGCCAGAATTCTACGCCGACCGCACGCTTGCCTTCGAAACGCAGGCCCTTGACTTGTGCATTCGTCAGCACGCGCAGATTCGGACGCCGCAGCACCGGGTGCAGAAACGCCCGCGCCGCGGACCAGCGCGAGCCGTTCCGGATCGTGCCCTGGAAATAGCCGCAGCCTTCGTTGTCGCCGCGGTTGAAGTCGTCGGTCGCGCGGATGCCGTATTCGATCACCGCCTTGCGAAACGCCTCGATGATTTCCCAGCGCACCCGCGTGTCGGAGACGTAAAGCTCCCCATCCGTTCCGTGTGCTGCATCGTTGCGCGGGTATTTCTCGATCCGTTTGAAATAGGTCAGCACATCGTCCCAGGCCCAACCGACATTGCCGAGCTGGCGCCAGACGTCGTAGTCGCGGGCATGGCCGCGGATGTAGCACATGGCGTTGATCGAGGAGCTGCCGCCGAGCACGCGGCCGCGCGGCACGTTGATACGACGGCCGTTGAGAAACGGTTCCGGCTCGCTCTGGAAGCACCAGTCGACGCGCTTGTTGCCGAGGAGATAGGTCAGCCCGAGCGGCACGTGGATCCAGAAATAATCGTCGCGGCCGCCGGCTTCGAGCAGCAGGACCTTGACCGACGGATCGGCGCTCAGGCGATTGGCGAGCACGCAGCCGGCCGAGCCCGCGCCGACGATGACATAATCGTATTCGCCGAGGGGCTCGATGGCTGGATCGCTTGTCGCCTCAGAGTCCATACATCCCCCACGGCAGGCCGAAGTGCAGCCGCGCCAGTCCCGCCCCGAACGCCTGAAATTGCGACGAGGAGTGCCCGCGATACATGGCGACGTCGTTGAAGTAGCGCTGCAGCTTGTGGCCCTTGCGCGCCGGCGCCGAGCCGGCGGTGTGGAAGAGCAGCTCCACCGCCTCGCACGCCATGCGGCCGGCGTGCTGGATCATGCCCCAGAGCCGCATGTTCTCCTCGAGCCCGATCGGCGTGCCGTCCTCGGCCCAGCGCCGGCAATAGTCGTGATAGATCTCGCAGCCCTTGAGCATCAGCGCTTCCGCGGCGTCGGTGAGCGTCAGCGCCTCGCCGAACGGGCGCTGGAAATCGGCGTGCTCGAAGCGCGGGATTTGCGGCAGCGACAGCGTCTTCCGCGTCCTGATGATCTCTTCGTACTCGTCGAGCGCGGCGCGCGCGGCGCCGACCACCGGCATCACCAGCGTCGCGTGGAACGGGCCGGCGAGCCGGCCGAGATACATCGGGTTGCCGTGCAGCCGCGTGCCGGCGGTTCCGTCCTGCATGCTCTCCGGCGTGCTGGCAAGGCCCGCCGACAGATAGCCGACGTGCTGCTCGGGCACGAACACGTTCTCGACCCGGACCGAGTTCGAGCCGCTCGCGCGCATGCCGAGCGTCTTGTCGCCGCCCCAGTCGTCGAGCACGGTGACGTGCTCGCGCGGCACCACGCCGTGGCCGACCACCGGCGGTTGGTTGTCGCGCTTGATGAAGGCGCCGCCGATGAAGTGCGTGGCGTAGGGAATGCCCGAGCAATAGTCCCAGGTGCCGTTCATCAAATAGCCGCCCTCGACCGGGGTCAGCGTGCCGAGCGGCGGGGCGCGATGCGGCGCGATGAAATGGCCGTCCTTGCCGAACAGCTCGATCTGTCCCTGCTCCGGCCAGTGCGAGGCGATCTCGAACGCGTGCGAGGCGGCGAGCGCCAGGCACCAGCCGACGCCCGGGTGCCCGCGCGCGATCTCGAGCATCACTCGATAGAAGGTGATGAGATCGAACTCGTAGCCGCCGAACAGCCGCGGCTGAGCGATGCGATAGAAGCCCGCCTTGACGAATTCGCGGTGCAAATCTTCGGAGTAAGTGCCGCGCGCGTCGCTCGCGTCCTGCTCCGCGCGCAAGCGCGGCACGAACACGGTCGCGCGCGCGATGATCTCTTTCGGCGTGAGCCCCGGCTCGGGCGGCGGAATCGGCGCCGGCTTGGACTTTTGCCCGGCGGCAGCGCTTCCGGTACGGTCGCTCCGGATTGGCGGGAGAACGTTGGCGGTCATCGGTTCGATGCAGACGTTATCCGAATCGGCTCGTCAAGCAATCTCGCCGACGCCCCTGACTGGGCGGACATGCTGACACGGGGACGAAATCATGAACACTCTCGCCTCCATTCTGCCTCGGGAAATGACCGAGTTGCACGCGCGGCCGTTGTTCATTTTCGATCTTCAGGTGCAGCCGGCCAGCATGATCGGCAACACGCCCGATGGCGATCGGCGCGTGGGAATCATCCTGGGCGGCCGCTTCGAGGGCGAGCGGCTGCGCGGAAAGCTGCATTCCGGCGGCAGCGACTGGCAGTCGCTGCGCACGGACGGAACCATGGCGCTCGACGTGCGCACAGTGATGGAGACCGACGACGGGCATCTGATCGGCATGACCTACCGCGGCATGCGGCACGGCCCGCCCGCGGTGATGGAACGCATCGCGCGCGGCGAAGTCATGAGCGCGTCCGAGTATTACTTACGCATCGCCCCGTTGTTCGAGACGTCGTCCGACAAATACGGCTGGCTCAACCGCCTGATCGGCATCGGTATCGGGCACCGGTTGCCGAGCGGGCCGATTTATCAGGTGTTCGAGATTCTCTAAAGCCATGGTGCCGCAAGAGGGATTCGAACCCCCGACCCCCGCATTACGAATGCGGTGCTCTACCGGCTGAGCTATTGCGGCGTTCTTGGAGCGAATGCGACGTTGGTAGCGGGGCGCTTCACGTTTTTCAAGCGCTCGGTCGCGCGAGCCAATCGAACAGGCTGAAGCGCTTGCGCGGCTCAGGCGTGGGCTCCGGCCCGGGATCGTCCGGCAACGGCGGCTCCGCCACCACCGGCTCGACGCCGGGCGCCGTTCGCGGCCGCGCCGGAGCCGCGATGCGCCGGGTTGCCGCCTCCTCCGCGCCTGCGCTCGAGGCGCGCGCCTCCGCCGCCGGCGCGATCGCGATCGGCGCCTGGCGCGGCTGCTCGAGCACCGGCCCCGGTTGCGCCGTGGGCGGCACCGCCCACACGAATGCATCAAGGCGCCCGGTCGCGGGCGAAGCCGGCAGCCAGCGCTCGGACACGAACCCGTCCGCGACCCAAGCCGCGTCGCGCTTGGCGCGCAGCGCGCGCGACGACCATTCGCGCGCCTTGCCGTGGTCGCCGTGCTCGCTCGCCTCGATCTCCGCCATCAGGAGACAAACGCGCTGGGTCGGATCGTCGAGATGCGGCGTGAGCGCCTTGCGCGCCTGGGCGAAGTCGCTCGCCTCCAGCGCGGCGCGCGCCACCGCGAGCGCGGACTCGAGACTCCCCGGCGCCTTGGCCGCGAGCTTTCGCACGCGCTTCAGCCGGTCGCGCGCGGAATCGCCGGGCCGAAGATCGCCATAGACCTCGGCAAGGTCCGGATGCGGGCTGGTCTTCCACGCGCCCTCCACGTAGCGCGCGGCACGCCGCAGCTTGCCGTCGGCGCCGAGCAGCCGGCCGGCGAGCGCCGCCGCCGGCACGAGATCGGGCGCGAGGCCGGCGGCTTCCACCGCATATTCGCGCGCTGTGGGCGGATCCTTGTCTTCCACTGTCATCGCCTGGGCGGTCAGCAGCACGGCCCGGCGGCGGCGCAATGCCGCGCGCGCGATCGCGCCCGCGCGGCCGGCCCGCTCGACGGTTTCGAGCGCGCCCGACCAGTTGCCGGCGAGGCACTGGAACTCGACCAGCGCCTCGCTCGCCCACGGGAGCGCCGGGTCGGCGCGCGCCGCCTCCTCGGCGAGCGAGCGCGCAGCGCCGGTGTCGTTCTTGCGCCGCGCCTCGATATAGAGCCCGCGCATCCCGAGCAGCCGCGTCTCCGGCGTGCCCAGCATCGCGCGGAACTCGCCCTCGGCGCGCTCGCTTAGGCCCTCGAGCTGCGCCGCCTGCGCCGCCAACAGCAACGTCAACAGCTCGTCGCCCGCGAGCTTGCGCGCTTCCGCCGCGGCACGGCTCGCGATCGCCGCATTGCCGGTGCCGATCGCGATCAGGCCGCTGGTGATCGCCCGCCAGCCGCGCGCACGCCGACGCTCCCGCATGAAAAGCGCGATCAGATCCGGCGAGCGCACCACCAGGCGCACGAGCGACCAGAACAGGATCGCGAGCACGACGACAACGACCAGCGCCGCCGCCGCCACGATCACCGAGGTCTCGAGCCGCCAGCCCTGCCAGGTGATGGCGACTTCGCCCGGGCGCTCGGCGATCCAGGCCGCGCCGAACGCGAGCACCGCGAGCAGCGCCAGAAAAACGACGATGCGGATCATGGCTTGCGCTCGCTGCCGAGCGCCAAGAGCGCGGCGGCGATCAGCTCTTTCAGGGCAACATCGGCGTTGCGCTTGGCGCGCGCCGCGGCGATCCATTCGGCGGCGGTCGTCTTGGCGGGCGCCGGGAGCCGGTCGGCCTCGGCAAGCGCGACCGCAAGATCATCGTGCCGGAGCCGCATCTCGATGCGCGCCACCACCGCAGCCGCGGTCTCGCCCTTGATCTCGCCCACCGGCCGCAACTCCACCAGGCGCGAGGCGCTGGTCACCAGCCGCGAGAGATAGCCGCCCTCCGCATCCGGCTCGCGCGCGATCACCGGTGCCAGCTCCGCGAACCGGCGCGCAAGCTGCGCGGTGGTCGGCAACCCGGTCGTCGCGGCCCGCTCGAGCGGCTGCAGCTTCACCGCCCGCTCAGCCAGAAGCGCACGCACCGCCGCGAGCTCGGTCGCGAACGGCGCGCCGCTGTTGAGCACATCGCGCAGCGCCCCGAGCGCCACCACCTCGGCGGCGAGCGCCGGCGCCACGCTGGCGCGCGCACTGGTCGCGAGCGCAACCATACGCTCTTCAAGCATGGCAAGGCGCTTGCTCAGCGATTCGAGCGCGGCCGCCTCGATCGCTGGTCGCTCGGCGATACCCGCTTCGAGCCGGCCAAGCCTGGCGTTGACCGGCGACAAGTCAAGCGCTTGCGGCAAGGGCCGGCTCTCGACCGCGCTGAGCCGCCTTTCGGCTTCCTGAACGGTCGCGGCGAGCCGCTCGATCTTGTCGGCCAACGCGAGGGCCACCGTGGGATCCGCGCCGTCCGGCTTACCGAGCGCGTCCAGCCGCTGGTTCAGCGCCGCCACGTCGCTCACGAGCTTCGCCAGCCGCGGATCGCTGCCGCGGTCGAACAGGAACACGACCAGGATCGCGACCACCGCGCCCACGATCGCCGCCGCCGCGATCGCGGCCGGCGCAAAGCGCAGCAGCGCGCGCCATTCGAGCGTGCGTTCCTCGCCGTCTCCGGTCGGCGCGCCCACGGCCGGGTCGGATGCGGCGTTCGGCGCACCAGATTTCGCGCGCGGCGTCGCGGCCGGAATTTCGGTCGCTGCAAGCTCGATCACGGGCGGCTTGCGTCGCCGCCGGCCTTTCGGCGCGGAAGCAGTCTCGTCGTCGTCGCCCGCCATGGCTCGCTCGTCCGTGTCGGGTGGGGGATAGAACGGCCGCGCGATTCCCGCAACCGTCTTAAGGCGCCAACAGCGACAACAGCGCCGCCTCGTCGGGCGAAGCCGCGGTCTCCGTGTTTGCGCCGGCGGCCTCGAGCGGCGCCGCCACCGCCACCGACAGGCAATAGTGATGCAGCCGCCGGAGTGCGGCCCCGCGGCCGGCCTTGTCGGCGAGCGCCACGAAGTTCGCGGCGCTCCGCGGCGAATAGTGCAGCACCGCGTCGAGCGTCCCCTCCTCGAGCGCACGCAAAGTGGCCGCGGAGAGCTCGCGCGCCGGTCGCGCGCGATAGACCACGAGCGTCTCGACCATGATCTTGGACGGTTCCATCAGCGCCGCCAGATCGCGCGCCCGCTCCTCGGCCGCGATGTGCAGGACGCGCGCCCCCGGCATCAGCTTGCTCGCGATCAGGCGCGCGAGCGCATCGGCGTCGCCCTCGGCGACCAATACGGTCTCAAATCCGGTGGCGCGCGCGGCGGCGGCGGTATGCGCGCCGACCGCGAACAGCGGCAGCGCGCGAAACGACCAGAGACGCGAATCGCGCTCGATCATGCGCAGCGCGCTCGCGCTGGTGACCGCGATCGCGTCGAAGGTTCCCGCCGGCGGCTCGAACGCGACCGGCTCGATCGTGAGCACCGGATCGATCATCACCTGATGGCCGAGCGCCACGAGCTTTTCCGCGGTCCTTGCCGCGTCGCGCTCGGGTCGGGTGACGAGGATGCGCATGGTTCAAACCGGGTTGAGCAGCGCGGCCTTCGGCGCGCGCGCCCTGAGCTCGCGCCCGGCATCGGCGCCGAGCGCCGCGGCATCGGCGACCGCGCCTGCGCGCCGCGTTTCGGCGGCCCCGGTGCCGTCCGGCGCGATGACCAGGCCGTAGAACTCGATCCGCCCGCCCACGACCTCGGCATGTCCCGCGATCGGGGCGCGGCACGAGCCGTCGAGCTCGGCGAGGAACGCGCGCTCGGCCTTGAGCGCAGTTGCGACTCTCATATCGTCGATGGCGGCAACGAGCTTCTCCGCCTTGGCATCGTTGGCGCGGATTTCGATCGCGATCGCGCCCTGCGCCACCGCGGGCGGAAATTCCGCGAGATCGAGCACCGCGGTCGCGCGCGCCGCGAGCCCGAGCCGCTCGAGACCCGCGAGCGCGATGACGGTGGCATCCACCGCGCCGCTCTCCGCCTTCTCGAGGCGCGTCGCCACGTTGCCGCGCAGGAGCGTCATCTTGAGGTCCGGCCGCAGTCGGCGGATCAACGCCTCGCGCCGGATCGAGGCGGTACCGACCACGGCCCCGCGCGGCAGCGCCGCCAGCGAACCAGCGCGTGCGCTCACGAACGCGTCGCGCGGATCGGCGCGGAACGGGAACGCGGCGAGCGTCAAGCCCTTGGGGAGAAACGTCGGCACGTCCTTGGCCGAATGCACCGCAAGGTCGATCCGGCCGGCGAGCAGCGCTTCCTCGATTTCCTTCGTGAACAGCCCCTTGCCGCCGAGATCGGCGAGCGGCCGGTCGTGCACCCGGTCGCCGCTCGTCTTCACCACCACGATCTCGAACGCTTCCGGAGGCCACCCATGCGCGGCCGCGAGCTTCGCCCGCACCGTCTCGGTCTGCACCAGCGCGAGCGGGCTGCCGCGGGTACCGATGCGAAAGGTCCTTGAGGATTGCGTCATGCTGCGGAGCGGTGCTAGGCGACAAGCGCACGCGAAACGCGCGGGCGCGAGAACGATCATACGCGGCGGCGCGAGCAACGGAAACGCCGCCGCTCAAGGCGAGAGCTTCCAGGCCATGCTCGTGCTCGGGATCGAGACCACCTGCGACGAGACCGCGGCGGCCGTGGTCTCTCGCGATGCCGAAGGCCGCGGCGAGATCCGCTCCAATATCGTGCTCTCCCAGCTCGACGAGCACCGGCCGTTCGGCGGCGTGGTGCCGGAAATCGCCGCCCGCGCCCACGTGGAGCAGCTCGACCTCATCATCAAAAAGGCGATGGCCGAGCCGGGGCTCATGTTCTCCGATCTCGACGGCATCGCCGCCGCCGCCGGTCCGGGCCTGATCGGCGGGCTGATCGTGGGTCTGACCACCGCGAAGGCGATCGCGCTCGGCGCCGGCAAGCCCTTGATTGCGGTAAATCACCTCGAGGCGCATGCGCTCACCGCCCGCCTCACCCATGGCCTCGCGTTTCCGTTTCTCCTGCTGCTCGTTTCCGGCGGGCATACCCAGCTGGTCGCGGTCGAGGACGTCGGCAGCTACCGCGTGATCGGCAGCACGGCGGACGACGCCATCGGCGAGGCCTTCGACAAGACCGCCAAGATGCTCCGCCTGCCCTATCCGGGCGGGCCGGAGGTCGAGTCCATGGCCAAGAAGGGAAACCCGAAGCGCTTCGCGCTCCCGCGGCCGATGCTCGGCCGGCCGGAGCCCGATTTTTCGCTCTCCGGCCTCAAGACCGCCGTCCGGCTCGAGGCCGAGCGCATCGCCCCACTGTCGAACGAGGACGTGGCCGACCTGTGCGCGAGCTTCCAGGCCGCGATCATCGACGTGGTGCTCGACCGCGTGCGAACCGCGCTTTCCGCCATGCGCGCCGCCAAGCGCGCGCCGAACGCGTTGGTGATCGCCGGCGGCGTTGCGGTCAATCGCGCGATCCGCGGCGCGCTGCAGCTATTGTCCACGGAAATCGGAATTCCGCTGGTGTTGCCGCCGCCGGAACTCTGCACCGACAACGGCGCCATGATCGCCTGGGCCGGCGCCGAACGCCTTGCCCGCGGCCTGACCGACGCTTTCGATGCCAGCCCGCGCGCCCGCTGGCCGCTCGACGGCGCAGGCACGCGGCCCAAGGAAAGCGCGGGCGGATGAGCGCGTTTCAGCGGATCGGGATTTTGGGCGCCGGCGCCTGGGGCACCGCGCTCGCCAATGCCACGGCCCGCGGCGGCCGCGCGGTCGCGCTCTACGACAGCGACGCCGGCGTGCTCGCCGAGATCAACAACAGCCGCACCAATTCGACCCGGCTCCCGGGCATCGCGGTCGAACGGTCGGTCGCCGTGGCCGCATCGCTTTCCGAAGCCGCGGCACAGGACGCACTTTTGCTCGCAGTGCCGACGCAGGATTTCCGCGCGCTGGTCAGCGCGCTCGCCCCGCACGTCGCGCCCAACCTGCCGCTCGTCGCCTGCGCCAAGGGCATCGAGCGCGGCACCGGAAATTTCGTGACCGAGATCATCGCCGATCTCGTTCCGCGCGCGCGCACCGCGATCCTCTCGGGACCGAGCTTCGCGAGCGACGTGGCCAAGGGGCTGCCCGCAGCGGTGACGCTCGCGGCCCGCGACGAGGCGCTCGCCGCGGCGCTCGCCGAAGCACTGAGCTCGCCGACCTTCCGGCTCTATCACTCGACCGACGTGCGCGGCGCCGAGATCGGCGGCGCCGCCAAGAACGTGCTTGCGATCGCCGCCGGGATCGTCGCCGGGCGCGAACTCGGCGCCAGCGCGCAGGCCGCGCTGATCACCCGCGGCTTCGCCGAGCTTGCCCGCTTCGGCCGCGCCTACGGCGCGAGGCCGGAGACCCTGATGGGACTCTCGGGCCTCGGCGACCTCATTCTCACCTGCTCGACGCCGCAGTCGCGCAACTTCGCGCTCGGGCTCGCCATCGGCCGCGGCGAGAACATCGCGCCGAACGTCAGCGCGCTCGCTGAAGGCGCCTTCACCGCGCCGGTGCTGGTCGAGCTCGCGCGCAAGAAGGGCGTCGACATGCCGGTGGCGGAAGCCGTGGACGCCGTGCTCGCGGGCCGGCTCAGCGTCGACGAAATCGCGGCCCGGCTCCTCACCCGCCCGCTCAAGGCGGAGGCCTGATGGCCTATTGGCTGATCAAGAGCGAGCCCTCGACCTGGTCCTGGGACGATCAGGTGAATGCCGGCGCCAAGGGCGCGGCCTGGGAGGGCGTGCGCAACCATCAGGCCAAGCAGAATTTGATGAAGATGAAGAAGGGCGAGCGCGCCTTCTTCTTCCACACCGGCGAGGAGAAGCGGATCATGGGCGTGGTCGAAGTGATCGCCGAGTTCCGCCCTGATCCAAGCGAGCAGACCGGCAAGTTCGGGCTCGTGGACGTGAAGGCGGCGGAGGCGCTGCCGCGGCCGGTGACGCTCGTACAATGCCGCGGCCAGCCGCGGCTCAAGCACATGGTGCTCGTGAACAACACGCGCCTGTCGGTGCAGCCGGTGACCGCGGAGGAATGGCGCGTCATCGCGACGCTCGCTGGGCTGAAAGGCTGACGGCACGGCGATGACCGGGAACGGACCATGGCTTTTGCCGGCGTGAACTACTGGGCGGTGCTGGTGGCCGCGATCGGAGTCTGGCTGCTCGGCGCGATCTGGTACCACCTGCTCGCCGGCCCCTGGCTCGCCGCCCAGGGCAAGAGCCGGGCGCAATTCGCCGAAGACATGAAGACGCGGCGCGGCCGGCCCGCGTTCTACCTGCCGTTCGTGCTCTCCTTCGTCGCCGAGCTGGTCATGGCCGCGGTGCTCGCCGGCACCATGGCGCACGTCGGGCCGGTCACGATCAGGAACGGCCTGATCTCCGCCGGGATCGTCTGGTTCGGCTTCGTGCTCGCGACCATGGCGGTGAACAACGCCTTTGCCGGCCGCACGCCGATGCTGACGGTAATCGATGCCGGCCATTGGCTGGCCGTGCTTCTGCTCATGGGGATCGTGATCGGCGCTTTCGGTGCCTAGCGCCCGCTGACGAAGGTCGCCCGAACGGCTAGCATGCGGCCTTCGGGGAAGCTCGGGAGGGGCAAATGAAGGTCAATTATCTTGCGGTGCTGGTCGCGGCGGTGGTCGCGATCGCGTTCTGCTGGGGCTATTACTGGCTCCTGATGAAGCAATGGGCCGCGGCGGTCGGCCTGAAGAAATCCGACTTCAAGGCCGGACCGCCGCCGCTCGCCTGGATCTTCCTGATCGTCGGTTACCTGCTCGCCGCCTCGATGCTCGCCGCGATCATGGGCTATGTCGGCCAGGTCACGATCCGCGCCGGCGTCATTTCCGGTGCGATGATCTGGCTCGGCTTCGCGCTGCCGGTGACCGCGATCAACTACGTTTTCCAGAAGCGCCCGATCGAGCTCACCATGATCGACGCCGGCGGCTGGCTCGGCAGCCTGGTGATCATGGGAGCCATCGTCGGCGCGTTCGGGAAGTAAGCCGCCCGCACGCCGCGCGGCCACGCCGTGCTCACCTAAAGTCTGAACGGGGCTCGCCTTGTCGCTCCGAGGCGCTCTTGCCTAAGCTAGGCAGAAGAGCCGGCGCCAAGCCGGCCACCGGAGTGCGTGAGGGAGGATTGAATGTCCGAGAAGATCTACGAGGTCCCGGCCGAGTGGAAGCGCCGGGCTTTCGCCGACGATGCCAAGTACCAGGCGATGTACGAGCGCTCGGTGAAGGACCCGAACGGGTTCTGGGCCGAGCAGGCCAAACGCATCGATTGGTACAAGGCGCCGACCAAGATCAAGAACACCTCCTTTGATTCGCACAACGTCTCGATCAAGTGGTTCGAGGACGGCGCGCTGAACGTCTCTCATAACTGTCTCGACCGGCATCTCGCCAAGCGCGGCGACCAGGTGGCGATCATCTGGGAAGCCGACGATCCCAAGCACGACAAGAAGATCACCTACCGAGAGCTGCACGCCGAGGTCTGCCGTTTCGCCAACGTGCTCAAGGCGCGCGGAGTGAAGAAAGGCGATCGCGTCACCATCTATCTGCCGATGATCCCCGAGGTCGCGGTGGCGATGCTCGCCTGCGCCCGCATCGGCGCGATCCATTCGGTGGTGTTCGGCGGCTTCTCGCCGGACAGCCTCGCCGGCCGCATCCGCGACGCGCGCTCGACCGTCCTGATCACCGCCGACGAGGGGCTGCGCGGCGGGCGCAAGATTCCGCTCAAAGCCAACAGCGACGCCGCGGCCGACAAGGCCGGCGGCGTCAAGGACATCGTGGTCGTGCGCCACACCGGCGACGCCGTGCCGATGAAGGCCGGCCGCGATCACTATTATGACGAGCTTGCCAAGAGCGTCTCCGCCGACTGCCCGTGCGAGCCGATGAACGCCGAGGATCCGCTGTTCATTCTCTACACCTCGGGTTCGACCGGCCAGCCCAAGGGCGTGCTGCACACCACCGGCGGCTACCTGGTCTATGTCGCGCTCACCCACCAGTACGTGTTCGACTATCACGACGGCGACATTTTCTGGTGCACCGCCGACGTCGGCTGGGTCACCGGCCACAGCTATATCGTCTATGGCCCGCTCGCGAACGGCGCCGTCACCATGATGTTCGAAGGCGTGCCGAACTACCCGAGCGTGTCGCGCTTCTGGGAAGTCTGCGACAAGCACAAGGTCAACATCATCTACACGGCGCCGACCGCGATCCGCGCGCTGATGCAGGCCGGCGACGAGCCGGTGAAGAAAACGAGCCGCAAGTCGATCCGACTGCTCGGCACCGTAGGCGAGCCGATCAATCCGGAAGCCTGGGAATGGTATCACCGCGTGGTCGGCGACGGCCGCTGCCCGATCGTCGACACCTGGTGGCAGACCGAGACCGGCGGCATCCTGATCACGCCGCTGCCGGGCGCGACGCGGCTGAAGCCCGGCTCGGCCACGCGGCCGTTCTTCGGGGTGATCCCGGAGATCGTCGACGGCAACGGCAAGCTGATCGAGGGCGCGGGCGCCGGCAACCTCTGCATCGCCGACGCCTGGCCCGGCATGATGCGCACGGTCTATGGCGACCACCAGCGCTTCGTCGACACCTATTTCAAGCAATATCCGGGCAAGTACTTCACCGGCGACGGCTGCCGCCGCGATGCCGACGGCTATTACTGGATCACCGGCCGCGTCGACGACGTGATCAACGTCGCCGGCCACCGGCTCGGCACCGCCGAGGTGGAATCCGCGCTGGTCGCGCACCCGAAAGTGTCGGAAGCCGCCGTCGTC
Source organism: Hyphomicrobiales bacterium (assembly GCA_023269635.1). Classification (GTDB taxonomy): domain Bacteria; phylum Pseudomonadota; class Alphaproteobacteria; order Rhizobiales; family Xanthobacteraceae; genus JAHFPN01. The sequence continues at coordinate 5,815 of JAHFPN010000010.1, read as the reverse complement.
GGCTATCCGCACAACATCAAGGGCCAGGGCATCTATGCCTATGTCACCTTGATGGCCGGCGAGAAAGCGACCGAGGAGTTGCGCAAGGAGCTCGTCGCCTGGGTGCGCAAGGAGATCGGCCCGATCGCCTCGCCGGACTTGATCCAGTTCGCGCCCAGCCTGCCCAAGACCCGCTCGGGCAAAATCATGCGGCGAATTCTGCGCAAGATCGCCGAGGACGAGTACGGCAACCTCGGCGACACCTCGACGCTGGCGGACCCGGCGGTCGTGGACGACCTCGTGAACAATCGGCAGAATCGGAAATCGGCCTGAAGTTCGGCGACATGGTAAAGGGCACGGGATTTTCCCGCGCCCTTTCGCATTTTTGCCGTTCACGCTTTTTCCGGAATCCTCTGCGCGCCGCGCGCGCCGCCGCTAGGATGTAAGTATCGAGTTTCCCAGAGTCCCGCCGTGCTCCGTCTCCTCTCCGTCATCGCACTCGCGTTCTGCACGCTCGTCGCCGCCTTGCCGGCGAATGCGCGCGAGATCGTCGCCTTCAACGGCTATGCACCAGGCACGATCGTGGTGAAGACCGCCGAGCGGAAGCTCTATTACGTGCTCGGCAACGGCACCGCGCTGCGCTATCCGGTCGGCGTCGGCCGCCAGGGGCGGCAATGGACCGGCACCGCCTATGTCGACGGCAAGTATCTGCATCCGGCCTGGTCGCCGCCGGCCGAAATCCGGCGCGACAAGCCGGGCCTGCCCGAGGTGATCCCGGGCGGCAGCCTGAAGAACCCCATGGGCGTCGCCGCGCTCACGCTCTCCGGCGGCGAATACGCGATCCACGGCACCAATACGCCGGGCTCGATCGGCGGGTTCGTTTCCTACGGCTGCATCCGCATGTTCAACGCGGACATTCTCGATCTCTACGGCCGCGTGCGCGTGGGCACGCCGGTCGTGGTCGTGCGCTAACCCCCACCCTACCCTCCCCCGCAAGCGGGGGAGGGAAAATGAGAACCTCCCGCGCAAGCGGGGAAGGGAAAGGGACGGGTCAGAAATCCGACGCGATCCCCTTCTTCTCCCAGTCGCTGTAGCGCACGGGCTCCGGGCCCTTGGGCCCGCCATGCTCCTTCGGGCGATCGGCCGTGCGCGCGTCGAGCGCGGCGCGGCGCGCTTCCGCCTCCTTCAGCGCCCGCTCGGCGGCGGGCGAAAGCTTGCGCTTGGCCTCGGGCGAACCCTCAGGCCCTGGCGGCTTGCTCGATGCTTTGCGTTCGTTCATCGGCGCCTCGCGATATGGCTGGCAATCGGCGCCCCAGCGGCTCCAGCCTAGTCCCGAACCGCCTGCTTGCGGAAGTCCCCGGCTCACTCCATGTTTTCCGCCGGGAACATTGCGGCCGGTGATGAGGGCAAGCGCTTTTGAAATCGACTTCCGACCGCCCCTCACCCCGACCCGCTCCCCGCAAACGGGGAGAGGGAGAAGAAGGCGACGTGCCGGGCGTCACCGCCCGCCGCCTCGCGGCGGAGGTGCTGATCCAAGTGCTGCACCGGCGGCGCCCGCTCGACGAAGCCCTCGATCACTCCACCCTTCCCGACCTCAAGGCGCTCGCCGAGCGCGACCGGGCGCTCTTGCGCATGGTTGTCGCCACCGCGCTCCGCCGCCTCGGCACCATTCGCGCGCTGCTCGGCCGCTTCCTCGAGCGGGGCTTGCCCGAGAACACGCCGCGCATCGAGGCGGCGCTGATCGTAGGCGCGGCGCAGATTCTCTTTCTCGAGGTTCCGGACCATGCCGCCGTCGATCTCTCGGTGCGGCTTGCGCGCGCCGAGAGCGGCGGCCGCTATGCCGGACTCGTCAACGCCGTGCTGCGCCGGATGGTGCGCGAAGGCCGCACGGCGCTCGAAGGCTTGGACCCCGCGCTCGACACGCCGGCATGGCTCTACGAGCGCTGGACGCGCGCCTATGGCGCCGCGACCGCGCGCGCCATCGCCGCCGCGCACCGCGTCGAGCCCGCGCTCGATCTCTCGGTCAAGGCCGACGCCGAATCCTGGGCCGCGCGTCTCGGCGGCCGCCTGCTTCCGACCGGCTCGTTGCGCGTCGAGGCGCATGGCCCGGTGACGGCGCTGCCCGGCTACGCCGAAGGCGCCTGGTGGGTGCAGGACGCCGCCGCGAGCCTGCCGGCGCGGCTCCTCGGCGAGGTGAACGGCTTGCGCGTCGCCGATCTTTGCGCCGCGCCCGGCGGCAAGACCGCCCAGCTCGCCGCCGCCGGCGCGCGCGTGACCGCGATCGATCGCTCGCCGGCGCGCCTCAAGCGCCTGGCCGAAAATCTTTCGCGCCTCAAGCTCGCGGCCGAACTGGTCGCGGCCGACGTCGCCGAATGGCACGCGGAGCCGTTCGACGCCGTGCTATTCGATGCACCTTGCACCGCGACCGGCACGATCCGCCGCCATCCGGACATTCCCTGGCTGCGTCGCCTCGAGGACGTCATCGCGCTTGCCGCGGTGCAAGCGCGGCTCCTCGACCGTGCCACGGAGCTCGTGAGGCCTGGGGGTCTCCTCGTCTATGCCACCTGCTCGCTCGAGCCCGAGGAGAACGAGGCGCAGATCGACTCGCTCTTCGCCCGTCGACTCGATTTCGAGCGGGTGCCGATTCGGCCCGCGGAGGTCGGCGGCGTTAACGATTTCGTCAACGCCGCGGGCGATTTGCGCACGCTTCCCTGCCATTTGCCGGCGCCCCAGCCGCGCCTTTCCGGCTGCGACGGCTTCTATGCCGCGCGGCTCCGCCGGCGGTAAACTTGCGCCGCAATTGGCCGCTCTAGTCGGCTTCGCTATGGTGGTGGGCCGGGCGCGGGCCAGTCGCACCGGATCGCGGGATCGAGCCAATGGCCGGTGAGGCAATGGCGGAACGCACGCGGCTTGCGATGTTCGTGGCCGGCCAGCGCTGGCGGCGGTTCGTCAGCCGCCTGACCGCCAATCCGCTCTATCGCTGGCGCCTGGCGCTGCAAGTGCCCGAGCGTTTGCTGATCGCGCCGCAGGAGCTGCGCACCGGCGATCCGACGCTGGCGAGCGAGATCTACGCCGGCCGCTTCGCCTTCGCGGGCAAGGTGGTCTCCGCGGAAGGGCGCTCGCCCTTCGAAGTGACGCCGCCCTCGCGCGAATGGGCGGAGGCGCTTCTGGGCTTCGCCTGGCTCCGGCATTTGCGCGCCGCCGCCACCTCGATCGCACGCCAGAACGCCCGCTCGCTGGTCGACGACTGGATCACGCTGCAGGGAAATTCCCATCCGCTCGGCTGGGAGCCGGAGATCGTCGCCCGCCGTATCGTGTCCTGGATCAGCCAATCGCCGCTGATCCTGCAGGACGCCGACCACGCTTTCTATCGCGCGTTCCTGAGGAGCCTCACCCGCCAGGTGCGCTACCTGCGCCGCACCGTGCTGGAGACGCGCGACGGCTATCCGCGCCTGCTCGCGGCCGTCGCGCTGGCCTTCGGGGGTCTTTGCATCGCCGATCAGACGCGGCTCCTGCGTTCCGCCATCCGCCGGCTCGCCGACGAGCTCGACCGCCAGATTCTGCCCGACGGCGGCCACATCGGCCGCAACCCGGGCGTGTTGATCGAGATCCTGCTCGATCTCCTGCCACTGCGGCAGGCGTTCGAGGCGCGCAACCACCCGCCGCCGCCGGCGCTGCAGAACGCCATCGACCGCATCATGCCGATGCTCCGCTTCTTCCGTCACGGCGACGGCGCGTTCGCGCATTTCAACGGCATGGGCGCGACGCCGGCCGATTTGCTCGCCACCGTGCTCGCCTATGACGACGCCCGCGGCGCGCCAGTCGCCAACGCCGCGCATTCGGGCTACCAGCGGCTCGAGGCCGGCCCGAGCGTGGTCATCGCCGACGCCGGCCCGCCGCCGCCTTTCACCTTGAGCTACGAGGCGCACGCCGGCTGCCTCTCGTTCGAATTCTCGGCCGGCAAGAATCGCCTGATCGTGAATTGCGGCATGCCGATCACCAACCGCGACGCCTGGCGGCAGGCCGCGCGCGCCACCGCCGCGCATTCGACCGCGACCTTCAACGACACCTCCTCGTGCCGCTTCCTGGTGGGCGAGGCGTTCCAGCGCTTCCTCGGCACGCCGATCATCTCCGGCCCGACCGAGCTCAAGGTGGTGCGCACCGAGCGCGACGGCGCACAGCTCTGCCGCGCCACCCACGACGGCTATGCCGAGCGCTTCGGCATCTTGCACCAGCGTTCCTGGCGGCTCGCCAATGACGGCAGCCGCCTCGACGGCGAGGATGTCTTCGTCTCCGCGGACGGCGAGGAGATCCCGGCCGGGGTGCCGGATCTCTATGCCATCCGCTTCCACCTGCACCCGAGCGTGAAAGCCAGCCGCCGCGCCGACGGCAGGAGCGTGCTGCTGCTCTTGCCCAACCATCAGAGCTGGCTGTTCACCACCTCGGCGTTGCAGGTCGATCTCGAAGAGAGCGTGTTCTTGTCCGCGATCGACGGTCCGCGCCGCACCGACCAGATCGTGGTCCCCGGCCGCGCGCACCGCGTGCCGCGGGTGGTGTGGACCCTGATCCGCGCCGAGTCGCCCGGGTCCGGCGAGCGCAGGAGCGACCTGCCGGAGCCCGAGCTGCCGCTGTAGAGGCTGACCGGGCACCGTTTCCCTCAATCCCCGCGCCGTGCTATGGCGGCGCGCAATCTCCCGAGCAGGCCGATGCCCGAACGCGTCCGCCCCGTCGCCCGCGCGCTGCTTTCCGTCTCCGACAAGACCGGTCTAGCCGAATTCGCCCGCGCGCTCGCAAACCGCGGGGTCGAGCTGGTTTCGACCGGCGGCACGCGCAAAGCGTTGACCGACGCGGGCCTGAAAGCGCGCGAGGTTTCCGAGCTCACCGGCTCGCCTGAGATGATGGACGGCCGGGTGAAGACGCTGCACCCGAAGGTGCACGGCGGCATCCTCGGCATCCGCGACAACAAGGCCCATCAGGCCTCGATGCGCGAACACGCGATTCTAGCCATCGATCTCGTGGTGGTGAATCTCTATCCGTTCGAAGCCACGCTCGCGAAAGACACGCCGTTTTCCGAGCGCGTCGAGAACATCGACATCGGCGGGCCGGCGCTGGTGCGCGCGGCGGCCAAGAACCACGACGACGTCGCCGTGATCGTCGATCCCGCCGACTATGCGGCCGTGTTGCAGGAAATCGAGCAGCACGGCGGCACTACGCTCAGCCTTCGCCGCCGTCTTGCCGCGAAAGCCTATGCCCGCACCGCCGCCTATGACGCCGCGATCGCGAATTGGCTCGCGCGCGAGACGGGCGAAAGCGCGCCGGCCTGGCGCGCCTTCGGCGGCAAGCTCGTGGAGAAGCTGCGCTACGGCGAGAACCCGCATCAGCAGGCGGCGTTCTATTCCGCACCCGAGCCGCGCTTCGGCGTCGCCACCGCCCGCCAGGTGCAGGGCAAGGAGCTTTCCTACAACAACATCAACGACACCGACGCGGCCTACGAGTGTGTCGCCGAGTTCGAGCCTTCGCGCACCGCCGCGGTCGTCATCGTCAAGCATGCGAACCCCTGCGGCGTCGCCGAGGGAGCCTCCTTGCTCGACGCCTACCGGAAGGCGCTCGCCTGCGACCCGGTTTCCGCCTTCGGCGGCATCATCGCGACCAATCGCGCGCTCGATGCCGAGGCGGCGCGCGCGATGGTCGAAATCTTCACGGAAGTCATCATCGCGCCCGCGGCAAGCGAGGAAGCGATCAAGATCATCGGCGCCAGGAAAAATCTGCGCCTGCTCATCACCGGCGGCCTGCCCGATCCGAGCGCGAAGGGTCTCGTGTTCAAGTCGGTGGCGGG